>NZ_JBSFNM010000002.1:0-332343 GCF_053587085.1 Kitasatospora sp. NPDC003701
AACCCCTGGTCCACCAGGGCCTTCTTCACGGTGCCACCGGCGCCTGCTGCGACCTTGTCGAGCAGGGCCGTGCCGAAGGCGTTGTCGTGGACGGACCGACACCGGTCGGACCCACCGCAGGACCGCCGCCGACCGGTCAGGCCGCCGGCGTGGCGGTGAGCTCGAACCACATCCGTTTGCCCGAGCCGCGCGGCTCCACGCCCCAGCCGTCCGCCAGCGCCTCGACCAGCATCAGCCCGCGCCCGGAGGAGGCCTGCTCCCCCGGCGTCCGGCGGGTCGGCCAGAGGTCGGACTCGTCCTCCACCTCGACCCGCAGCCGGGCCCGGCCGCCGTCCGCCACCGACTCGCGGTAGAGCCGGGCGGTGAACATGGCGTCCCGGTCGGTGTGCCGGATCGCGTTGGTGACCAGCTCGGAGGCGAGCAGCTCGGCGGTGTCCACCAGCTCGGCCACGCCCCAGCGGCGCAGCGCGTCGCGCAGCTCGGCCCGCACCTCGGAGATCCGGGCGAGGTCGGCCTGCCCGATCCGGCGGCGCAGCTGCTGGGCGGCCAGGCCGCCCTCCGGCCCGTCCCAGCGCAGCAGCAGGAGCGCTATGTCGTCCTCGCGCTCGCTGGAGTCGGCGACCTGGGAGGAGATCCGGTCGGCCAGCTCCTCCAGCGGGTCGACCCGGCCCTCCTCGCGGTCGGCGAGCGGTCCGGCGAGCACCTCGGTCAGCCGGGCGATGCCGTCGTCGAGGTCCATGCCGCGCGCCTCGACCAGGCCGTCGGTGCAGAGCAGCACCGTCTCGCCCGGGTCCAGGCTGAACCGGGTGACCCGGTACTCCTCGTCCGGGGCGATGCCCAGCGGCAGGCCGCCGGCGACCTGGACCACGGCGGCGGTGCCGTCGGCCCGGCGGACCACCGGGTCGAGGTGGCCGGCCCGGACGGCGTAGACCACGCCGTAGTCGACGTTGACCTCGGCGTAGGTGCAGGTGGCGAAGTGGTCGGTGTCCAGGTCCGCGAGGAAGCGGGAGGCGCGGGCCATCACGGCCGCCGGCGGGTGGCCCTCGGCCGCGTACGCGCGCAGCGCGATCCGCAGCTGGCCCATGATCCCGGCGGCGTGCACGTCGTGCCCCTGGACGTCGCCGATCACCAGCCCGACGTGCCCGCCGGGCAACGGGACGACGTCGTACCAGTCACCGCCGATCTGCAGACCGGAGCCGGCCGCCAGGTACCGGACGGCGGTGGTCACGCCGGGCACCGACGGCACGGTGCGCGGCAGCATCACCCGCTGCAGGCCGGCCGCCAGCTCGTGCTCGGCGTCGTGCAGCCGGGCCCGGGCCAGCGACTGGGCGACCAGGCCGCCGAGGGTCGACAGCAGGGTGCGCTCGTCGGCGTCCAGCTGGCGGTCGTCGTCGAAGCTGACCAGGCAGACGCCGATCGGCCGGCCGCTGGCGACCAGCGGCAGGAACGCCCAGGAGCTGCGGCCGGTCCGGCTGGTCGGCGTCCACACCTTCGCGTAGCGCTCCAGGAACTCCTCGCGGCTGGCGATGAAGACCGGCGCCCGGTTGCGCAGCGCCTCGGCCGCCGGGTGGTCGGTGGGCAGCACCGAGCGGTCCCAGAAGGAGAGCTCCTCCGGCCGGTAGCCGGAGGCGCCGAGGATCTGCACCCGGCCGGACTCGAAGGAGGCCAGCACCAGCCCGTCCGGCGGCAGCCCGGGCAGCGGGAGCTCGGTGAAGACCCGCGCCACGTCACGGACGGTGACGGCCTCGGAGAGCGCGCGGGCGGCCTCCTTGATGAACCGCGAGCGCTCCTCCCGCAGCAGGGCCATCCGGTCGGCGCGGTCGCGCTTGCGCAGCTCGACGGTGGCGTCCCAGATGAAGCCGACCATCCGCGAGGCCCGGCCGAAGGCGTCCGCGAGGACCCGGCCGCGGAACCGCACGGCGCGCATGGCCCCGCTCGGTCCGACGGTGCGGTAGTAGGCGCCGCACTGGCCGAGCTCGGCGACCGCGCGCTCGACCCGGCGGCGCACCACGGGCGCGTCCTCGGGGTGCAGCAGGGCCAGGAAGGAGGCGGAGGTGCGGTCGAAACGGTCCCGTTCGGCGTTGTCCAGGCCCATGATCGCGCAGGCCCGCTGGTCGCCCTCCAGGACGTCGCGGCGGATGTCCCAGTCGAAGGAGCCGATGCCGTTGGCGGCCATCGCGGGCTCCAGCCAGTCCGGCGTGGAGTCCCCCGAGGCGACGGGCAGGCCACCCGAGAGCATCGGCGCCAGCCGGCCTGCGGCCAGTCCGGGTGCCGTCCGCAGCGCGTGCCTGCGCACCGCCTGGGCGGGTGGTCTCGCCCGCCCCGACCCGGCCGTGGACTGGCCGGGAGGAAGCGCCGGCCCCGGTGACTCGGGCTCAGTGGGCATGCTGCTCCTGCCGCTGCCGTGACGGGCCGCGCCGACTGTCCGGCCTGGCCGCGTGGCAGTGTGAGTGGGTGGTGCTCGATCGGACCGTGCCGCCGGGCGGTTGTCAGTCGAGGTGTGGTCTCCCCGCTGTTTGCCGCACGTGGACACACATTCCCACCATCCTGGCCAATGTTCGGCCGAGCGGCAATGGCACCGGGCCGGGAATATTCGGCTCGGCCTTCGCCCAGGGGTACCGTTCGGCGGCGAACGACCTGGTCCCGCCGGTCCGGGGGTCCGGCCGGCCGGCGTCCGGGGACTGCGCCGAACGGGTGGCGCCGGGGCCACCGGGCGACGGCGGCGACGGCCGGGACGGCGACCGCCGCGCGACGGACGGGTGCGGGACGGGTGCGGGACGACAGGGGCCGCGGGGGCCGCGGGGGCCGCGGAGGATGCGGGACAGGGGACGGGCGGCGATCAGGCGGTGACCAGCTCGAACCAGGTGACCTTGCCGTCCCCGCGCAGCTGCACGCCCCAGGAGTCCGCCAGCGCCTCGACCAGCATCAGCCCGCGCCCCGAGGTGGCGTACTCGGCGTCCGGGTCCCGGCGGCGGCCGGGCAGCCGGGTGACGCCGTCCTGGACCTCGATCCGCAGCCGCAGGTCCGCCGTGAGCACCGCGTCGAAGACCGCGCCCTGACCGGTGTGCAGCAGTGCGTTGGTGACCAGCTCGGAGGAGAGCAGCTCGGCCGTGTCGGCCAGCTCGGGCACCCCCCAGTGGCCGAGCGCGGAGCGCAGCCGCCGCCGGACCGCGCCGACCGCGACCAGATCGGCCGCGTCGACCGCCAGGTGCAGCCGGCGGTGCAGGGCACAGCCCGGCGCCGGAGTGCTCGGCAGCGCCTGGCCCGACGTGCCGGTGACCCCGGACGCACCCGGTGCGCCGCCCTGGGGCCTGGACCGGAAGGCATCCCCCGAGCCCGTCCGCTGCCGCGGGAATCGCGACTGACCGTCCATCACCACATGCCCCCGCCCTCAATCCGGGCACCCGCTGCCGGATCCCCCGCCGGTCGGGTGGCCGCCTCGTTCTGACCACCATCCTCATGCCCAGCTTTCGGCGTTTGGAACAGTGTGCGTCCGATCACCTGGGGTGAAAGGGGCACGGCGCGGTCCTCGTGATCCAACTGCCCGCACCGGACAGGTTTGCGATGCGTACGAGCCGTTTTCGGGCAACGCTGGACAGAGCGCCCGGGTCCGGGTTCAATGACCCGAGACGTTTGAACGCCGTTCTAACTTCATCCCCGGCCCACCGGCACCCACCGGCACCCCCCGGCGACCGCGAGCGAGGAACCGTGCGACTGACCCCCACCGAGCGGGACCGGCTGCTGATCTTCACGGCAGCCGAGCTGGCCCGCGCCCGGCGCGCCCGAGGCGTACGCCTCAACATCCCCGAGGCGCACGCCCTGATCGCCGACACCGTCTGCGAGGCCGCCCGCGACGGCCGGCGCCTCGCCGAGGCCGTCGAGGCCGGCCGCAGCGTGCTCACCGCCGACGACGTGCTCCCCGGCGTCCCGGACGTCGTCACCGTCGTCCAGGTCGAGGCGGTCTTCGACGACGGCACCCGGCTGGCCGTGGTGAACGACCCGTTCAAGGGGGCCGGCTCGCTCGGCGACGACGCCCCCGGCGGCGCGCTGCTCGGCGCCGGCACGGGCTACGACCCGATCGAGGAGACGGTGGTGCTCCCCGTCCACAACACCTCCGAGGTGCCGATCTCGGTCACCTCGCACTTCCACTTCTTCGAGGCCAACCCGCGCCTGGCCTTCGACCGCGCCGCCGCCTACGGCACCCACCTCGCGGTGCCGGCCGGCTCCTCGGTGCGCTTCGACCCGGGCGCCACCGTCGAGGTCGGCCTGGTACCGATCGGCGGCACCCGGGTCGCGATCGGCTTCGCCGGTCTGGTGGACGGCCCGCTGGACGCGCCCGGCGCCAAGGAGGCCGCCCTGGCCAAGGCCCGCGCGACCGGCTACCTGACCGGCTTCGACGACGCCGAGGTGGAATCGTGAGCTCCATCACCCCGCACGACTACATCTCGGTGCACGGCCCGCGCGCCGGGGACCGGGTCCGGCTCGGCGACAGCGGCCTGATCGTCCGGGTCGAGTCCGACTCGCAGGCGCCCGGCGAGGAGTTCCTGGCGGGCTTCGGCAAGACCGCCCGGGACGGCCTGCACCTCAAGGCCGCCGCCGTCCGCGACACCTGCGACGTGGTGATCAGCAACGTCCTGGTGATCGACGCGGTCCAGGGCATCCGCAAGACCTCGATCGGCCTGATCGACGGCCGGATCGCCTCCATCGGCCGGGCCGGCAACCCGGACACCCTGGACGGTGTGGACGTGGTCGTCGGCACCGGGACGACGATCGTCTCCGGCGAGGGCATGATCGCCACCGCCGGCGCCGTCGACACCCACGTCCACCTGCTCTCGCCCCGCATCATGGAGGCCTCGCTCGCCTCCGGCGTCACCACGGTCATCGGCCAGGAGTTCGGCCCGGTCTGGGGCGTCGGGGTCAACTCGCCCTGGGCGCTGCGGCACGCCTTCAACGCCTTCGACGCCTGGCCGGTCAACATCGGCTTCCTCGGCCGCGGCTCCTCCTCCGACCCGGCCCCGCTGGTGGAGGCCCTCGCCGAGGGCGGCGCCTCCGGGTTCAAGGTCCACGAGGACATGGGCGCCCACACCCGCGCCCTGGACACCGCCCTGCGCGTCGCCGAGGACCACGACGTCCAGGTCGCCCTGCACACCGACGGCCTCAACGAGTGCCTCTCCGTCGAGGACACCCTCAAGGTCCTCGACGGCCGCACCATCCACGCCTTCCACATCGAGGGCTGCGGCGGCGGGCACGTCCCCAACGTCCTCAAGATGGCCGGCGTCGAGAACGTCATCGGCTCCTCCACCAACCCCACTCTGCCCTTCGGCCGCGACGCCCTCGGCGAACACTTCGGCATGATCGTCTCCGCCCACGACCTCAAGGTCGACCTCCCCGGCGACGCCGCCATGGCCCGCGACCGCATCCGCGCCGGCACCATGGGCGCCGAGGACGTCCTGCACGACCTCGGCGTCATCGGCATCACCTCCTCCGACGCCCAGGGCATGGGCCGCGCCGGCGAGACCGTGCGCCGCACCTTCGCCATGGCCGGCAAGATGAAGGCCGAACTCGGCCCCCTCGACGGCACCGGCTCCTACGGCACCACCGACGGCGGCGACGACAACGAGCGCGTCCTGCGCTACATCGCCAAACTCACCATCAACCCCGCCATCGCCCACGGCCTGGCCCACGAGGTCGGCTCCATCGAGATCGGCAAACTCGCCGACATCGTCCTGTGGCGCCCCGACCACTTCGGCGCCAAGCCCCAGCTCGTCCTCAAGGCCGGCTTCCCCGCCTACGGCGTCGTCGGCGACCCCAACGCCTCCACCGACCGCTGCGAACCCCTCGTCCTCGGCCCCCAGTTCGGCGCTCACGGCGCCACCGCCGCCGACCTCTCCGTCGCCTTCGTCGCCCGGGCGGCGCTGGACAACGGGGACGCGATGCCGACCAGGCGCCGCCGGGTCGCGGTGCGCGGCACGCGCGGCATCGGCCCGCGCGACATGGTCCGCAACGCCCGCCTCGGCGACGTCCAGGTCACCGAGACCGGCCTGGTCTCGCTGGACGGCTCGCCGCTGCGCTCCGAGCCCGCCGACAGCGTCTCGCTCAGCCGCCTCTACTTCCTCTGACCCGCCCTCACTTTCTCTCCAAGGAACCGAAGATGACCCCCACCCCCGCCTCGCTCGGCTACCGGATGCCCGCCGAATGGCACCCGCACGAGCGCACCTGGATGGCGTTCCCGACCACCAACCCGACCTTCGACAGCCCGGAGCACCTGCACGCCGGGCGCGAGGCCTGGGCCGCGGTGGCCAACACCATCGTCCGGTACGAGCCGGTGACGCTGGTGGTCAACACCGGCGAGACCGAGCAGGCGCGCAAGTACGTCGCCCCCGAGGTCGAGATCGTCGAGCGCCCGCTGGACGACGCCTGGATGCGCGACATCGGCCCGTCCTTCCTGATCGACGGCAAGGGCTCGCTGGCCGCCGCCGACTGGATCTTCAACGGCTGGGGCGCGCAGTCCTGGGCCCGCTGGGACAACGACCAGCACATCGCCGAGCACATCAGCGAGTTGACGGGTGTTCAGCGCTTCGCCTCCCGCCTGATCAACGAGGGCGGCGGCATCCACGTCGACGGCGAGGGCACCGTGCTCGTCACCGACACCGTGCAGCTCGGCGAGGGGCGCAACTCCGACTGGACCCGCGAGGAGGTCGAGGCCGAGCTGCACGCCCACCTCGGCACCACCAAGGCGATCTGGCTGCCGCGCGGACTCACCCGCGACTACGACGAGTTCGGCACCCGCGGCCACATCGACATCGTCGCCTCCTTCGTCCGCCCCGGCGTCGTGGTCGCCCACGTCCAGCCGGACCCGGCCCACCCCGACCACCAGGTCTGCCAGGAGCTGGTGGCGATCCTGCGCGCCTCCACCGACGCCCGGGGCCGGCAGCTGGAGGTCATCGAACTGCCCGCCCCCACCGTCCTGCTGGACGAGGACGGCGAGCCGGTCGACTACTCCTACATCAACCACTACGTGGCCAACGGCGCCGTGGTGCTCTGCGCCTTCGACGACCCGCGCGACCAGGAGGCCGCCGCCGTCCTCGGCCGCGCCTACCCCGGCCGCACGGTCGAACTCGTCGACGCCCGCGAGATCTTCGCCAACGGCGGCGGCATCCACTGCATCACCCAGCAGCAGCCGAAGGCCGCATAAGTTGCGAGGCCAGGGCCGCTGACCTGCGGACAAGCCGTCCAGCTGGATGCTGGAAGCTGGCAGGAGATAGCAGATGCACCCGTAGATCATCTCCCACTCTCTCCCACTTGATCTTGCTTGAAAGAGCCGGAGTCGAGCTGCCGCACCCTCTTGGGGGTGCCTGGTTTCAGCTCGACTCCGGCCGTCTGTGTTTACGGGGACTCCACTCCGCCCCGCCCACTCGGTCACCACAAACGGAATCAATGCGTCCACATAATCGAACACATGATCTACCACCGTTCGTCTGCATGCAATGGCTTACCCTTCCGGCCCCCTTCGTCCACTTCGTGACCACGCCCTGCAACGTGCACGGATCCATCAGCAGAGCGGGCGGCACACTGATCGTCCGAGGTCAGCGCCCTCATGACTACACCTTGGCGCCCAAGATTCCGACATATCCCCAGCATGACGAGATGGCCGTTGCACAACGGTTCACGCTCGGTAACCGAACCTCGCAGGGATGCACATGCCGCCGGTCGCGCCGTATCAGTACGTCGCCTCTGAGATCCGCCGGCGCATCACCTCCGGCCTATGGCCACCCGGGCATCAACTGCCGTCGCGTGCGCGACTTGCTGCCGAACTCGGCGTATCGGATGCGGCCGCCCGCCTTGGCATGGCCGCCCTACGACGCACCGGCGAGCTCGAAGGGACCCAGCGCACCAGGCTCTGGGTGGCGCATCCTCCCGCTGTGCGCACACTTCTCGACTCAGACCGGGACTGGCCATTCCTCCTCGGCGAGGGCGCGCTCGGCAGCTGCCGGGCAGACGCCGACCTCGCCAGCCGGCTCGGCGTGGCCCCGCGGTCCCGGCTGCGCTGGCGCCGGGAGGAGTGCCTCGACCCGGACTCCCGACCCAGCCACCTCATCACCACCTGGTGGGTGGGCGAGAGGCAGGAACGCTGGGCTCGGGCCGTAGCCGAGGCGAGCCTCCACCAGGTCACCCCAGACGAGGGCGACCAGCTCGGCCTGCCCAGTGGGGTCCCGGCGTGGCTGATCCAGCGCACCCGGTACAGCAGCACCGGCCGACCGGTCGAGACCGCGGACATGGTCCTCCCTGCTGACCGGTGGCGGGTGCGACTGCGGTAGCCCTGGCCGGCGGCACCGCCGTACAGCCGGCCAGGGAGCATCAGGCCCAGATGTCGCCGGGCTCGCGGGCCGGCCGAGACTCGGCCGCGGGCGCGGTCGCCAGGCGGCAGCCCCGGTGCTCGGTGATCCAGTCCGTGAGGCTGGTCCGGATGCCGTCGTACGTGCCAACCCCGTAGTCGTCGCAGTCGCGGCAGTAGCCGCTCGACCCGGTCTCGGCCTCGGGCTGCTCGGGCGATGAGATGGTGCGGTCGCTCACGGGTCCTCCTCGGGGGCGGTAGAGCGGCAGGCGGGGTGTGCGACGACCGCCCAGCCGTGTCCAGGCAGGTCGGGCAAGTCGACGTGGCCGGCGTCGATCAGCTCGCCGTCCTCGCCCTCGCAGCCAACGCAGGCGCGGCCGTCGCGTTGGGCCCGGGTGAACGGCGTCGGTGCTGGGCGCACGGCGGCGTCCCCTACTCTCGGTAGGTTGGTGGCGCCGGTCGGCGACAGGAGTAATCGTCGTCCCCTGAGCGGACGTCCTGAAGGCCTTACAGAGGACTCTTTCAGGACTCTTTGAGGACTTAGTGTCCGAGCATCCGCGCGAGCAGTCCCCCAAGAGGCCCGTCACGCCGTAGGGTTGAGACACCATCGGCACCCGCGGAGGACACCGTGCCCAACCTCGCGCTGAAGGCGGCCCGCCAGTCAGCCGGCTACCCCAGCCAGCAGGCGCTCGCCGAGGCCCTCAGCACCGCCGCCCGCCACCTCGGCCTGCCAGGGATCGTCGTCAGCGTCCGCCAAGTCCGGCGCTGGGAATCCGATACCCCGCCTTGGCCGCAAGAGGACTACCAGCGGCTTCTCACCCACGTACTTCGCCAGCCTGTTGAGGACCTCGGGCTCCGACCGCCATGGGACCGAACTGTCCGTCCCTCAGCGGCCGCGAACACCCTGGCGCCGGCGACCTCGACGTCGCCCACCGCATTGCGCGGCGCGCTCCCTCGACCGGCAGGCCGGGCGGTCCAGCCCGGTACGGTCGGCGCCGACTACGCGATAGTCACCGAAGCGCACCGCCGGCTCTACCTCTCCGTCGGCCCCGCGGTCCTTCACCGCGCCGTCGCCGAGCATGCCAGCCTCGGCACCGCGCTCCTCGGCGAAACCTCCGGGATCGTGCGACGCGTCCTGGCCTCGGCGCTTGGCGAGAGCCTCCTACTGCTCGGCCGGATCGAGTTCTTCGACCTGCGGCAGCCCGACGCCGCAGACGCCACGCTCGTCCGCGCGCTCCAGGCGGCCAGCGAGGCAGACGACAGCCTGCTCGGCGCGGCCATCCTCGCTCACAGCGCTTTCGTCCCAGGCTGGGACGGCCGGCTACCCGAGGCCCGCGAGCGGATTCAGGCCGCCCGCACCTACGCCCGCCGTGCACCGGCCGTGGCGGTCGAGGTGCTGGCATGGCTCGACGCTGTCGAGGCCGAATGCCTGACTCGTTGCGGCGACCACCGCGGGGCGCTCGCCCTGCTCCGCCATGCAGAGGACGTGCTCGCGGCAGGCGGCAGCATGCCGGCGCCCGACTGGTTCACCTGGTTCTCGCGAGTCAGGCTGCATGCCTTCCGCGGCAACACGGAGCTGTTGGCCGGCCTGATCCCGCAGGCACGAACCACCCTGGAGCAGACGCTCGCCGAGCTGCCAGAGACCGACGGCAAACAGCGCACCGTCGTGCTCGCGGACCTGGCCGCCGTCGAGGCTGCCGCGCGGCGCCCTGACGAAGCGTGCGCTCTGCTGGAGCAGGCGCTCGACCAGCTGGACATCACCTGGTACGCGACTGGCGCGGAGCGTGTCCGCGATGCCCGGCGGGCGCTCGCCCCTTGGCAGGAGTCGGCGGCCGTCCGGCGCGTGGACGACCGCCTCTACTCGTGGGCCGCGACGCTCAGCTCGCTGCAGCGTTAGCCTTCGCGATCAGCTCCGGCAGCTCCGCGAGGGAGTCGATCCGGAACGTCGCCTGCTCGGCGGCCAGGTCGTGCTGCTGGATCCAGCCCCATGGGCCGCGCCGGATCAGCGCCGTCTGCATCCCCGCCGCCCGGGCGGGGAGCACGTCGTTATCGAGACGGTCACCGACGTACAGGATCTCGGCCGGTTCAGCCGGGACCACCTCGGCGACCCGGCGGAAGAACTCGGGGTCCGGCTTGCTCGCGCCCCAGTCGTCCGAGGTGCCGATCAGGTCGACGTCAGCGGTGAACAGCTCGCGGAGGATCCCCCCGGCGCGGACCGTCTGGTTGCCCGCGATGGCCAGCCACAGGCCGTCGGCCCGGAGCTGGGCCAGCGCCGGCCGGACGTCCGGGTAGAGGTCCTCCTCACCGAAGGTCTCCGGCAGACCGGCGGCGGCGCGCTTCTCGCGCTCCTCGTACAGGTCGAAGCCCGGCCGGAAGATCTGGAACGTCTGCCTGTAGTCCTCGCCCTGGGCGATCGTCGCACCGAAGGCCGAGACGAAGGTATGCCTCGGCACGTTCAGCCAGTCCGCCCAGGTGCCGTACTCCCGGGTCTCGTCCACGAGGCACTCGCCAACATCGAACACGACAGCAGTGATCGTCATCCTCGCAGCCTAGCGGTGGGAGGACGTCCCGTTCAGGTCCTCTCATGCGATGGCGACAAGCCCGTCAGTCGCCGTCGTCGACGCGCTCGCCCGGTGCCAGCCCCATGCGCGTCGGGTGCCGCATCGAGCATCGCGTCCTGCTCCTCGACCGTCGTGCGGTCCTGGTCGTAGCACTCCCAGCTGCAGCCGGAGCGAGTGCTCGGCCGGGCGCAGCAGGCCGGCCTCGACGCGGCTGATCGCGGACGCCGAGTAGCCGCACGCCAGGCCCAGCTGGGCCTGGGTCATCCGCTGTGCACACCGGGCGGCCCTGATGACCGTCCCGAGCTGACGCTGATGCACGGTTCCGCCCTTCGGCTGCACGGGCTGTCCACCGTATCGACCCGACGGCGCCCACAGGCAGGGCGTGCACGGGGTGTGCGGGGCACGCACACGGCGTGCGAGAGCACCCCGATGCCATCCCACAGCCGGGCCTCCGCCCGGTTCGCTGGTGATGCCCGGCCGGCGCACCTCTGCCACTCCACACCGAGGAGACGACGCCATGAGCGCCATCCCGCTCGACAAGCCCCGCACCGGGGCCCGGCCCGCCGAGAAGCACCCCGCCACCACCCCGGCAGCCAGTACCCTGCTGGAGCGGGCCCGCGAGCCGGACGCCCGCACCTGCCCGGTCTGCGGATCGGGCGCCACCTACCAGACCATGGACGGCCGATGGGGCTGCACCTCCTGCGGCTCCACCTGGGCCTGAGACCCCCGGGGAGGACCCGATGGTGACGTGTGCGCAGTGCGCCGCTCCTGCGGTGATCGAGGACCTCGACGCGCAGCCGCCGGCGCCGTGGTGCCTCGGATGCGCGACCACCCTCGTGCGCGCCGGGGACCCCGTGGTCAACTACCGCCCCCTCGGCGGCAAGGACGAGTACGCACGCGTCCTCGCCGGCGGCAGCACGGCGGTACTGCCCTTCCGCTGAGCACGACGAAGCGCCCCGCCCGGAAGTTCGGGCGGGGCGTGGTCGCCCGGTGGTCGTCCGTCCGGGCAGCAGTAGGCGTGCAGTCCTGTGATCACCGCCGTGCGTCGAATGCCTTCACGGGTGTCGGAACTCCTGACTGGATGCGCCGAGTTCTGCCGACCGGGCAAGCCTCGTCATTCGGCATCACCGTTGCGGTGACGGGTCGTGCGGGTGGCGGCCGAGGTCGTCGGTGGTGAGGCCGTGGGTGCTGTGCATGGCGATCGAGGTGCAGGTGGACCGCCGGGCCGGTCACGCAGTCGGCCAGGGCGATGAGTGCGGCCGCGGGCCACCCCCTCAGGTCGGGGTCGTCCGAATAACCGCGCGGCATTCGGCACGTACCCGCAGCGGTGGGGTGTCGAGCCCGTCGGTCTCCCGCTCCGTGGCCCTTCGGGCACGGCCAGTATCGTGGGACCGGAGCGGCGCAGCCGCCGCAGCACGGAGGAGAGCAGCACATGGCGGACGCCCGCCCGCGCCGGCCGGCGCGCCCCCGCGAGGAGGTCTTCGCCACCGCGCGGGCCGCCATCGCCGAGCACGGGCTCGCCAAGCTCACCATGGCGGGGCTCGGGAAGCAGCTGCAGATGAGCGCCGGGCACCTGCTCTACTACTTCGGCAGCAAGGACCAGCTGCTGCTGGAGACGCTGCGCTGGAGCGAGGAGCAGCTCGGGGCCCGCCGCAGCGCCGCCCTGACCGACGGCGGGCGGGACGTCTGGGAGCGGCTGGCCGACTACACCCGGCTCTACCTGCCCGAGGGCCCGGGCGATCCGCGCTGGATCCTCTGGGTGGAGGTGTGGGGGCGCTCCCCCGCCAGCGAGGAGCTCCGGCAGGGGCAGTTGGAGATCGAGGCGCCCTGGGACGCCGACCTCGTCGCCCTGCTCGACGAAGGGGCGGCCTCCGGTTCCTTCACCGCGGGAGCGGCGGGAGCGGCGGAACCTTCCGGCGCAGCTGCAGCTGATCAACCCGGCGACGCCGCCACCGAGCGCGCCGCCCAGATCCGCGCCCTGCTGGACGGTCTCGCCGTGCCGCTCGCGCTCGGCCTGCCCGGCGCGCGCCGCACGAGGGCGCTGCACCTCGCGGAATCGGCCTGCCGGACCTTGCTGGCGCCCGCCTGAGGACACCGCCCGGCGGGCCCGTCACTCCGTCCAGATCGCGGCCGCCGTGCGGTCGTCGGCATAGCCCTTGGCGCGGACCTGCACCTGGCGCAGGAAGTCCACGGTGCCCGGCGGGTGCGGGTGCGCCCAGTGGGCGGCCAGGAAGTGCGCGACGGCCGGCTCGTCGGCGATCGGCCGGGCCAGGCCCGGGGTGCAGAGCAGCAGGATGTCGCCCGGGGTCGCCGGGACCATCCGGAAGCGGAACGGGCGCGGGTCCGGCACCGGGCCGTCCGGCACCGGCGGTTGCCCGTCCGGGTGGTGCAGCAGTCGAGCCGCGTAGGCGTCGATCCAGTGACCGGAGCGCAGCAGGTACAGCCCGCCCGGGCCGACCCCGAAGGCCGCCCGGTAGGAGGCCACCGGGTCGAGCGAGAGCAGCAGGCAGTGCAGCGAGGCGGGGGCGGCCGGGTCGTCGCCCGCCACCCGGGGGGTGAGGGCGCGCAGCGGGGCGGCGGCGGCCGTGACCAGCCGCTGGAGGCCGTAGCGGAGGCGGTCCCGCGCACCGTCGCGCAGGTCGGCGGCGAGACCGGCCCGGCTGCGGCCGATCGCGGCGGCGAGCTGGCGGCAGGACTCGGCGGCGGCGGTCGCCATCGCCTCGGGGGTGGCCCCGGCGTCGGCGAGGGCCTCGGAGGCACCCGCGCCGGTGCGGTCGAAGCCGCCGAGGGCGGCGAGCAGCAGGCCGTCCGCGCCCTCGCCGAACCTGGTCACCAGCAGGGCGTCCCGGCGGGGCTCGCCGCGGTAGCGGGCGGAGTCGCCGCGGACCGAGACGGCTCGCAGGGTCGCGGTGGCGTACTGGGCCCCCTCCAGGACGGTGTCCGGCACGACGGCGCCGAGCGAGCCCGGGTCCGCCTCCGGCACGGCGGTCGGCTCGGGGCCGTAGGTGGGCGGGCGCTCGCCGACGTGCGGGACGGCGGGCCCGGCGTCGGCGAGCACCGACCGGGGTGCGGGGCGGGCCGCGGGCACCGCCGAGGGGGCGGGGGCGGGATCCGGTTCGGGGTCCGGTTCGGGGGCGGGCCCGGGGGCTTCGGACTCCGCGGCGGGCTCGGGTTCGCGTTCGGGTACGGGCTCGGGCTCGGGCTCCGCCACGGCTTCCGGGTCCGGCTCCTTCCGAAGAACGGGCGCCGGCTCGGGCTCGGGCGCCACCACCGGCACCGGCTCCGTCACGGGCTCGGGCTCGGGCTCGGGCGCCGGCACGGGCTCGGGCTCGGCCGCCGCCCAGGCCGGGGCCGGGAACCTGTGCGTCTCCTCCGGCCCGCGCTGCTGCCCGATCACACCGACCGCGGTGTCGAACCAGTCGTCGATGCTGTCCCGCCCCGGGGCCCCGGGCGCCGGCCCGGGCTCCACCGCCGCAGACTCCGCCGCGGGCTCCGCCTCGTCCACCACCGCCTGCTCCGGCTCCGCCCCGCCCGTGCGCTGCTGCCCGATCAGCCCGGCCGCCGTCTCGAACCAGTCGTCGACGCTCTCCTCCCCCGGTACCGCGTCCGGGGTGTCGGGGAGGGTGCCCGCCGGCCCTTCGTAGACCGTTTCCCACCAACCGTCGCCCGGCCGGTGCTGCTGTGCGGGTGCACCCTTTTTGCTCATCTGGCGGCTCCTGGTCGGTCCGTGGTCGCGCCGCCCCCGGCGGGGCCGGACTCGACGTCATTGTCTCCGAGTGCAACGACGCTGTCCGGGTTTCGGCGACAACCGCACACTGATCGGATGATCCCGATCACCGGGTTCGCCCCATGTTTCGCTTCCGTTCCGTCCGTGCTTGCCGGAACTGCCCGGAGCAGGGCGTTTCCGGGGTGTTCGGTAGGTTCGGGCGCCGAAAATGGGGGCCGAGGAGGGGCATCGCTTCACTCGTTCGGCTGATTAAATGTGCGCATGACCGCGTCGGCCCCCAGATCGCCCCGACCGGGGAGGGCCGTACTCGCGGACCGCCCGGTGGGTGCCCTGTGGTTCCTCCTGCTGGTCGGGCTGCTGACGGCGCTCCCGTGCGCGGGCCAGGCCCAGGCGGTCTCGGCGGACCGGTCCGCCCAGGCCGCCGCCGTTCCGGAGAGCACCGTCGTCGGCCCCGTCGCCGCGGCCTCCCCCATGACCGGGGCACCGCGGGCGCCCGGCGTGGAGCGCGCGTCCCGGCAGGCCGGGGCCCCGCGCACCGGCCCGGCCGTCGCGCTGTCCGACCGGTCGCACGCCGAGGAGAAGCGGCACTGGACGTGGTGCTCCGCCGACGGCGAGCCGCCGCATCGCAACAACGGCTGCTCCGGCCACCCGTACTGCGCCCAGGACGCCCAGCTGCCCAACCCGCCGCCGCATCCGCAGCCCGCCGTGACGGCCCGCCCGGAGACCCCCGAGGCCCAGCCCCGGGTGGTGCCCAGCGGGCTCCTGGACGGTCCGCGCCCGGCACCCGACCTGCACGAACTCCAAGTTCACCGGTCCTGAGCGGAACCCACCGCCGGCCCTCCCCCCTGCCCGTCCGAGCGGACGGCGGCCGGGGCGGCGCCGGCGGATCCGCCCCTCCGCCCTCTCATCAGACCGCCGCGCCCCAAGCGCGCGGCGGGGACAAGGACACCTCATGGGTTCCGCCTCGAAGCAGTCCAACAAGCCGAGCGGCAAGCAGGCCGGCCTCGACCGTCGCGCCCGGATAGCCGAGCTGCGCGCCGCCGAGCAGCGCCGCGACCGCCGGAACAAGATCATCGCCTCGGTGGTCGCCGGCACCCTGGTGATCGCCGCGATCGCCACCGGCACCTGGATCGTGATCGACGCCAACCAGGACAAGAAGGCCAAGGAGGCCGCGGCCGCCGCGCCGATCGACGGTGTCCAGACCTTCGGCGACCTGAGCCGCAACCACGTCAAGGAGAAGGTCACCTACCCGCAGACCCCGCCGGTCGGCGGCGACCACAACGCGGTCTGGCTGGACTGCATGGGCCACGTCTACGACCAGCCGGTCGAGAACGAGCGCGCCGTCCACTCGCTGGAGCACGGCGCGGTCTGGGTGACGTACAACGGCAAGGCCACGCCGGAGGACATCACGACCCTCTCCGACAAGGTGAAGGCCACCCCGTACTCGCTGATGAGCCCGTACCCGGACGAGAAGGGCACGATCACCCTCAGCGCCTGGAGCACCCAGCTGGTCGTGGACAGCGCCAAGGACCCCCGGGTGGCCGAGTTCTTCACCAAGTACGTGCAGGGCAAGCAGACGCAGGAGCCGGGCGCGTCCTGCACCATGGGGGCGATGTGACCGCCGACGCGGCGACACCCGACGCGCGGGGCGAGGCCCGGGACGACTCGTCGGACGAGGCACCGCGTCCCGGCCGCCGGCGGCTCTGGTGGCCGGCGGCCCTGGCCGCCGCGCTCGCCCTCGCGCTCGGGGTACCCGCGCTGGTCGCGAGCGGGACGTCGGCCTCCGGCTCGTCCTCGCTGACGGCCCCGGCGGACGACTCGCCCGAGGCGGGGTTCGCCCGCGACATGGCGACCCACCACCAGCAGGCCGTCGACCTGTCGTTCATCGTCCGTGACCGGACCGACGACGCGCCGGTGCGCACCCTCGCCTTCGACATCATCAACACCCAGGCCAACCAGCGCGGGATGATGATGGGCTGGCTCGACCAGTGGGGGCTCCCGCAGCACTCGGCGGCCAAGCCGATGACGTGGATGCGGATGAACCACACCTACGAGGCGCACGACGGCTCGCTGATGCCGGGCATGGCCACCAACGCCCAGCTCGCCAGGCTGGGTTCGCTCAGCGGGCGCGACGCCGAGGTGTACTACCTGCAGCTGATGCTGGAGCACCACAAGGGCGGGGTGGAGATGGCCCAGGGCTACGTCGACCTGGCCAGGAACGAGTCGGAGAAGCGGCTCGCCCAGTCGATGGTGGTCGGGCAGACCTCGGAGATCCAGCTGATCACCGACATGCTCACCGAGCGCGGCGCGGCCCCTGGTGTGCCCGCCTCCTGACCGACCCGCACGAACGGCCGGGGGCGGTGGACGGAAACTCGTCCACCGCCCCCGGCCGTCCTGCTGTCACCGGGCCCGTGCGCCCGGCGGTCCGGGTCTCAGTACGCCCTGACCTGCTCGGGTTCCGGGGCGGGTGCGGCCGCCCGGGGCTGCGGGTGGGCGCCCGCGGCGGGCCGCGGGCGGACCGGCCACCACATGCTCCGGCCGAGGAGGGCCGCCACGGCGGGGACCAGGACCAGCGACAGGACGAGTGCCGAGAGCATGATGCCGAGCGCCATCGCGAAGGCGACCTGTTCGCTCCCCGGGGTCGTGGCGAGCGTGGCGAAGGAGCCGGCCAGCACCAGCCCGGCCGTCGCGACGGCCGGCGTGGTGTGCCGCACCGCGCGGGCCACGGCGGCGCGGGCCGGACCCGGTCGCCGCATCTCCTCCCGGATCCGGTCGGTGATCAGGATGTTGTAGTCGGTGCCCAGGGCCACCACGAACAGGAAGAGCACCAGCGGCAGGGTGAAGCCGACGCCCGGCTCGCCGAGGCCGTGCTGGAACAGCAGCGTGGCGGCGCCGAGGGTGGCGGCGAAGCCGAGCCCGACGGAGAGCATCAGGACGACCGGTGCCAGCAGGCTGCGCAGGAGCATCAGCAGGATCAGCGCGATCAGCGCGGCCGCGACCGGGAACACGATCCTGAGGTCGTGGTCGACGGCGGTCGAGACGTCGGCGAAGATCGCCGCCGTGCCGCCCACGTGGGCCGTCGTCCCGGCGGGCGTGTGCTGGGCGACCGCGGCCCGGATCGGTCCGGCGACCAGGTCGCGGGCCTGCTGGCTCTGCGGGTCCGCGGTCGGGTAGAGGTCGATCCGGGCGGCCCGGTGGTCCTCGTTCAGGACGGTCGGCGCGACCTGGCCCACACCGTCGACCACGGTGAGCGCGCGGGAGAGCTCGTCGAGTCCGGCGGTGGTCAGGGCGGCGCCGTCCGTGCGGGTGACGAAGACGCTCGTCGGGTCGGACACGCCGGCCGGCAGCGCCCGGGAGATCTCGACCGCGGTGGCCGCGGCGGGTGTCCCGTCGCCGGAGCCGCCCCGGCCGTAGTCCATGCGGATGCCGATCAGCCCGGCGGCCAGCGCGGCGAGGACGACGACGGAGGCGGTCAGCATCGTCAGCGGTCGGCGCGTGACCAGTGCGCCGAAGCGGGCCGCCCGGCCTTCGCGGGGCTCGCGGCGCAGGGACTTGGAGGGCCAGAACATCTTGCGCCCGGCGGCCGCGAGCAGCGCCGGCAGCAGGGTGAGGCTGCCGAACAGCATCACCAGGACAGCGACGGCGATCGCGGGGCCCAGCGAGCGGAACTGCCCGAAGGTGGCCAGGCCCAGCGTGGCGAACGCGGCCACGATGGTCAGCGCCGCCGAGGTGATCGCGGTGCCCACCCGGGCGGAGACCTGCGCGGCCGCCTCCCGGGCGGGCTGCTCGGGCCGGGCGCGCAGGTGCTCGCGGTAGCGGAACAGCAGGAACAGCAGGTAGTCGATGCCGATGCCGAGCAGGACCACGTTGATCAGCCCCGGGGTGCCCGCGTCGAGCTTGCGCCCGGTGAGCAGCGCGGCGACCCCGACGGCTCCCACCGCCACGCCGCCGATCATGGTGACCGCGATCAGCGGCAGCACGGCCGCCAGCACGCTGCGGAAGACCAGCACGTTGAGCAGGACGATGAACCCCAGGACGAGGGCGCTCCCGACCTTCGCCGCGGTCTCGTGGGCGTCGGTGGTGTCGACGGTCTCGGCGAGGCCGCCGGTGAAGCCGGTGCGCATCCCCGCCTCGGCGAACTGCGTCCGGGCGGCGTCCCGGAAGGCCCGGTAGACGCCCTGGACGCCCTTGTCCACGGGGTTCCCGATCAGCTGGACGGCGAGCAGTTCGAAGCTCCGGTCGGGCGCCGTCATCGCCGGGGCGACCCGGGGCGTCTGGGAGCGGTCCGGGATCAGGAACTCCGGGCCGTCGTCCTCCCTGGGCATGACCACCCGGCGCTGGGCCAGCTTCGCCGCCTCGGCCCCGATCCGCTGCCGGTCGGCGTCGCCGAGGGCCTTGCCGTCGGACCGGGCGACCAGCACCGTCACCGTGGTGGCGTCGGGGTCCGCCCCGAACCGCTCCTGGGCGATCTGCAGCGCGGCGGCCGAGTCGTAGCTGCGGGGCAGGAAGTCCCCGGTCTGGCTCTGGGTGACCCGGGCGATCAGGGTCGGTCCCAGGCCGATCAGGACGACACCCAGCACCCCCCAGAGGGCGATGATCTTCCACGGGTGTCTGGTGGAGTATCCGGTCAGGGCGCGGATCACGGTGTCCTCCGGCGGACGGGCTCGACTGCGGGCGTCTGCCGGGGGTTCCCGGCCGGTCTCCAGACCATCACCGCGAGGGGTGGGCGGGCGTCGTGGCAACGGATGATCAGGACCGGGGCCCTGGGTCCTTCCCCGCGCCGGGACCAGGACCGTGGTCCTGGTCCCGGCCCCGACCGACGTCCGGAACAGGGCGCGGAGCACCGGTCGGCGGTGCTTGCGGCGCGGCTGCTGTGCGACCCTGTCCCCGGGAGGCCGAGGAGTCCGCAGCCCGAGGGGCCGGGAGGCCGAACACAGGGGGAAGAGATGCCCAGCAGTCGAGACGACGGGCCCGGCGACGCCCGGGATCCGCTGGCCGTCGGGGGCGTCGAGCCGCCGCGGTCCCGCAACGACGCGCTCGTGGCCGGCGGGGCCTGCGCGCTGAACCTGCTCAGCTACGCGTTCTTCGACGACCCCGAGGGGCCGCACGAGGTCAGCGCGGTCGGGTTCCTCCTCGTCGCGCTCGGGGCCGTGCCGCTGCTCGCCCGGCGCAGCCACCCCGTGGCGGCCCTCGCCGCCGTCCTGGCGCTCGACGCGACGGCCGCCGTGACGATCCCGCTGCCCAGCCACTTCGGCGCCGTGCTGGTCGTCGCCCTGTTCTCGGTCGCCAGGGCCTGCCCCGGTCGGGTGACGGCGGTCGCGGCCGCCGCGACGGTGCTGGTGACCATGCTGAGCCAGGCCGGCAGCCGGCTCTCGCACGCGCAGACCGCCCTCACGACCTCCCTGTCCACCCTGATCGTCGTCGGCACCGCCCTGGCGGTCAACCGCTGGCAGCAGCAGGTGGCGGCCAACCGCCAGCTCCTCGCCGATCGCGCGGTGGCCGACGAACGCCGCCGCATCGCACGGGAGTTGCACGACATCGTGGCCCACCACATCACCACCATGCAGCTGATGGCCGGCGGCGCCCGGGCCAACCTCGCCCGACCGGAGGTGGTCCGGGACGCCCTGGTCACCCTGGAGTCCTCCGGGCGGCTCGCGCTGCGCGAGATGCGCCAACTCCTCGACGTGCTGCGGGCCGGGGACGAGCCGGAGACCGCGCCGCCGCTGCCGCAGCCCGGCGCCGACGACCTCGACCGCCTGGTCGGCGAGTCCTGCGCCGCCGGGCTGCCGACCGAGTTGAGCGTCCGCGGGCCGCGGCGCCCGCTGCCGCCGACCGTCGGCCTCACGGTGTTCAGGATCGCCCAGGAGGCGCTCACCAACGCCCGCAAGTACGCGGGACCGGCCCGCGCCTGCGTCATCCTGACGTACCGTCAGGACCTGGTCACCGTCGAGGTGCGGGACGACGGCGGGGGCGCGCCGCCGCTGGAGGGGTCGTCGGCGGCGGGCCCGGGCGGCTACGGACTGATCGGCATGCGCGAGCGCGTCGCCCTGCACGGCGGCACCCTCGTCGTCGGGCCGCAGGCCGACGGGGGCTTCGCCGTGCTGGCCGAACTGCCGCTGACCGCCGACGACACGGCCGAGGCGGCCGTCCAGCACGAGGGAGTGCTCCGATGACCGGGACCGGCCCGACGCCGCCGAGGATCCGGGTGCTGATCGCGGACGACCAGCCGCTGGTCCGGCGCGGCCTGTCGCTGATCCTCTCCCCCGACCCGGCCTTCGAGGTGGTGGGAGAGGCCGAGAACGGCGCGCAGGCCGTCACCCTGGCACGCCGGCTGCTCCCCGACGTCGTGGTGATGGACATCCGGATGCCCGTCCTCGACGGCGTCGACGCGACCGCGGAACTCGCCGCCACCGCGCCCGGCTGCCGGGTCCTGGCCCTCAGCACCTTCGACCTCGACGAGTACGTCGTGGGCGCCCTGCGCGCCGGGGCGTACGGGTTCCTGCCCAAGGACAGCTCGCCGGAGGAGCTGGGCGCGGCGATCCGCACCGTCCACGCCGGCGAGGCCGTCGTCGCACCGCGCCTGCTCACCCGGCTGATCTCCACCTACGTACGGGCGCCCCGCGACACCCGGCCGGTCCCCACCGGCCTGGGCGACCTCACCCCCCGCGAGGTCGAGGTGTGGCGCCTGATGGCCACCGGCCTGGACAACGCCGGGATCGCCCGCGACCTGGACCTCAGCCTCTCCACGGTCAAGAACCACATCACCAGCATCTTCGACAAGCTCGCCGTCCGTGACCGCGCCCAGGCGGTCATCGCCGCCTACGAATCGGGCCTGGTCACCGCCCGCGCGGCGGCCGGGGGCCCGCCCGGCGACGGGCGCACCGGCTGACCGGGGCCGGGGCGGCCGGCCCGGCGCACGGTGGCGTCGGGGGGAGCCGGGGAGGCGGTGGTCAGCCCGCGACCGGGCGCCGTGCGGTCCGCGCGGTCGGGCGGACCAGCGCCACCGCGAGCCCGGCGACGGCGGCGAGCGCCAGCAGCACCGTCCGGCCGCCGGACGCCGCGCCCGCCAGGTGGACACCCAGGACGGGCAGCGCGGTGCCGAGCGCGGTACCGAGGCTGCGGGCCATGTTGACCATGCCGCCGCCGACCGCCGAGCACTCCGCCGGGATCGCCCGCATCACCAGCGCGTTGTTGGCGGGCAGCAGCAGGCCGAGCCCGTACCCGGTGACCAGCAGCGGGGCGGCGACGGTCGCGACACCCACCGGCAGCAGCGCCAGGAGCAGCAGCCCGGCGCCCGCGACGGCCGCGCCGCACCGGCACCGGGCGACGTCCGACCAGGCCCGGGGAAGCAGGCTGCCGCCGGCGGTCGCGCTGAGGGCGAAGGCGGCCGGGAGCAGGGTGATCACCAGGCCCGCCCGGAGGACCGGGACGCCGGACTCGGCGAGCAGCACCGGCCCGAGCACCAGCGGGCAGAACAGCAGCAGGTAGCCGATCAGCGCGACGGCCAGGCCGGGCCGCACGCCCGGGGTGTTGACCAGGCCCGGGGCCAGGATCGGCCGCGCCGCCCGCCGCTCCTGACGGACCAGGCCGAGGGTGAGCAGCACCGCGAGGAGCAGCAGACCGGCCGCCGCCCAGCCGGGCAGCGGCAGGCCCGAGGCGGTGGAGAGGGCGAGCAGCAGCGCGGTGGTCGCGCCGGTGAGCAGCAGCAGTCCGGGCAGGTCGAACCGGCCGTCGCCGCCCGCGCGCGGGGTCCAGGCCTCGGCACGGGTGCGGGGCAGCAGGAACCAGCCCGCCAGGATGCCGAACAGGCCGATCGGCACATTGATCCAGAACACCCAGCGCCAGGAGGCGTGTTCGACCAGCAGCCCGCCGAGGCTCGGGCCGAGCGCCAGGCCGAGGCCCTGGGCGGCCGCCTGGATGCCCAGCGCCCGCCGCATCGCGTGCCCGGGGACGCCGCGTGCCACCAGGGCGACGCTGTTGGCCTGCATCATCGCGCCGCCGACCGCCTGGACCGCCCGGCAGGCCACCAGGACCCAGAGGCCGCCGGCGAACCCGGCACCGAGCGAGGCCAGCGCGAAGACGGCGAAGCCGCCGAGGTACACGGTCTTGCGGCCGACGAGGTCGGAGAGCCGGCCGACCGGGGCCAGCAGGGCCACCAGCACCAGCAGGTACGCCAGGGCTACCCATTCGACCGCCGCGAAGTCGGTCCGGAAGTGCCGTCCGAGGGCGGGGAGGACGAGGGCGGTGATGCCTGCGGTCAGCTGCCCGAGGAAGGCGCCGAGGCAGACGGTGCCGACGGCCAGCCAGTGGGCGTGCCGCCACCCGGCGATGCCGCGCGGCCGGGGCCGCTCGGTGAGCAGCCGGGTGGCGAGGGCGGTGGCGTTCATACGGCGAAATATATCGGATGCAGATATGTTCTCTCTACGAGCTGATCGGCATGCGATCCTCGACCGGGCACGAGACCCGCGCGGCCGTCGGCGAGCGGGCGGTGAGCGGCGGGCGGCGGGCAGCCGGGAGTCGGCGGGTGGTGGGCGGCGGGCGGCGGGCGGCGGGCGGCCGGTGTTCGACCGGTGAGCCGCCTCCGGCCGGCGCGCGGCGTCCGGCCGACCGTCGGCACGCGACCGATGCGCCACCCGGCGCGCGACCGGGGGCGCCCAGGGGGCGATCGGCTCGGCGGAGCGGCCGCCACCAGGCGCTACGCTGTCCGCCATGCCGTCGTCACCACCCGTTCCCGACCCCGCCGCCGAGCCGGCCGAAGCTCCGACCGATCCCGAGGCCCAGGTCGCCCCCGCGGAGCCGCCCGCTCCGGCGATCGAACGCGCCCGACGGCTGACCGACGTGGTGACCCGGCTGCGCCGCGCCCTGCGCAGCAGCATCCGTACCGACTACCCGTGGGAGTCCCTGCCGATGGCGCAGGTCGAACTCCTCCAGACGCTCGCCGCCGCCCCGCTGCGGGTCGGCGAACTGGCCGCCCGCCAGCGGCTGGCCCCGAACACCGTCAGCGGTCTGGTCGGCAAACTGCTGGAAGCCGGCTTCGTCGACCGCCAGGCCGACCCCGGCGACCGCCGGACCGCCCGGATCGCGCTCACCCCGGCCGGCCTGCGCCAGCTGGACGACTGGCGGCAGGCCCACGAGCGCCGCATCGCCACCGCCCTCGGCACGCTCACCGCCACCGACCGCGAGGCCGTCATGCAGGCGCTCCCGGCCCTCGACCGGCTCGCCCGCGCCCTGGCCTCGCCGGCCGGTCCGGAACAGCAGGTCGCACCCGAACCCGTCGCGCCCCGGTAGCCCCGGTCGGAAACTCGGAGGCCGCCGGCCCTGCCAACGGCTACCGTCCCCGCATGGAAGCCTCCCTCGCGGACACCGCCCACCTGCGGATCGAGCCCTGGACGGACGCCGATCTCGCACTGCTCCGCCGGATCAACACCCCGGAGATGAAGAAGCACGTCGGCGGCCCGGAGAGCGAGGAACAGCTCCTCGCCCGGCACCGCCGCTACCTGGACTTCGTCCCCTCGGGCCTCGGCCGCATGTACCGCATCGTCCTGCTCCCCGGCGGCGAGCCCGTCAGCACCGTCGGCTACGGCACCCGGACGTGGCAGGGCGCGACGGTGCACGAGATGGGCTGGAACGTCCTGCCGCCCCACCAGGGCCGGGGCATCGCCGTCGCCGCCACCCGGGCCGCCGTCGCCGCGGCCCGCGCCGAGGCCCGCCACCGCCACCTGCACGCCTTCCCCGACGTGGCCAACCCCGCCTCCAACGCCGTCTGCCGCAAGGCCGGCTTCACCCTGCTCGGCGAGACCGACTTCGAGTTCCCGCCCGGGCGCCCCATGCGCAGCAACGACTGGCGGGTCGACCTCCGCGCGGACCTCGGGTGACCGGCCGCCGGGGGTCGGCACCCCGGCGGCTCCCCGGCGGCCCCCGGCGCGGCACGACCTCAGAACAGCGTGCCGCTCTCCAGCTCCAGCAGCCAGCGCTTGCGGTCCACCCCGGCGGCGAAACCGGTCAGGGAGCCGCCGGCACCGATGACGCGGTGACAGGGCCGGACGATGAGCAGCGGGTTGGCACCGACGGCGCCGCCCACCGCGCGGACGGCCTTCGGCGAGGCCCCGGCCAGCTCGGCGAGCCGGCCGTAGGTGACGGTCTCGCCGTACGGGATGTCGTCCAGGGCGGCCCAGACGCTGCGGCGGAAGTCGGTGCCGATCGGGGCCAGCGGCAGGTCGAAGGTGGTGCGCTCACCGGCGAAGTAGGCCGTGAGCTGGGTGACCGGCTCGACGAGGGCGTCCGGGTCGTGGACCCAGTCGTCGGCGGGTTCGGCGAGCGCGTACTTCTGCCCGGGGGCGGTGACGGTGGCCAGCGCGGCCGGCCCGCCGTCCGCCGGCAGCAGGCCGCTGAGCAGCAGCCGGCCGAACGGGCTCTCCATGAAGGTGAAGACGGTGGTGCTCATGCTCGGGTGTTCTCCGTTCCAGTGCTGATGTCACTCGCGGCGCCGGCCCAGAGCCGGTGGACGGCGTAGGAGCGCCAGGGGGCCCAGGCCTCGGCGGCGCGGTCGGCGGACTTCGGGTCGCCGGGGGCGCCGAGCCGGGTGAGGCCGTGGCGGATGCCGACGTCGCTCGGCAGGAAGACGTCCGGGTCGGCGAGGGCCCGCATCCGCAGGTAGCCGACGGTCCAGGGGCCGATGCCGGGCAGGGCGAGCAGCTGCGCCGCCGCCTCCTCCCGGTCGACGCCGCTGTCGAGCCGGACGACGCCCTCGGCCAGGGCGGCGCAGAGGCCGGTGAGCGCCCGCCGGCGGGCCGCCGGCATCGCGAAGTCCTCGGGATCGGCCACCGCCAGGGCGCCGGCGGTCGGGAAGAGCAGCCGCAGCCCGCCGTTCGGCTCCGGCAGCGCCGTGCCGTACTTCTCGGCGAGCCGCCCGGCCAGGGTGCGGGCGGCGCCGACGGTGACCTGCTGGCCGAGCACGGCGCGGACGGCCAGCTCGTGCGGGTCGACGTGGCCGGGCGAGCGCAGGCCGGGGCGGGCCCGGACGAGCGCGCCGAGCACCGGATCGGTGCCGAGCCGGCCGTCCACCGCGTCCGGGTCGGCGTCCAGGTCGAACAGGATCCGCAACCGCTGGACGGCGGTCGGCAGGTCCCGCAGGTCGGCCAGGAAGAGGCGGCAGTCCAGCCAGCCGCGGGTCCTCGGGTCGTCGGCCGCGAGCCCGTCCACCTCGGCGATGCCGTGGCCGTACGGGAGCGCGAGGGTCCGGCGGTAGGTGCGGACGCCGGGGCGCGGCCCGGGCACGACCTCCTCCACGCCGGGGACGGCGCGCAGGGCCAGGAAGTCGATCAGGTGGTCGCTGTCCAGCGCGCCCCGGTAGGCCAGGCGCAGGGTGAGGCCACCGGCCGGGGTCGCGGTGCGCCGCCCGGCCGCGACCTCGGCGCGCAGCCCGCTGGGCGTGCGGTCGTAGACCTCGCGGACGGTGTCGTTGAACTGCCGGACGGACGCGAACCCGGCCGCGAAGGCGATCTCGGTGACCGGCAGCTCGGTGGTCTGCAGCAGCAGCCGGGCGGTCTGGGCGCGGCGGGCCCGGGCCAGCGCGATCGGCCCGGCGCCGAGTTCGGCGGTGAGCTGGCGCTGGAGCTGGCGGGAGCTGTAGCCGAGGCGCTGGGCCAGGCCGGCGACGCCCTCGCGGTCCACGATGCCGTCGCCGATCAGCCGCATCGCGCGGCCGACCAGGTCGGCGCGGTGGTTCCACTCGGGAGAGCCGGGCACCGCGTCGGGGCGGCAGCGCCGGCAGGCGCGGAAACCGGCGCCCTGCGCGGCGGCGGCGCTGGGGTAGAAGGTGCAGTTGACGCGCTTGGGGGTCACGGCGGGGCAGCTCGGTCGGCAGTAGATGCCGGTCGAGGTGACGGCCGTGAAGAAGACGCCGTCGAAGCGGGCGTCCCGGCTGTCCACGGCTCGGTACCGGATGTCGTCGTCGATCACGCTGTCCAGTCTGCGGCACTCGGCGGGGCATGACTGGCGGAAATCGGACACCGCCGTTCAGGGGCCGCCCGGGGCGGTCGGGGGCGGTCGGGGCACCCCGGGGCGGAGCGGCGCGGGGCCGGGTGGGCCGCCGTTCGCGGTCGATCGGAAAACCGCGGGCCGTCCGGCCGGGCCACGGCTAGCCTGGCCGGGGCCCGCGCCGGGCGGCCGTCGCACCCGGTCGACCTGCCGGCCCGCCTGCCCACCCGACCACCTGCTGGCCCACCTACCCACCTGCCCCGGCGACAAGGAGCCCTCCCGTGACCGAGCAGCCCTACACCGGCCCGGACGACCCCCGGGTCGCCGCGCTGCGGATCGAGCAGTTCGGCTTCCCCGGACCGCTGCGCGACCGGCTGGTCGCGGCCGTCCTCGGCGGGGCCAAGACCAGCACCACCGGTCTGGTCGCCCAGTACGAGCACGAGAACGAGCCGCTGCCGCAGGTGGGCGTCCGCTCGGCGGTGATCGACTCGGACGGCCGGGTGGTGGCCGTCACCGAGACGACGGACGTCCGGGTCGTCCCGCTCGCGGAGGTCGACCTGCGGCACGCCGTGGACGAGGGCGAGGGCCACACCACGGTGGCCGAGTGGCGCGCCGGCCACGAGGGCTTCTGGCACGGCGAGGAGATGCGGGCCGCGCTCGCCGATCCCGGCTTCGCCGTGGACGACACCACGCCCGTCGTGCTGGAGCGCTTCCGCCTGGTGGCCGACCTCCGCTGACCGGCCTACGCTGAACCGGCCTACGCTGACCGGCCTCCGTTGACCGGCCGCGGCGCGCCGGCCGCGGCTCACCCGGTCACGCCGGGCCGGTGCCGCCCGCGAGCTGCCGCAGGGCCCGGTCGAGCCGGGCCCGCCGGGCCTGCGGGGTGAGCGCCTGGAGCAGCGGCAGGACGAGCCGGTAGCGCGCCGTCCGGTCGAGTGCCTCGAACGCCTGCCGGGCCCGCGGGTCCGCGTCGAACGCCGCCGCGAGCTCGGGCGGGACCGTCGCCGCCCGCTGCGACGCGTAGGCGGCCGCCCACCGGCCGTCCGCCCGGGCCCGACGCACCTCGGTGAGCCCCGGTTCGCGCATCCGGCCCTCGGCCGTCAACGCCGCCACCCGGTCGACGTTCACCTGCGACCAGAGGCTCCTGGGCCGGCGCGGTACGTACTTCTGCAGGTAGTACCGCGCGTCGAGCGAGCGGCGCTGCCCGGAGACCCAGCCGTAGCAGAGCCCGATGTCGACGAGTTCGTCGTCGGTGACCGACGCGATGCCGGACTTCCGCTTGGCCAGTTTGATCCACACGCCCTCGCGGCGCGGGTGGTTGCCGGCCAGCCAGGCCTCGAAGGCCCGGGCGTCCGCGAAGGCGACCACCTCCACCCCGTCGATCTCGTCCACGCGGTCGAGCGTAGTGGCCGCCCCCGGAGGCGGCCGCCCGGACCGGCGAACAGCCCGGCCGGGCGACGGGCCGACGCACCGCGCGCCCGCCACCCCGGCCGGTCCGCCGTCAGTGCTTCACGGTGCCCCGGGCACGCACGGACTTGGTGATGACCTTCCACTTCTTCAGCCGGGCGGCGGCCAACCGGGCGTCCGAGCGGGAGGCGATCCACTCGCTCTCGCGCTGGAGCTTGAGGTAGCTCTCCATCCGCCGCTGCGGGAGCGTGCCGTCGGCCAGCGCGGCCTGCACCGCGCAGCCGGGCTCGGTGTGGTGGCCGCAGTCGTGGAAGCGGCATTCCTCGGCCAGCTCCTCGATGTCGGAGAAGGCCATCGCCACACCCTCGCCGCCGTAGAGGCCGACCTCGCGCAGGCCGGGCGTGTCGATCAGCACACCGCCGCCGGGCAGCAGGGTCAGCTCACGGGTGGTCGTGGTGTGGCGGCCCTTCTGGTCGACCGCGCGGGCCTGCTGAACGGCCATCACCTCGGCGCCGGCCAGCACGTTGGTCAGGGTGGACTTGCCGACGCCGGACTGCCCGATCACCGCGGTGGTGCCGGGCGTGCAGGCGCGCAGGACGTCCACCCCCTCGCCGGTCTCGGCGCTGACCACCAGCACCGTGACGCCGGGCGCGATGGACTCGACGTCGGCCCGGATGAAATCGGCGTCGTCCACCAGGTCGGCCTTGGTGAGCACGACCACCGGCTCGGCGCCGGACTCCCAGGCCAGGGCGAGGAAGCGCTCGATCCGGCCGAGGTCGGGCTCGGCGGCGAGCGAGGCGGCGATCAGCACGGTGTCGACGTTGGCCGCCAGCACCTGACCGTCCGAACGCTTGCCGGCCACCTTGCGGATGATCGCGGTGGAACGCGGCAGTAGGGCCGCGACGGACGGCATCGGCTCGGCCGCGAGGTCCACGGCCGCCCAGTCGCCGGTGCAGGGGCAGTTGATCATGTCGGCGTCGCCGACCGACCGGGTGTCGGCCCGGACGGTGCGCGGCTCACCGGTCTCCGGGTCGGCCAGGACGACGTCGCACTGGCCCCGGTCGACCCGGACGATCCGGGCAGGGGTCAGCCCGGCCTCGGCGAGCGGGGTGAAGTACTCCTCGAACTCGGCCGTCCAGCCGTAGCCGGCCAGCGGGAGGTCGAAGGAGTGGAGGGAGTCGGAAGAAGAGAGGGAGAACGACGGAACGGAGGCAGCGTTGAACAACGCGGTGGGCCCTTCGGGAGGAAAGTGATCCCGCCGGGCTACGGCTGCGCGCGAAGAGGCGTCGTCAGCCGGCGGCCGGGAGGGAGAGGTGGTGTATGCGAGCGCTGCCCAGGGCAGCCGTGACGGCAATGACAGCCACGAGACCCACCTCCTGCTTCTCCATGGGCCGGCAAAGCGGCCCCCGAACCGAACTGCTCACACCGTAGCGGCCGCCCCCGACCCTGCCAACCGGTTTTTCACCTGCGCCGACACGGCCGCCCGACCCCGGCCGGCCCCGGGATCCGACCGGGGTTCCGACCCGGAGTCCGGCCCGGTGGCTCCGACCCGGGCCCCGGAGCTCCGACCCGCCCGCACCGCGTCAGCGCTGGTCCCACGGCGGCCGCGGCGGGTGGCTGGGCAGCGTGCGCTCGGGGGGCGGCGCGGTCGGCCGGTCGCTGTCCGGCGGCGGCGGGGCCGGCCGGTGGTGCGGGCCGCCCCGGGTGGTGAGCCGGGCCCGGACGTTGTCGGCGGCGAGCACGTCGGCCCAGCGCTCGGGGTACTCGGAGGGCACGTCGATGTCCTCGCCCTCCTCGGCGTACTCCTCCTCGGCGCCCTCGGCGAGGCCGAGTTCGCGCGCCCGCCGGGCCCGCTCGACGGCGCGGCGGGCGGCCACCTCGCGAACCACCGCGGCGGCGGCCTCCTCGTGCGCGCGCTCGTTCTCGGCACGGGCGTCGGCGGTCTCCAGGGTGGGCCAGCGCCGGTCTATGGCCGCGTTCATCGCGGCGCCGATCAGCACCGCGAGCGCGACCACGAAGATCCAGAGCAGCACGGCCACCGGCGCGGCCAGCGAGCCGTACACCGAGGGGCCCTCGACCGAGCTGACCAGGTAGAGCCGCAGGGCCACGCTGCAGAAGACCAGCACCACCAGCGCGACCAGCGCGCCCGGGATGTCCTCCCGCCAGGGCGTGGAGACGGGCACGGCGAGGTGGTACAGGGTCGTCAGGAAGACGATCAGCAGCAGGATCGCCACCGGCCAGTAGGCGGCGTTGACCAGCGTCGCGAGGTCCGGCACGGCGTTCTGCACCAGCCCGGGCCCGGCCATCAGCAGCGGCAGCACCAGCGAGCCGATCACCAGGGCGCCGAGGTAGAGGCCGAGCGACATAAGCCTGGTCTTGACGATGCCGCGCTTGCCGTCGAGCCCGTACATCACCGTGATGGTGTCGATGAAGATGTAGAGCGCCCGCGAGCCGGACCAGAGCGAGAGCAGGAAGCCGATCGAGATCAGGTCGGGCCGGGTGTGGTCGAACACGTCGTTCAGCAGCGGCACCACCACCTGCTTGATCGACGAGTCCGAGAGCACCGTCCCGGCTGCCGAGACGATGTCCGACTTCAGCTTGTCGATCGTGCCCGCGCCGAGGAACTCGTCCAGGTACCCGAGGGTGCCGGCCAGGCAGAGCAGCAGCGGCGGAATGGACAACAGGGTGAAGAACGCCGCCTCCGCCGCGAGGCCGGTGACCCGGTACTCGACACAGGTGTTGGTGGTGTCCTTGACCAGCGCCCAGGCCGTACTGCGCCAGGTGACCTGCTTGGCCGCCCGCCGTGAGCCCTTGCCCCGACGACGGGAGGGCCGTTCCGGGTTGGGTCTCGTCGTTTCGCCTGCTGCTTGCACAGGGCTAACGGTATCGGGCCGGGGCAGGTCCGTTGATCTCCCGTGTCGCGGACCGGTCGACGGGGGTCCGATCCGGGGAGCGGCGGGAACGCCGCAGCATCTCGGAATGCGAAACCTTTGCGTCCACAATACGGACGTTAGTGGACCTCGTGTCGTGCGCCGTGCGAATCTCTTGCCATGCCTAGCGCCGGAACCACCCTAGTAGGTCGACTCCACGTCGATCTCCTTCGCGTGTCCAGCGCCATCTGTCCGGTGATCTGAGCCCAACCCCGCCGCCACCCACCGCACCCGGCGCCACCACCTCGCCATCCCCGCCACAGAGGATGCGCAGGCGCCCGCCCGGCCACGGTCACTGCTCTCCCGGCCTTGAGAAACCCGCAGGTCACAGCAGTAGCACCGGGCCGGACACGCCCAGCGACCCACCCGGCGTCAGAGCCACCTGCCCCGAAGGACTTCACCATGGCCACCACCCCCGAGACCGCCGAGCCCACGGCCGACCGCGCCGAGGCGCGCCGCCCCGCCGCGCCTCGCAAGGTGACCCGTCACCGCGGTGAGGGTCAGTGGGGCATGGGCCACTTCACTCCTCTGAACGCCAACGAGCAGTTCAAGAAGGACGACGACGGTCTCAATGTGCGGACACGTATTGAGACGATCTACGCGAAGCGCGGCTTCGACTCGATCGACCCCGCCGACCTGCGCGGCCGGATGCGCTGGTGGGGCCTCTACACCCAGCGCAAGGAAGGCATCGACGGCGGCAAGACCGCGATCCTGGACCCGCACGAGCTGGACGCCGAGTTCTTCATGCTCCGCGTCCGCATCGACGGCGGCCGGCTGACCGTCGCCCAGCTCAAGGCGATCGCCGAGGTCTCCGAGCTGTACGGCCGGGGCACCGCCGACCTGACCGACCGGCAGAACGTCCAGTACCACTGGATCCGGATCGAGGACGTGCCCGCGATCTGGGAGAAGCTGGAGGCCGTCGGCCTGTCCACCACCGAGGCCTGCGGCGACACCCCGCGCGTCATCCTCGGCTCCCCGGTGGCCGGCATCGCCGAGGACGAGATCATCGACGGCACCCCCGCCATCGACGAGATCCAGCGCCGCTTCATCGGCAACAAGGACTTCTCCAACCTGCCGCGCAAGTTCAAGTCCGCCGTCTCCGGCTCCCCGCTGCTGGACGTCGCGCACGAGATCAACGACATCGCCTTCGTCGGTGTCGAGCACCCCGAGCACGGCCCCGGCTTCGACCTCTGGGTCGGCGGCGGCCTCTCCACCAACCCCAAGCTCGGTGTCCGCCTGGGCGCGTGGGTCCCGCTGGACGAGGTCGCGGACGTCTACGGCGGCGTCATCGGCATCTTCCGCGACTACGGCTACCGCCGGCTGCGCAACCGCGCCCGGCTGAAGTTCCTGGTCGCCGACTGGGGCGTGGCGAAGTTCCGCCAGGTGCTGGAGGAGGAGTACCTCAAGTACCAGCTGGTCGACGGGCCCGCGCCGAAGGAGCCCAGCGGCCGCTGGCGCGACCACGTCGGCGTGCACCGGCAGAAGGACGGCAAGTACTACGTCGGCTTCGCGCCGCGGGTCGGCCGGGTGAACGGCGCCCTGCTCGGGCAGATCGCCGACCTCGCCGCCGCCCACGGCAGCGACCGGCTGCGCACCACCGCCGAGCAGAAGATGCTCGTCCTGGACATCGCCGAGGACCGGGTCGAGTCGCTGGTGGCCGGCCTGGAGGCGCTGGACCTGCGCGTCACCCCCTCGCCGTTCCGCCGCGGCACCATGGCCTGCACCGGCATCGAGTACTGCAAGCTCGCCATCGTCGAGACCAAGGAGCGCGGCCGCACGCTCATCGACGAGCTGGAGAAGCGCCTGCCGGACTTCGAGGAGCCGCTGACCATCAACATCAACGGCTGCCCGAACGCCTGCGCCCGCATCCAGGTCGCCGACATCGGCCTCAAGGGCCAGCTGGTGACCGACACCGACGGCAGGCAGGTCGAGGGCTACCAGGTGCACCTGGGCGGCGCGCTCGGACTGGAGGCCGGCTTCGGCCGCAAGGTCCGCGGCCTCAAGGTCACCAAGGACGGCCTGCCGGACTACGTCGAGCGCGTGCTGACCCGCTACCAGGCCGGCCGCACCGAGGGCGAGCGCTTCGCCCAGTGGGCGGCCCGGGCGAGCGAGGAGGAGCTGTCGTGAGCGAGCGGAGCGAGCGAACCGGCAAGCAGGGGCGTGTCTCGCGCAGCGGACGCCGAGCGGAGCGAGGTGGGCAATGAGCGAGCGGAGCGAGCGAACCGGCAAGCAGGGGCGTGTCTCGCGAAGCGGACGCCGAGCGGAGCGAGGTGGGCGATGAGTGAGCGAGCGGCACCCTTCTTCTGCCCCTACTGCGGTGACGAGGACCTGCGTCCGTCCGAGACCGGGCACGGCTCCTGGGAATGCCACGGCTGCCGCCGGGCCTTCCAGTTGAAGTTCCTGGGCCTGCTGTCGGCGGCCAACGGAAGTACGGCGACTCACGGGGGTACGTCTGATGACCGGCACGACGACTGACTACGAGGCGATCGCGACCGCCGCCGGCCGCGAGCTGGAGGAGGCGACCCCGCAGGAGATCCTGACCTGGGCCGCCGAGACCTTCGGCGAGCGGTTCTGCGTCACCTCCTCGATGGAGGACGCGGTGGTCGCCCACCTCGCCTCCTCGGTCTTCCCCGGCGTGGACGTGGTGTTCCTGGACACCGGCTACCACTTCCCGGAGACCATCGGCACCCGCGACGCGGTGGCCGCGGTGATGCCGGTCAACCTCATCACCCTCAAGCCGCTGCAGACGGTGGCCGAGCAGGACGCCCAGTACGGGCCCGCCCTGCACGACCGCGACCCGGACCTCTGCTGCTCGCTGCGGAAGGTCGAGCCGCTGGGCCGCGGCCTCGCCGGCTACGACGCCTGGGCCACCGGGCTGCGCCGCGACGAGTCGCCCACCCGGGCCGGCACCCCGGTGGTCGCCTGGGACGCCAAGCGCCGCAAGGTCAAGATCGCCCCGATCGCCCGCTGGACGCAGGAGGACGTGGACGCCTACGTCAACGCCAACGGCGTCCTGCTCAACCCGCTGCTGTGGGAGGGCTACACGTCGGTCGGCTGCTCGCCGCTGTCGTGCACCCGCAAGCCCGAGGAGGGCGAGGACGCCCGGGCCGGCCGCTGGTCCGGCTCCGGCAAGACCGAGTGCGGCATCCACCTCTGACCCGCCGTCACATCTGATCCACCGTCACTACCCGTCTGGAGATCCCACCGTGAGCACAGCCACCACCCTGGCAGCCGACGGAGCCGCAGAGGCGGCCCCCGCGGCCGCCCCCTGCGAGCGCGGCGCCACCGTGTGGCTGACCGGGCTCCCGAGCGCCGGCAAGACCACGCTCGCCTTCGCCCTGGCCGAGCGGCTGCGCGCCGAGGGCCACAAGGTCGAGGTCCTGGACGGCGACGAGATCCGCGAGTTCCTCTCCAAGGGCCTCGGCTTCACCCGCGAGGACCGGCACACCAACGTCACCCGGATCGGCTTCGTCGCCGAGAAGCTCGCCGCCAACGGCGTCAAGGTGCTCGCCCCGGTGATCGCCCCGTACGCGGACTCTCGCGCGGCGGTCCGCGAACGGCACACCGCCCGGGGCACCGACTTCCTGGAGATCCACGTCGCCACCCCGGTCGAGCTCTGCGCCGAGCGTGACGTCAAGGGGCTGTACGCCAAGCAGGCGGCCGGTGAGATCTCCGGCCTGACCGGCGTCGACGACCCGTACGAGGCCCCCGCCGACCCCGAGCTGCGACTGCAGACCCAGGGCCGCGAGGTGGCCGAGAGCGCCGCCGAACTCCACGCCTTCCTGACCGAGAGGGGTCTCGCGTGACCACCGCGACCGACAACCTGGTCCACACCGACGACCCCGGCAACTCCGGGGGGCCCTTCGCGCTGTCCCACCTGGACGCGCTGGAGGCCGAGTCGGTGCACATCTTCCGCGAGGTCGCGGGGGAGTTCGAGCGCCCGGTGATCCTGTTCTCCGGTGGCAAGGACTCGATCGTCATGCTGCACCTGGCGCTCAAGGCCTTCTGGCCGGCCGCCGTCCCCTTCTCGCTGCTGCACGTCGACACCGGGCACAACTTCCCCGAGGTCATCGAGTACCGCGACCGGGTGGCCGCGAAGCACAACCTGCGCCTGCACGTCGCCCACGTCCAGGACTTCATCGACGACGGCCGGCTGCGCGAGCGCCCCGACGGCACCCGCAACCCGCTGCAGACCGTCCCGCTGCTGGACGCCATCGAGCGCAACCGCTTCGACGCCGTCTTCGGCGGCGGCCGCCGCGACGAGGAGAAGGCCCGCGCCAAGGAGCGCGTCTTCTCCCTGCGCGACGAGTTCGGCGCCTGGGACCCGCGCCGCCAGCGCCCCGAGCTCTGGTCGCTGTACAACGGCCGGCACGCGGTCGGCGAGCACGTCCGCGTCTTCCCGCTCTCCAACTGGACCGAGCTGGACGTCTGGCAGTACATCGAGCGCGAGGGCATCGAGCTCCCCGAGATCTACTACGCGCACGAGCGCGACGTCTTCTCCCGCAGCGGCATGTGGCTGACCGCCGGCGAGTGGGGCGGCCCCAAGGAGCACGAGCCGGTCGAGCGGCGCCTGATCCGCTACCGCACGGTCGGCGACATGTCCTGCACCGGCGCCGTCGACTCCGACGCCACCGACATCCGGGCCGTCATCGCCGAGATCGCCGCCAGCCGCCTCACCGAACGCGGCGCCACCCGGGCCGACGACAAGCTCTCCGAGGCCGCGATGGAAGACCGCAAGCGCGAGGGATACTTCTAAATGAGCACCACCACCGAGAACAGCGCCACCTCCCTGCTGCGCTTCGCCACCGCCGGCTCCGTCGACGACGGCAAGTCCACCCTGGTCGGCCGGCTGCTGCACGACTCCAAGTCGGTGCTCGCCGACCAGCTGGAGGCCGTCGAGCGCGCCTCCCTGAGCCGCGGCCAGGAGGCCCCCGACCTCGCGCTGCTCACCGACGGCCTGCGCGCCGAGCGCGAGCAGGGCATCACCATCGACGTCGCGTACCGCTACTTCGCCACGCCCCGCCGGCGGTTCATCCTCGCCGACACCCCCGGGCACGTGCAGTACACCCGCAACATGGTGACCGGCGCCTCCACCGCCGAACTCGCCGTCGTGCTGGTGGACGCCCGCAACGGCGTGGTCGAGCAGACCCGCCGGCACGCCGCCGTCGCCGCGCTGCTGCGCGTGCCGCACGTCGTGCTGGCCGTCAACAAGATGGACCTGGTCGAGTACGCCGAGCCCGTCTTCGCCGCCATCGCCGAGGAGTTCACCGCCTACGCGGCCTCGCTCGGGGTCAAGGACGTGGTCGCCGTCCCGATCTCCGCCCTCGCCGGCGACAACGTGGTCGAGCCGTCCGCCCACATGGACTGGTACGGCGGCCCGACCCTGCTGGAGCACCTGGAGACCGTGCCGGTCGGCAGCGACCCGAGCCTGCGGCCGGCCCGCTTCCCGGTCCAGTACGTGATCCGCCCGCAGAGCGACGAGCACCCCGACTACCGCGGCTACGCGGGGCAGCTGGCCTCCGGCGTGCTGCGGGTCGGCGACCGGGTGACGGTGCTGCCGTCCGGCCACACCACCACCGTCGCCGGCATCGACGCGCTCGGCCGGGAGGTGGACCTCGCCTGGGCCCCGCAGTCGGTCACCGTCCGCCTCGCCGACGACATCGACGTCTCCCGCGGCGACCTGATCGCGGCCGGCGAGGCCCCGGTGCCCACCAAGGACATCGAGGCCACCGTCAGCCACCTCAGCGAGCGCCCGCTGCGCGCCGGTGACAAGGTGCTGCTCAAGCACACCACCCGCACCGTGCGCGCGCTGGTCAAGGAGATCTCCTACCGGATCGACATCACCTCGCCGATCAGCGAGGGCGGCCTCGAACAGCGCTCCGGCGCCGAGGGGTTGAACGTCAACGACATCGGCCACGTGGTGCTGCGCACCGCCGAGCCGCTGGTGCTCGACGGCTACAGCGAGAACCGCCGGACCGGCTCGTTCCTGCTGATCGACCCGGCCGACGGCACCACCCTCACCGCCGGCATGGCGGGCGAGGCCTTCGACACCGTACGCACCGACGCACCCCGCGTACCCGAAGAGGAGGACTGGGTCTGATGCCCAGCGAGGCGTTCTCGGGCATGGACAAGGAAGGCGGCCGCATCGGCAGCGGCGTCCTCGGCAGCGGCCAGGGCGGCCTGACCCGATGTGTGGGCCGACAGGGCTGACCCCAGCCCTGTCACCGGGCCGGCCGCTGTCCCACCCCACAGCTGGTACAGCACACCGACCCGGCTTGCCCGGCATCCCCCCGGTGCCGCAAGCACGACCGACCGACTTCCCGCCCGGGACCGTCCCCGCGACGGTCCGTCCGTGAACAGGACTCCGCCCATGGCACCGCACCAGGCACTCCCGCATAGCCCCGCACGCCCCGCCGCCGGCCGGATCAGACGCGCCGCCGCGGCCGCCGCCGCCGGCCTCACCGCCGTGGCCCTGCTCTCCGCCTGCGGCTACGGCTCGAAGAGCGAGGACAACAAGTCCAACACCCCGGCCGCCGCCGGTGGTTCCGCCTCCGGCGTGAAGCTCTCCGCCGACACGGTCAAGATCGGCTACTTCGCCAACCTGACCCACGGCACCCCGCTGGTCGGCATCCAGGAGGGCCTCTTCCAGAAGGAGCTGGGCGCCACCCAGATCAAGCCCCAGGTCTTCAACGCGGGCCCGGCCGAGATCGAGGCGCTGAACGCCGGCTCCATCGACATCGGCTGGATCGGCCCCTCCCCCGCGATCAACGGCTACACCCAGTCCAACGGCGAGTCGCTGAAGATCATCAGCGGTTCGGCCTCCGGTGGCGTCAAGCTGGTGGTCAACCCCGAGAAGGTCCAGAGCCTGGACGACCTCAAGGGCAAGAAGATCGCCACCCCCCAGCGCGGCAACACCCAGGACGTGGCGCTGCTCAACTACCTGGCGGGCAAGGGGCTGAAGGTCAACCCCGACACCGGCGCCGGCGACGTCTCCGTCGTGCGGACCGACAACAAGGTCACCCCGGACGCCTACAGCTCCGGCGCGATCGACGGCGCCTGGGTGCCGGAGCCGACCGCGTCCAAGCTGGTCACCCTCGGCGCGAAGGTCCTGCTCAACGAGAAGGACGTCTGGCCGGACAAGAAGTTCGTGATCACCAACATCATCGTCTCGCAGAAGTTCCTCAAGGAGCACGCGGACGTCGTGGAGGCCGTGCTGCGCGCCTCGGTGAACACCAACGCCTTCATCAAGGCCAACCCGGACAAGGCCAAGGCCGACGCCAACGAGGCCATCAAGAAGGAGGCCGGCAACGCGCTGCCGCCGGAGATCCTCGACCCGGCCTGGGCCGACATCGACTTCCTGGACGACCCGCTGGCCAACACCCTCCAGGCCGAGGCCGACCACGCCGTCACCGCCGGCCTGCTCAAGAAGCCGAACCTGGCCGGGATCTACGACCTGACGCTGCTCAACAAGGTGCTCAAGGAGAAGGGCCAGAGCCCCGTGGCGGACGCCGGGCTCGGCACCAAGTAGCACACCCCGCGGCACCCTCGGGCGCTGCCGCGACCAAGCCCCGAGGTCCGGACCCCCGCCCGCCCGATCGATGCCCAGTCGATGCCCCCAGCTCACGGGACGGGCGGGGCCCGGACCCCGGCTCCGAGAGTTCGCCACCCTCCCTCCTCACCCGCCGACGGCCGAGGAGGGGCCCATGACCACACCTGCAGGAGGTGCCCGGATGTCCCCGGCACTGACCACCTCGGACGACGCCGCCGGCGTCGGCACCCGCGACGGCTCGCCCGCCGTCCGGATCTCGCACGTGCACAAGTCCTTCGGCCGCCCCGGCGCGCAGACGCACGTCCTGGACGACATCACCCTCGATGTCGCACCCGGCGAGTTCGTCACGCTGCTCGGTGCCTCGGGCTGTGGCAAGTCCACCCTGCTCAACCTGGTCGCCGGTCTCGACAAGCCCACCGCGGGCTCGATCGAGGTGACCGGGGGTCGCCCCGCGCTGATGTTCCAGGAGCACGCGCTGTTCCCCTGGCTCACCGCCGGGAAGAACATCGAACTCGCGCTCAAGCTCGCCGGGGTGGCCCGCCCCGAGCGCCGGCCCGAGGCCGAGCGGCTGCTCGAACTCGTCCGCCTGGGCGGCTCCTACGGCAAGCGCGTGCACGAGCTCTCCGGCGGCATGCGCCAGCGCGTCGCGCTGGCCCGCGCGCTCGCCCAGGGCGCCTCGGTCCTGCTGATGGACGAGCCGTTCGCCGCGCTCGACGCCATCACCCGGGACGTCCTGCACGACGAGATCACCCGGATCTGGGCCGAGCACAAGCTCTCCGTCCTGTTCGTCACGCACAACGTGCGGGAGGCCGTCCGGCTCGCCCAGCGCGTGGTGCTGCTCTCCTCCCGCCCCGGCCGGGTCGCCCGCGAGTGGCGGATCGACCTGCCACAGCCGCGTCGCATCGAGTCCTCCGGCGTCGCCGACCTGTCCATCGAGATCACCGAAGAACTTCGTGGGGAGATCCGCCGCCATGGCCAGCACTGACAGCACCATCACCCTGGCCAAGGACCGGCCGGAGGACATCGCCGACGTCGGCGCCGGACTCGACGCGCTGGACGCCGTCCAGGTACGGCGCGTGCCGCTCGGCGAGATCCTGCGGAAGAAGGCACTGCCCCCGCTGCTGGGGCTGCTGCTCGTGCTGGCGGTCTGGCAGGGCGCCTACAGCCTCGAACTGACCTCCTCCTACAAGCTGCCGAGCCCCGCCGACGTCTGGGACTCGCTGGTCGAGCTCTGGGAGGCCGGGACGCTCCTCAGCATCGTCTGGACGAGCGTCTGGCGCGGCATATCGGGCTTCCTGATCGCCGTCGTGATCGGCACCCCGATCGGCCTGCTGGTCGCCCGGGTCAAGCCGGTCCGGGCCGCCCTCGGACCGGTGCTCTCCGGCCTCCAGTCGCTGCCCTCGGTCGCCTGGGTGCCGGCCGCCGTCATCTGGCTCGGCATCAACGACACGATGATGTACGCCGTCATCCTGCTCGGCGCCGTCCCCTCCATCGCCAACGGCCTGGTGGCCGGCATCGACCAGGTGCCGCCGCTCTTCCTCCGGGCCGGCCGCACCCTGGGTGCCACCGGCGTGTCGAACGCCCGCCACATCCTGCTGCCGGCCGCCCTCCCCGGCTACCTGGCCGGCCTCAAGCAGGGCTGGGCGTTCTCCTGGCGCTCGCTGATGGCCGCCGAACTCGTCGCCTCCTCCCCCGACCTGGGCCTGGGCCTGGGCCGGTTCCTGGAGAACCAGCGCGAGTCGTCCAACATGTCCGGCGTCCTCCTCGGCATCGTCCTCATCCTGTTCGTCGGCATCGCCATCGACCTCCTGCTCTTCGCTCCGCTGGAGCGCCGGGTGCTGCGCAACCGCGGCCTGCTGGCCTCCGTCAAGTAAGGCTCCTCCGATGCTCGAACGCCGGTTGTCCGCCGCCGCCACCCCGGCGGCGGACCGCCCCGCCCTGCTGCTGATCGCGCACGGCAGTCGCGACCCCCGGCACGCCGCCACGGTGGCCGCCCTGGCCGAGGAGGTCCGGGTGCTGCGCCCCGGGCTGGAGCTCGCCACCGCCTACCTGGACCACTGCGCGCCGCGGATCCCGCAGGTGGCCGGCCGGCTCGGCGCCCGCGCGGTCGCCGTCCCGCTGCTCCTCAACCGGGCCTTCCACGCCAAGCACGACGTCCCCGCCGCCTTGCGCTCGGCCGGCGCCGGCCTGCCGGTCGCGGACGTGCTCGGCCCCTCCCCGTTGCTGCTCGCCGCCCTGGACCGGCGGCTCGCCGAGGCCGGGCTGGACGTCTCCTCCCCCGCCGTCCGCGCCCGCACCGGCCTCGTCCTCGCCGCCGCCGGCTCCTCCGACCCGGCCGCCGACGCCGCCACCCGCGCGGTCGCCGCCAAGTGGCGCCGCACCCGGGGCTGGGCCGCCGTCGAGGTCGCGTACGCCTCGGCGGCCGGCCCCCGCGTGCCCGAGGCCGTGGCCGCCCTGCGCGCCGCCGGCGCCGCCCGGGTCGCCGTCGCGCCGTACCTGCTGGCCCCGGGCCGGCTCCCCGACCGGATCGCCGAGGCCGCCGCGGGCGCCGACCTCCTCGCCGACGTCCTCGGCCCCGCCCCCGAGGTCGCCGCCCTGCTGCTGGAGCGCTACGACGCCGCCGGCGCGCGGGCCCGGACGGCCCCCGCACTCACCGCCTGAACGCGGCGCGCCGACGCCCACGGCTCAGGCGTGGTCCAGGACGCCGTGCTCCCGGAGGTCGGGGGCGTGCCGGGCCACCGTGCGGTGGTCCGCATCGTCGTGGAGCACGACGAGCCCGCGGTACGCCGCGGTCGAGGCGACCACGAGGTCGCCGGCCGAGGCACTCCGGTGCTGTCCGGCGAGAGCCACCATGCGAACGGCCCGGCTCCCCCGATGCGGGGGAGCCGGGCCGTTCGTCCGGGAGGACTCAGTCGGCCTTGCGGCGCTGGCGGCCGGTGCCGTAGTTGCCGCCGGTCTTGGAGCCGGAGCCGGGCTGCGGACGGCCGGAGGAGCGGCCGATGAAGCCGGCGGCCTGGCGGCTGCCGCCACCGCCCTGGCCACCGCCGGCACCGCCGAGGCGCTGCTTGGGACGGGGGCGGCGCGGGTTGCCGTTCATGTCGACGTCGGCGGGCAGACCGGAGCGCTTGGCGGGGCGGCGGCGGGGTGCGCCGGCCTTCGCCTCGGCGGCCGGGGCGGCGGCCGGGGCCGGGACGACCACGGCGACGGGCACGCCGCTGGGAGTGCGGGCGCCGGTGATCCGGGTGAGCTCGGCGTCGCCCGGGCGGATCTTCGTCGTGGTCGGGCGGATGCCGGCCACCGTCATCAGCCGGTTGACCTCGCGCCGCTGGTCGGGCAGGACCAGGGTGACGACCGTGCCGGACTCGCCGGCCCGGGCGGTGCGGCCGCCGCGGTGCAGGTAGTCCTTGTGGTCGATCGGCGGGTCCACGTTGACGACCAGGTCGAGGCCCTCGATGTGGATGCCGCGGGCGGCGACGTTGGTGGCGATCAGCGCGGTCACCAGGCCGTCGCGGAACTGGTCGAGCACCCGGTTGCGCTGGGGCTGGGACTTGCCGCCGTGCAGGGCCGCCGCCTTCACGCCGTTGGCCAGCAGCTGCTTGGCGAGGCGGTCGGCGCCGTGCTTGGTGTGCACGAACATGATCACGCGACCGTCGCGCGAGGCGATGTGCGCGGTGGCGGAGGCCTTGTCGGCCGGGTCCAGCTGGAGCACGTGGTGGTCCATGGTGGTCACCGCGCCGGCCGACGGGTCGACCGAGTGGGTCACCGGGTCGGTCAGGAAGCGCTTGACCAGCCGGTCCACGTTGCGGTCCAGGGTGGCGGAGAACAGCATCCGCTGCCCGCCCTCGGCGACCTGCTCCAGCAGCTTGGTGACCTGCGGCAGGAAGCCCATGTCGGCCATCTGGTCGGCCTCGTCGAGGACGGTGATGGCCACGTCGCCCAGTCGGACGTCACCGCGGTTGATCAGGTCGTCCAGCCGGCCCGGGGTGGCGACCAGGACCTCGGCGCCACGGCGCACGGCGTTGGCCTGCCGGGTGATCGACATACCGCCGACGACGGTGGCGATCCGCAGGTTGACGGCGGTGGCGTACGGGGTGAGCGCGTCGGTGACCTGCTGGGCCAGCTCACGGGTGGGCACCAGGACGAGGGCCAGCGGGTGCCGGGAGTCGGCGCGCTTGCCGGCCGTGCGGGCCAGCAGCGACAGGCCGAAGGCGAGCGTCTTGCCGGAGCCGGTGCGGCCGCGGCCGAGCACGTCGCGGCCCGCGATGGAGTCCGGCAGGGTGGCGCCCTGGATCGGGAACGGCGCGGTGACGCCCTCGCGGGTCAGCGTGTTGAGGAGGCCCTTGGGCAGCTCCAGCTCGGCGAAGGTCGCCGCCGGGGGCCGCGAGGGGGTGCCCTGGACGACGGTGAAGTCGGCGGGCGCCTGGGCGGCGCGCGGGGCGCTGTTGCGGGGGGCGCCGCCGCGGGAGGCGCGGGGTGCGCCGCCGTTGCGGGCGCCGCCGCCGGTGCGGGGCTTGCGCGAGCGGTCGCCGCCGCGGTCGTTGGTGCGGTCGCCGTCACGGGGCGAGCGGGCAGGGGTGGTCACGGATTCTCCATCCGATGGGAGGCACAGCCCGGTCGGGGCTGGTCGGCCGTCGGGAAGGAGTTCGCCGCCCCGGCCGTTCGGCGGCATGCACGAGGGCCCGCACCGTGCGGTACGGGCCCTCGCTACGCGAGATCGCGAGTCAGCTCGGAAGCTGGACTCAGATGACGCGGATGTTCTCGGCCTGCGGGCCCTTCTGGCCCTGCGTGACGTCGAACTCGACCTTCTGGCCCTCGACGAGCTCACGGAAGCCCTGAGCGCTGATGTTCGAGTAGTGGGCGAACACGTCAGCGCCGCCACCATCCTGCTCGATGAAGCCGAAGCCCTTTTCGCTGTTGAACCACTTCACGGTGCCGGTAGCCATAACCGTCTCCTCAAAAAACTGGGGCATCAGAGCCCACACTTCGTGGACCCCAAGTAGCCGCGATCCCCATCCGGAGACTGAAACACCGGACAAAACAAATGCGCCTGTTGGGTTGAACCAGCAGGCGCACACAAACGTTCATGGGAACCAAAACTGCAACTGAGTCGACTGTAGCACGGCGACACCCCGATTGACCGGGGACTTTTTGCCTGGCACGTCACGTTTGGCGCCGCGCCGGAACGGGCACGCGGCGCCCGCCGAAGCGGACGCCGCGTGCTGTGCGGGGCGAGGGGGCGGTCAGCGCCGCCCGGCCGGCTCCGGCACGCCGTGCGAACCGGCCACCGGGGCCGCACCCGACCGGTGCTCGTCGTCCGCACCGTGGCCGGGCCACCAGGCGGCACGGCCGATCAGCGCGGTGAGCGCCGGGGTGAAGAAGAGCGCCATCACGAAGGCCGCCAGGGCGATGCCGAAGGCCATCGCGAAGCCGAACTCCAGCATGAAGACGTTGCCCGCGAGCATGAAGGTCGCGAAGGACGCCGCCAGGATGAACCCGGCCGCCGCGACCGTCGGACCGCCGTGGCGCAGCGCCTCACGGGCCGCCTCACGCGGGTTGCGGCCCGCGCGGGCCTCCTCCCGCAGACGGGCGATGATCAGGATGTTGTAGTCCGTCCCGATCGCCACCACGAAGAGGTAGATGAGGATCGGCAGCATGAACATCAGACCGGTCTCGCTGCCGATCTGCTGGAAGAGCAGGGTGGCGGCACCGAGGGTGGCCGTGAAGCCGAGGCCGACGGAGACCATCAGGTACCACGGGGCGACCACGCTGCGCAGCTGCAGGCCGAGGATGAGCAGGATCAGCAGACCCGCGATCGGGAAGACCAACTTGTAGTCGTGGGTCATCGCGAGGTTGATGTCCTTGTAGACGGCGGTCAGACCGCCGACCTTCGCCTCGGTGCCGGCCGGCGCCTGGCTGTGCGCGACCTCCCGCAGGTCGGTGAGCGAGTCGATCGCCGCGTTGCTGGACGGCTCGTTCTTGAGCAGGACGGTGAAGTCGGCCGTCGTGCCGTCCTCACTGAGCTGGGGCTTCGCCGCGACCGGGGACACCCCGGACACCGTGCTGAGCTTGGCCGCGTAGCTCTCGAAGGCGGCCGGGTCGAGCTTGGCGCCCGCGGTGCTGGTCAGGTAGACGTGGCTCGGGTCGGCCGCGCCGGCCGAGAAGCCGTTCATCAGCTTGTCCTGGACGACCATCGACTCCTTGTCCTTGGGCATGGAGCTGCCCGCCAGGTCGAAGGTGCCGTTGTAGCCCAGGGCGCCGGCCGACAGGGCCACCAGCACACCGCCGGAGGCCAGGGCCACCAGGGCGGGGCGCTTCTCCACCATCCGGCCGAGCGCGGCGAACCGCGCGTTGCTCGGCTCGTTCATCCACTTCTTGCCCGGCCAGAACACACCGCGCGCCGGGATGACCGCGAGCACGGCCGGGGCCAGGGTGAGCGAGGCGAACGCGGTGACGACCACCGCGATGGCCAGGGCCGGGCCGAGGGCCTTGAACATGCCGAGGCTGGAGAGCACCAGCACCGCGAAGGCGACGGTGACGGCGCCGGCCGCCGAGGCGATCGCCTCGCCGACCCGGCCGACGGCGTTGGCCACGGCCTCCTTGCGGTCGTCACCGGCCCGCAGCCGCTCGCGGTAGCGGAACGCCAGGAAGAGGAAGTAGTCGGTGCCGACGCCGAGCACGACGACGATCAGGATCGCCGACAGCACCGGGGTGCTCTCCAGGCCGAACGCCTTGGTCGCGTACGCGATCACGCCGTTGGCCGTCGGCATGGCGACCACCAGCGAGATCAGCACCGGCAGGATTCCGGCCAGGATGCTGCGGAAGATGATCCCGACGATGATCGCGACCAGCAGGACCGTCGACATCGCGATGAGGGCGTCGGCCGAGCCGGAGGACTCCTTCTGGTCCAGGGCCTGGGCGGCGGCGCCACCGAGCTGGAACTTCAGGTCCGTCCCCGAGGCGAGCGACTTGCCCTCCTCCCGGAGGTGCTTGGCGGCCTCGCCGAAGTCCTCGGACTGCTGCTTCGCCTTGTCGATGGCGATCGGGGCGAGCGCGTACTTGGCGTCCTTGGACGTCGTCTGCTCGCTGACCGGGATGATCTTCTCGACGTCCGCGATCTTCTTGTCCGTGAGACCCTGGACGATCTTGGCCATGGCGGCCTTGTCGGCGTCGTTCATCGCGCCGCCGTCATTGCGCTCGAAGAGCGCCAGTGCGGAGGGCGTGAAGCTGGCCGGGAACGCCTTCTCCTGGAGCGCCGAGGCCTGGATGGACTCGTAGTGCTTGGGGAGGAAGGAAGCCTCGTCGGTCTGGGCCGTGATCGTCGGCGCACCGGCCACGATCGCGATCATCGCGACAACCCATGCCGCGATCACCCACCAGGCGCGACGGACGACGAAGTGTCCTAGTCGGTGGAACATGCTCGTGATGCCTCCTGGGCATGGTTCACCGCAGCCCTTGGGGGACGGGACGTCGGGCGACGGAGGACCGGCAGGGCATGGCGACGAGGCCCGCCCCTAGCCGGTCGGCAGGTAAGTGAGATGAGGACATCATCCTACGAGAACTTGCTTGCCGCCCGGCAAGCAACCCCCCGTAAGCCGGCCCCCGTGGGGACGCCGAACAGCGGCCCCGGACCATTTTCACCCGTCGACCGGCCCGCCCACCTCGTGCTCCGGGTGGAGACAGCTCCCCCTCAGGGTGGAGTTCGCACCCACCCTGAGGGAGGAGAAATCAGGGTTCCCCGGTAGGGATAACCCCACCCCCGACCCCTGGGAGCCCCCCGGGGCAACTCCCCCGCCAGCCGGATACCTGCCCAACAGCCGCTTCCCTACTGTCGGTTGCGACGCCGGACGCGCAGCCGGCGCCCGATTCCGGCGGCCCGCTCGCCGGCTCCGCGCTCACCCGGCGACGACCGCCGCTCTCCCAGGGGGACTTCCGTGAAAACCAAGCTCGGCATGGCTGCCGCGATGGGCGCCTGGAGCGCCCGGCACAGACGGACGGCCATCTTCGGCTGGCTGCTCTTCGTCGTCCTCTCCGCGTTCCTCGGCGGACTGCACGGCAGTACGGAGGTCGCCGACTCCGAGGCGATGCCCGGCCAGGTCTCCCGCGCCGCGCGGATCCTCGACGAGGCCGGGCTCAAGGCCCCCGCGAGCGAGACCGTCCTGATCCAGACTGCCACCGCGACCGCCGACGCCCCGGCCTTCCGGGCCGCCGTCGAGCAGGTGGTCGCCGGCGTGACCGGCACCGGCCGGGCCACCGACGTCCGCTCCCCGTACGACACCGGGGCGGTCTCGGCGGACCGTCGCTCCGTCCTCGTCCAGCTCGACGTCAAGGGCGACCGGGAGGAGGCGGCGGAGAACGTCACGGCCGTCCTGGACGCCGTCGCCGCCGTCCAGCGGCAGCACCCGGACCTCACCGTCGCCGAGCTCGGCGACGCCAGCTCCGGCAAGTGGATCGACGAGCAGTTCTCCAGCGACTTCACCCGCGCCGAGTGGACGGCCGTCCCGCTGGCGCTGGGCATCCTGCTGATCGCCTTCGGCGCGCTGGTCGCCGCCGTCCTGCCGGTCGTCCTCGCCGTCACCGCCTTCGTCGCGGCCGGCGGACTGGTCGCGCTCAGCAGCGGCGTCCTGCACACCACGGACAGCGCCGGCTCGGTGATGCTGCTGGTCGGCCTGGCCGTCGGCGTCGACTACTGCCTCTTCTACCTGCGCCGCGAGCGCGAGGAACGGGCCGCCGGACGGGACCTGGAGACCGCGCTGAAGGTCGCCGCCGCCACCAGCGGCCGGGCCGTCCTGGTCTCCGGGGTCACCGTGGTGGTCGCCATGGCCGGCATGTTCCTCACCGGCATCGCCGAGTTCGAGGCCATGGCCTACGCCACCATCCTGGTCGTCGTCACCGCCGTGCTCGGCTCGCTCACCGTGCTGCCCGCCCTGCTGTCCGTCCTGGGCGACCGCGTCCAGAAGGGCCGCGTCCCGCTGCTCGGCCGGCTGCGCCGCCCCGGCACCGCCGCCACCGGCGGCCGGTTCTGGAACGCCGTCCTCACCCCGGTGCTGCGCCGCCCGCTGGCCGCCACCGTGCTGGTCACCACCGTGCTGCTCGGCCTGGCCGCGCCGCTGCTGACCATGCACACCGCCAACCTCACCTTCCGCCAGCAGCTGCCCGAGGGCAACGCGCTGGTCGCCGTCTCGGAGAAGATCGAGGCGGCCTTCCCCGGCAGCCCCGCGCCGGCCTCGGTGGTGATCAGGGCCACCGACATCGACTCGCCGGCGATGACCGCCGCGATCGCCGACCTCCGGGCGAGGGCGCTGGCCGACGGGCGGATGCACGGGCCGGTGGACGTCACCGTGCACCCCGGGCAGAACGTCGCCACCGTCGACATCCCGCTCAACGGCAGCGGCAACGACGCCACCAGCAATGCCGCGCTGAAGAGCCTGCGCGAGGAGCTGGTGCCCGCCACGGTGCTGCGGGTGCCCGGCACCGAGGCGCCGGTCACCGGGCGGACGGCCGGCTCGCACGACTTCAACGAGCGGATGACCGGCTCGATGCCGCTGGTCCTCGGCTTCGTGGTGGCCTTCGCCTTCCTGCTGATGCTGACCACGTTCCGCTCCCCGGCCGTGGCCGCCACCGCCGTGGTGCTCAACCTGCTCTCGGTCGGCGCCGCGTACGGGGTGCTGACGCTGGTCTTCCAGCACGGCGTGGGCGCCGCCCTGCTGGGCACCGCCGGGGTCGGCGCGGTCGAGTCCTGGGTGCCGCTCTTCCTCTTCGTGATCCTCTTCGGCCTCTCGATGGACTACCACGTCTTCGTGGTCTCCCGGATCAAGGAGGCCCGCGACCTGGGCCTGCCGACCCGGGACGCCGTCGCGCACGGCATCCGCTCCACCGCCGGAGTGGTCACCAGCGCCGCAGTGATCATGGTCGCGGTGTTCGCGGTCTTCGGCACCCTCTCCATGCAGGCGATGAAGCAGATGGGCGTCGGCCTCGCGGTCGCCGTGCTGATCGACGCGACGCTGATCCGCGCGGTGCTGCTGCCCGCGGTGATGACCCTGCTCGGCGAGCGCAACTGGTACCTGCCCAGCTGGCTGCGGTGGCTGCCCGACCTCTCGCACGGCGGGACGGTGCGGGGTGCCGGGGCCGCCGCCGACCGGACCGCGGCCGACCGGAGCCTGGCGGACCGGGCCCGGCACCGCCGGGTCGGGGTCTGACACCCCCTTCCCCACCGGCCACCGGCCGCGGCCGGGCCCCGCATCACGCGGGGCCCGGCCCGCGTGCGTCATGATGATCACCGTCCTGGCGTCCCCGCGGAACGGAGCAGCCCCCCATGATCCCCTTCGACGAGGGCCGCGCCCGGCTGCTGCTCGCCCGGGCCTGCGCGTCCGCCGGCCTGCCCGACCCCGGCGACGCCCGGCTGCTCGCCCTGGGCGAGAACGCCGTCTTCGACCTCGGCGACCCGGCTGTGGTCGCCAAGGTCGGCCGCGGCCCCGAACTGTCCGACCGGGCCGGCCGGGAACTCGCCGTCGCCCACTGGCTCGCCGACCGGGGCATCCCGGTGGTCCGCCCCTACGGCGCCGTCGCGCCCGAGCCGCAGGTCGTCGACGGACACCCCGTCACCTTCTGGCACCGGCTCGCACCCGCCGAGCGGCCCGCCCGCCCGGTGGACCTCGCGCCGCTGCTGCGCGCCCTGCACCGGCTGCCGCCGCCGCCCTTCCCGCTCGCCCGGCGCGACCTGCTCGCGCCCGTCGAACGCTGGCTGGCCTCCGCCGACGGACACGTCGACCCCGCCGACGCCGCCTTCCTCCGGGACCGCCGCGACGGCTTCGCCGCCGCGCTGCCCGAGCTGCCCGCGCACCTGCCGGCCGGCGTGATCCACGGCGACGCGCTGCCGCGCAACGTCCACGTCGGGCCGGACGGCCCGGTACTGCTCGACCTGGAGTACGCCTCGCACGATCTGCGCGAGCACGACCTGGTGGTGCTGGCGCTCAGCCACGACCGGTACGGCGTCCCGGCCGAGGAGTACCGGGCGTTCACCGAGGCGTACGGCTGGGACGTCCGGGAGTGGACCGGCTTCGCGGTGCTCCGCGGGGCCCGCGAGACGGCGAGCGCCTCCTGGGTGGCGCAGCAGGTGCCGGGCAACCCGGCCGCGCTGGCGGAGTTCCGCCGGCGGGTCGACTCGCTGCGCGAGGGCGCCACCGAGGTCCGCTGGTACCCGTTCTGAGCCTGCCTCGGCCCCGCTCCCGGTGATGCCCGGCCGGGTTCGGCGCGCAACCGGGGGCGGCCCGATCGGCGTCTTGCAGGGCAGTCGCCCTGACCGAGGATCGGTACCCGCACCAGTACCTCAGGAGCCGCCGCCATGCCGGAGCACACCACCTCGCAGCGTTCCTCGCCCTCCACCCGGCACCGCCACCGGCTGCTCGCGGGCTGCGTCGCGGTGGCCGCCTCGCTGGCCCTGGCCGCCTGCGGCACCGCCAACGGCGCGCTCCGGCCCGAACCGAGCACCACCACCGCGCCGGTCACCCTCGCCCCGGCGCCGACCTCCGCGCCCGCTGCTCCGTCGGCGTCCGCGCCGGCCGCTGCGTCGCCGTCCGGGCCGCCCTCCCCGTCGGCGGCGCCGTCGAGCGGCGCTCCCGCCTCCGCCGGCCCGGGCAGCGCGCGCCCGACCTCGAAGTCCGCCACCCCTCGACCGACGACTCCCAGGGCCGCCACGCCCACCCCCAAGCCACCACCGCCGCCGTCCACCGCCCCGCCGAGCGCCCCGGCCACGACAGCACAGCCCGCCCCGACCGCTCCGCCCGCTCCGCCCGCTCCGCCCGCGAGCGGCGTGTCCACCGCGGTCGTCCGCTCCACCGCCTCCGGCGGGCGGACGGTGGCGCTCACCTTCGACGACGGACCGGGGCCCGCCACCGGCGAGGTCCTGGACCTGCTGGCCCGGTACGGCGTCAAGGCGACGTTCTGCCAGATCGGCCGGCAGGCCGCCGCCGACCCCGCCGTGGTCAAGCGGATCCGGGCCGCCGGCCACCGGCTCTGCGACCACAGCGTGACCCACCCGCAGCCGTTCGCCTCGCTCCCGCACGACAAGGCCGTGTACGAGGTCTCCGCCGCCCGGGACATGATCGTCCAGGCCGGCGGCCCGGGCACCGAGGTCCCCTGGTTCCGCGCCCCCGGCGGCGGGTTCACCGCCGACAACCAGCGCATCGCCGCCGACCACGGCCTGCGCCCGCTCGGCTGGTCGGTCGACCCGCGCGACTGGTCCCGACCGGGCGTCGCCTCGATCGTCTCCACCGTGCAGAGCCAACTCAGGCCCGGTGGCGTGATCCTGCTGCACGACGGCGGCGGCGACCGCAGCCAGACCGTCGCCGCGCTGAAGCAGCTGCTCCCCTGGCTGGTCGCCCAGGGCTACCGCTTCGACTTCCCCGCGCGCTGAACCCGGCGGCGTCCGGGGCCCGTTGACGGACGCCGCCGGGTCGGCGGCGGCGCGCCGATAATCGGTGGAGATCCGGTCGCGCCGCTGCCAGGGTGAGGCCCATGCCGTCGCCCACAGTCGAGCAGCTGCTCCGTGAACTCCATGACTCGCTCGCACTGCGCAGGCGTCCGGAGGATGTGGCCGGGCTCATCCAGGAGCTGTACGGCGCCCGGGGCACCCACCTCGATCCGGCGACCGGGGCGGCCCTCGCGAAGGCCGCCGAGCACTCGCTGCGCAAGCTCTGGCACGGCTACACCTCCATGCTGGAGGAGTTCGCCCGACCGGTCGGCGCACAGCGCCAACTCGCCCGGGCGGCCACCCTGTTCGCGAGCGTGCCGGCACTGCCGGACGGCGCCGGGGACGATCCGGCCCGGATCGAGGCGGTGATCCGCCGGGCCGGCGAGGAGATCTGCCGCGCCTACGGGCAGAACGACTTCGGCACGGACCGCCTCGACCGGGCCGAACGCACCGCGGCGGGCCTGGGCGAGATCTCCAAACGGCAGTACAACAAGCGCTTCCGCCTGCTGCGCCGGATGGAGGCCAAACTGGCGCGGCTGATCCACGAGCAGCGCCGGCGCGAACTGACCATGACCGGCAAGGGCGCACTCGCCCACACCCTGCCGTACGAGGTGTTCGCCGCGGACCCGGACGCGGCGGCCTTCATCGCCTACGTCACGGCGCGCGGCTACATGCGCAGCGTCTTCACCAACGGCCGGCAGCGCCAGGTCCACGACGAGATCGCCGAGGCCCTGTTCCAGCGCCTCCGGGCCCGCCCGGAGCAGACCTGCTGGTTCGCGGTCGCCCAGGTGCACCCCACGGCCGACGTGCTGGCCCACCTCTCCGACCAGGACATCGAACGGCTCCTGCTGCGGTGGAACGGCGTCCTGCGCCGGGCGGCCGACCTGCTGGCGGACGCCTGGGACCGGAAGCCGCTCGAGCGCGACACGATGATCGTGCGCCGCGGCAACGACTCCTCGACGTGGAACCAGGCCGCACAGGCCTGGAACACGGCGCGGGCCCACTGGCTCGCGCTGGTCACCGAACTGGGCCAGGAGGAGATCCTGGACCGCTTCTGCCCCGGCAAGGTGCCCCGCCTGATGGCGGCCGACGTGGCGTACTGGCACCGTGTCAGCGGCGGCGGACTGCACCCGGACACCTATGTCTGGGCGGAGCTGCCCCTGCCCTGGGAGGTGCTCCGGGGCGAGCGGGAGTGCCCGCGCCCGCTGGTCGAAGCAGCCTGCGCACGGCACGGGGTGGATCCGGTGGCCGGGGGCTGGACCGCCCCCAGGCCGGCCGCCCGGCCCGTCCCCTTCCGACGGACGCCCGAGCTGGTCCACGGAGTCGCCGTCGCCGACCCGCTGATGGCCGGCGCCATGCGGTCCGCGGGGATCTTCTCCGGCAAGGACAAGCGTGCCGCCGCCCGGGAGTGGCTCTGAGCGACGGCGGTTGCCGCCCGTGCCCGCCCCGGTAAATCCGTTGACCCCGCCGTGACGCCCCGCGAGGATCACCGTGGCGACGAGGAAGCTCTGTGGAGGAGCGCCCGGCTCTGATCCCGGGTGGACGCAGGTTCGAATCCTGCCCTCGTCGCCCTTCCTTGCCCTCGTCGCCCTTGCCTGTCCCCGGCTGCCCTCCCTGGCGGAGGGCCGGCTCGGCGCCGCCCAGCCGTACGAGGTCGAGCGCATCGCCCACAGCTGACCGCCGCCCCCGGCCGGTGACGTGGCGACGCTCAGCGCAGCGGCCAGCGCGGGTCGATGACGGCCTGCGGGTCCTTGCCGCGGCGGAGCCAGGCCTCCAGGCTCTCCGCCCAGGTGCGGTGCCAGTCGATCTGGCGGGTGTGCAGCACCGCGAGCGGGACGTCGCCGACCTCGGCCCGGTAGCGCTCGGCGAGGGCGACGGCGACCCGGACGGCGGCGAGGGCGTCGCTGCCGGCCTCGTGGGCGTCGGTCAGCTCGACCCCGTACACCTCGCAGACCCGCTGGAGGGTGCGCGAGCCCTTGCGGTACTTGTCCACGGCCCGGTCGATGACCAGGGCGTCGAGGACGGGCGCGACCGGGCCGCCGAGGCGCTCGGCCAGGGGGGCCAGGCCGTGGCGGCGCAGCTCGGCATCGAGCAGCGAGAGGTCGAAGGGGGCGTTGAAGGCGACCACCGGGTGGCCGGCGGCGAGCCGCTCGCACAGGGCGGTGGCTATCTCGTCCACCGCCCCCTTGGCCGGGCGGCCCTTGCTGCGGGCGAGGTCGTCGCCGATGCCGTGGATCGCCGCGGCCTCGGCGGGGATCGGGACACCCGGGTCGAGCAGCCACTCGGTGGCGCTCAGCCGGCGGGCTCCGACGGTGTCCACGAGGGCGGCCGTGACGATGCGGTCCACGGCCGGGTCGGTGCCCGTGGTCTCCAGGTCGAAGCCGACCAGTGGCTGCTGCCACCAGCTCATAGGGGTGTGTCCTTCCGTCCTGCTGGTCGAAACAGCCCCTATCATCGCCCGCCCCACCGACAACGCCGCCGGTGGGGCGGGCGGGCACCGCGCTCAGGCCCCCGCGAGCAGGCTCCGGCCCAGCCAGTCGGCGGTGTCCTGGACCCCGGGCAGGACGTAGAAGTAGCCGCCCCCGGTGGGGCGCAGGAAGCGGGCCAGCGGCTCGTCGGCGAGGCGGGTCTGGACGGCCTCGAACTGGCGGGCCACGTCCTGCTGGTAGCAGCAGAAGGCCAGGCCGAGCTCGGGTTCGCCCTGCTCGTCGAGGCCCCGGTCGTAGGTGAAGGCGCGGCGCAGGATGCGCTCGGCGCGGGTGGCGTCGGTGCGCGGGTTGGCGAGCCGGATGTGGGAGTCGAGGGCGATCACGGCGCCGTCCGGATCGTGCCCGAAGTCGGGGGCGTCGGTCTCGTTGGTGCGGCCGAGCGGGGCGCCGTCGGCCTTGCGGCGGCCGATGATCCGCTCCTGCCGCTGGAGCGCGACCTCGTCCCAGGGGCCGACCAGGGTGCGGATGGCGCGGATCACCTGGTAGCTGCCGCCGACCGCCCAGAGCGGTTCGCCGCTGTTCTCGCCGACCCAGACCAGCTCGTCCATCTGGCCGGCGGACCCGGTGTCGGGGTTCTCGATGCCGTCCTTGAAGCCGAGCGGGTTGCGGGCGGCTCCGGTGGGGCGGGCGCGGTTCTGGAAGCCGTCGAGCTGCCAGCGCGGGCGCAGCGCACCCTTCGTACTGCGCAGCAGGTCGCGCAGGGCGTGCTGGACGGTGTCGCGGCTGGTGGCGCAGATCTGCAGCGAGAGGTCGCCGTGGCACTCGGCGGGGCGCAGGCCGTCGTCGGGGAAGGCGGGCATGGCCCTCAGGCGCTTGGGCCTGAGGGCGGCGAGGCCGTAGCGGTCGTCGAAGAGGGAGGCGCCGACGGCCACGGTGACGGTCAGGTCGTCGGTGGGCAGGGTCGGCCCGAGGGTGCCGCTGTCGGCGGGGGCGGTGGCGGGGCCGAGGTCGGGCGGGGTGCCGCCGGCGGTGAGGAAGCGGATCCGGTCGGTGAGGGTGCGCAGCAGCGTCTCCAGCGCCTTGCGGTCGGGGGCCTGGACGGTGAGGGCGGCGAAGGTGCCGTAGCCGGGCGGCGGGTTGGTGATGCCGGCCTGGTGGACGCCGTGGAAGGGGATCCGGCCGGTGGCCGAGCGGGGGGCGGCGGCCGGCGGGCCGGCCTGGGCGGGGCGGGCGGTGCCGAGGGCGAGCGCCCCGGCGGTGCCGGCGCCGAGGGCGGTGCGCACGAAGCTGCGGCGCGAGGCGGCGGCGGGTGCGCCCGGTCCGGTCGTGTACTGACTGGTCAACGGCGGGCCTTCCAGGTCGTCGGGCGGGGCGGCGGCGGGAGCGGGCCCGGACGGCGCCGGGGCGGCGGGCGGGCAGGCCGGGGGGAGCCCCGGCGGCAGCTCCAGCGGTGGGGAGATCCCGGTCAGCGACCCTGAACCGGTCTGCTGATCATGAAATCGACGCTAGCAAGGCCCACGTGCCCCGCGCCCGCCCGGGCGCCCCGGCTGACCGCCCATCGGCTGAATACCGGCCGGTCGCCATCCGTCCGGCCTACGGAACGACCAGCGCGGCGGCCCGGCGTACGCGGTCAGCCGGCGGGCCTCGGCCCACACCTCGGCGTCGACCTCGCCCTCCGTCCGGTTGATGTACTCCAGCACGCCGTAGTCGTCGTCGAGCTGGGCGAGCACCTCGGCCGCCTCGGACTCGTGCCCGTACCGGCGGTGGACGGCGTCGGCCAGCTCCCTCGGCGTCAGCTCGCCGGTGAGCAGCCGGCCGGCCAGGGCCGCCAGGCCCGCCTCCTCGGCACAGCGGCTGTCCAGCGGGTGGAAGACCAGCCCGAGCTCCGCCAGCGCGGGCGGCAGGAGGTCGGCGACGCAGTCCTCCGCCTCGCCGTAGGCGCAGGCGGCGAGGATCCGCAGGGCCGGTGTGTCGAGCCCGGCGACCAGCGCCTCGCAGGCCGCCTCCACCACCTCGCGGGCCCGCAGCTCTCCGGTGCCCCAGAGCAGGGCCCGGTCCTGCAGCCGCGCGGCGGCGGGCGAGGTGACGGGCGGGCGGAGCAGGAAGACGTCCACCGGGTCCTCCGTCTCCAGGACGAAGCCGTGCCGCTCGTAGAGGCGGCGGGCGGGGCTGCCCCGGAGGACGTTCAGGCGGACCGGGTCGCCCGCGGCGTCGGCCTCCGCCAGGGCCCGCCGCAGCACGGCCGAGCCGAGGCCCCGGCCCTGGTGCCGCGGGGCGAGGTAGAAGTGCTCCAGCAGCCGGCCGCCCTGCTCGGCGGGGCGGACGGTGACGGAGCCCGCGAAGGCTCCGTCGACCAGCACGATCGACGTCCAGCGGGTGGAGAAGGAGTCGCGCAGCCGCCGGCGGACCCGGTCCTCGTCGTAGCGGCCGAGCCGTTCGAGGTCGGGGCGCAGCACCACGGCGCGCAGCTCGGCCACGGGGTCGACGTCGGCGGCCTCGGCGGCGCGCAGGCTCCAGGCGGGGGTGGTGTTCACCCGGGCAGTCTTCCAGCGGCCCGGGCGCTGGGACCAGCGCGTTTCCGGGAGCCCGCCCGAGGACCGCCCGCCCAGGCCCGCCGGCCGCCCGGGAGGGCGCCCGGACCCCCGGCCCGCTCAGGAGACCGGCCGGGAGTCCCCCCAGATGCCCTCGAACTCCTCGCGGTAGACCTCCAGCAGCCCGGCGTCCGTGCCGCCCGGTTGCTGGCCGGCGCCGCCGCGCAGCACCAGGGCGGGCGACTCCATGCCGCGGGCCCGGCGCAGGTAGGGCTGGACGACGCCGAGGTCGCGGGTCTGCCGGCGGGGCCCGCCGGTCTGGCCGGCCGGACGCGGGCCCTCGACCAGGTAGGCGGTGAAGCGCGGGGTCTCGTCGAAGACCCGGATCTCGAAGCCGCCCTGGTCGCGCAGCCGGGCCCGGACCCGGCGCACGTGCATGATGTTCATCTCGATCGAGCGGGCCAGTTCGCCGCGCCCGAGGCCCAGTTCGCGCTCGCGGCGGCGGACGGCGCTGCTCGCCGGGTTGAGGAAGAGCAGCCGGACCCGGCAGCCGTCGGTGGCGAGGCGGACCAGGCGCTTGCCGGTGTAGTTCTGGCAGAGCATGCCGAGGCCGATGCCGAGCGCGTCCAGCCGCCGGGCACCGTCCAGCAGGTCCTCCACCGGCAGGTCGCGCTGGAGCCGGACGCGGTCGGCGTGCACCGCGACCACGTCCGCGTACCGGCCGGCCACCAGGGATTCGACGACGTCGGCGGGCACGCCGCCGGTGCCGCCGTCCAGCAGGGCGAGCAGCCGGGCGGCGGCGCGTTCGGTCTGGGCGAGCACGGTCTGGGTGAGGACGCGGTTGCGGGAGACGACGTGCCGGGCGACCTCCAGCTCGTCCAGCGCCAGCTCTATCTCCCGGCGGTCGGCCAGGTACGGCTCGAAGCAGGGCCAGTGCTGGACCATCAGCTCGCGCAGCTGGGGCAGGGTGAGGAAGACCAGCGGGTCGTCGTCGGCCGGGTCGAGCAGGTAGCCCTTGCGGCGGCTGACCTCGCGGACGGCGCCGGCCCGGTGGGCCCACTCCTCGCCGGCCGGGCCGGCCGCGGCCGTCACCCAGTCCTCGCCGTGGGCGGGCGCGTAGATGGGGTAGAGCACCTCGTCGACGAGGGAGCGCAGCCGCTGCTCGACCAGGTTGAGCCAGACGTAGGCCCGCCCGGCCAGCCGGACCCGCTGGTAGGCGTCCTCCCACTCGCCGCCGGACCACGCGAGGGCCGGTATCTCGACCGGGCCGCCCTGGGCGGGCACCACGGCCCGGCCGGTCAGGGTGGGGCGCATGACGACCGTCGGGGCCTCGCTGCGGGCGCCGCCCCGGTCGGGGCCGCCGGGCCCACCGCCACGGCCGCCGGCGGGGTACACCATGCGCCACCTCACCTGATTGCTGCCGGAGCCGGTGCGTCTGCCGGATCGTCTGTCGGATCTTCGGTCGGGTCTGTCGGTCGGGTGCTGCCGCTCGGGTCCGTCGGTTCCTCTGCGGCCGCTGCCGCCGCGCCCCCTGATGGACCGCCACGGCGCGGGCGGCCGGACGATCAAGGGTACTGCCCGCCGCGAGGAGCCCGCAGCCGGTTGGCCGAGGGGAGTGCGCGCGCCCCGGCCGCCCCGTGCACCCCGGCAGCCCCGGGAGCACCCGCCGGACACCCGTTCGGGCGAACACGCGGCGAATGGCCCCGCTGTCGGGGACGCCGTCGGGGAGTATGCGGACTGTGCCGTGCGTCACGGTGCGCGACCGCCGCACATGCCCGGCCGCCCGGCCGGGAAGAGAGCGTCGGGGTCCGGGCTGATAGTCGGACTACCTGTCAGTTTCCCTCCTATACAAGGAAGTTGAGGACTCATGCAGGTCTGGCCAGGGAAGCCCTACCCCCTCGGTGCCACCTTCGACGGGGCCGGCACCAACTTCGCGGTGTTCTCCGAGAGCGCCGACCGGATCGAGCTCTGCCTGCTCGACGAGGACGGGTCGGAGACGGCCGTCGAGCTGCGCGAGACGGACGCCTTCGTCCGGCACGCCTACCTCCCCGGGGTCCAGCCCGGCCAGCGGTACGGCTTCCGCGTCCACGGACCGTACAACCCGGGCCTCGGCCAGCGGCACAACAGCGCCAAACTGCTGCTGGACCCGTACGCCAAGGCGATGAGCGGGAACATCGACTGGGACGAGTCGGTCTACGGCTACCACTTCGGCGCCCCCGAGCGCCGCAACGACCTGGACTCCGCCCCGCACACCATGCACTCGGTGGTGGTCAATCCGTACTTCGACTGGGGCACCGACCGGCCGCCGCGCACCGACTACCACCGCACGGTGGTCTACGAGGCCCACGTGAAGGGCCTCACCAGGCTCCACCCGGGCATCCCCGAGGAGATCCGCGGCACCTACGCGGGCCTGGCCCACCCCGCGGTGATCGAGCACCTGGCCAAGCTCGGCGTCACCGCGATCGAGCTGATGCCGGTGCACCAGTTCGTCCGCGACCACCGGCTGCGCGACCTCGGCCTGTCCAACTACTGGGGCTACAACACCGTCGGCTTCTTCGCCCCGCACTCCTCCTACTCCTCCACCGGGGACAGAGGCCAGCAGGTGCAGGAGTTCAAGTCGATGGTGAAGGCGCTGCACGCGGCCGGCATCGAGGTGATCCTGGACGTCGTCTACAACCACACCGCCGAGGGCAACCACCTCGGCCCCACCCTCTCGCTGCGCGGCCTGGACAACGTCTCCTACTACCGGCTCGCCCAGGACCAGCGGTTCTACGAGGACACCACGGGCACCGGCAACAGCCTGCTGATGCGCAGCCCGCACGTCCTCCAGCTGATCATGGACTCGCTGCGCTACTGGGTCACCGAGATGCACGTCGACGGCTTCCGCTTCGACCTCGCCGCCACGCTCGCCCGGCAGTTCCACGAGGTGGACCGGCTCTCCTCGTTCTTCGACCTCGTCCAGCAGGACCCGGTGGTCTCCCAGGCCAAGCTGATCGCCGAGCCCTGGGACCTCGGCGAGGGCGGCTACCAGGTGGGCAACTTCCCGCCGCTGTGGACGGAGTGGAACGGCATGTACCGGGACACCGTGCGCGACCTGTGGCGCGGCGAGAACGCCACGCTCGCCGAGTTCGGCTCCCGGCTCACCGGCTCCTCCGACCTCTACCAGGACGACGGCCGCCGCCCGATCGCCTCGATCAACTTCGTCACCTGCCACGACGGCTTCACCCTGCGCGACCTGGTCTCCTACAACGACAAGCACAACGCGGCCAACGGCGAGGACAACCGGGACGGCGAGTCCTTCAACCGCTCCTGGAACTGCGGCGCCGAGGGCCCGACCACCGACCCGGCCGTCGAGGAGCTGCGCGCCCGCCAGCAGCGGAACCTGATCGCCACCCTGATGCTCTCCCAGGGCGTGCCGATGCTCTCGCACGGCGACGAACTCGGCCGCACCCAGCAGGGCAACAACAACGCCTACTGCCAGGACAACGAGCTCGCCTGGGTGCACTGGCCCGAGGGGGACGGCCCGGAGGCCCGGCTGCTGGAGTTCACCCAGGGCATGATCTGGCTCCGCCGCGACCACCCCGTCTTCCGGCGGCGCCGCTTCTTCCACGGCCGCCCGGTCTCCGGCCGCCCCGCCGCCAGCAGCTACGAGGACCTCACCGACATCGCCTGGTTCACCCCCAGCGGGGAGGAGATGACCAAGCGCAACTGGGGCGCCAGCTACGCCAAGTCGCTCACCGTCTTCCTCAACGGCTACGCCATCTCGGAGCCGGACCGGCGCGGCGGGCGGATCGTCGACGACTCCTTCCTGCTGATGTTCAACGCCCACTTCGAACCGCTGGAGTTCACCGTCCCGGCCGACCACGGGCAGGAGTGGCAGGTCGTGGTCGACACCGCCCAGCCCCGGCTGCCCGCCCCCGGCTCCGGCGCCCGGGTCAAGGCGGGGGACGCCCTCTCGCTCGTCGACCGCTCGCTGATGGTGCTCCAGCGGCCGGCGTAGCGGGTGCCGCTCCCGGCGCGTTCACCTGTTCGGATCAGCAACGGGTCTTGGCCGCGGGCTCGCACGGGTACTCATGGACACATGACCTACGCCGCCGAGCCCGCGCAGCCCCGCCCGGCCGCAGTACCGTCCGCCACCTACCGCCTCCAGCTCCAGCCCGGCTTCACCCTGCGCGACGCCACCGCCGCCGTGCCCTACCTGGCCGCCCTCGGCGTGTCGCACCTGCACCTCTCCCCGCTGCTGGAGGCCGCCCCCGGCTCCACCCACGGCTACGACACCGTCGACCACGGCCGGATCAGCGCCCAGCTCGGCGGCGAGCCGGCGCTGCGCGCGCTGGCCGCCGAGGCCCACCGGCACCGCCTGCGGCTGATCGCCGACGTGGTGCCCAACCACATGGCCGTCCCCGTCCCCGAGCGCCTGAACCGGCCGCTCTGGCACGTCCTGCGGGACGGCCCCGACTCGCCGTACGCGCCCTGGTTCGACATCGACTGGGCCGCCCAGCCGGGGCCCACCGACGCCCCCGGGCGCGGCCGGGTGCTGCTGCCGCTGCTCGGCGACCGGCTCGGGGCCGTCCTCGGCGACCTCGTCGTCGACGGCGAGGAGCTCCGCTACCACGACCACGCCCTCCCGCTGCGGCCCGGCACCGCCGGCCTCCCCCTGCCGGAGCTGCTCGCCCGGCAGTGGTACCGGCTCGCCTGGTGGCGGCTGGCCCGCACCGAGCTGAACTACCGGCGGTTCTTCACCGTCAACGAGCTGATCGCCGTCCGGGTCGAAGTCCCCGAGGTGTTCGAGGCGACGCACGGCGTACTGCTGCGGCTGCACCGCGAGGGCGTCCTGGACGGGTTCCGGATCGACCACCCGGACGGTCTGGCCGACCCGCGCGGCTACCTGCGCCGGCTCGCCGGGGCCACCGGCGGCGCCTACACGGTGGTGGAGAAGATCCTCACCGGCGAGGAGCGCCTCCCCGGGGACTGGCCGTGCGCCGGCACCACCGGGTACGACGCGCTGCTGCGCATCGACGGCGTGCTCACCGACCACCCCGGCGCCGGCCGGCTGGCGGGCGCCTACGAGCACGCGGTCCACGGGACGGGCAGCGGCGTCCCCGGCGAGCCCTGCGCCGACCCGCACCCGGCCGTCGTCGCCGCCCGGCGCGGGCGCTCCGACATGACCGGTCCGCAGGGCGAGCTCGCCGCCGAGGTCGAGCGGCTGGTCCGGCTCGCCGTACGGATCGGCGCCGCCGAACCGGCCCACGCCGACCACGCGCCCTGGCAGCTGCGGGACGCCCTGCGACGGGTGCTCACCGGTTACCCGGCGTACCGCCCGTACGTGCGCCCCGGCGAGCCCGCCCCGGCCGTCTCCGAGCAGCAGCTCCGCGCCGCGCTCGACGGCTCCGAGGACGCCACCGGGCGGCTGGTCGCCGACCTCGCCCTCGGGCGGCTCGGCGGCGGCCCCGAGAAGGACGAGTTCTGCGTCCGCTTCGCGCAGACCGCCGCCGCCGTCGCCGCCAAGGGCGTCGAGGACACCGCCTTCTACCGGTGGAACGCGTTGCTCGCCCTCAACGAGGTGGGCGGCGAGCCGGCCCGGCCGGGGCTCGCGCCCGCCGCGTTCCACGACTGGTGCCGCTACGTGGAGGCGCACTGGCCGGCCACCATGACCGTGCTCTCCACCCACGACACCAAGCGCAGCGCCGACGCCCGCGCCCGCCTCGCCGTGCTGGCCGAACAGCCGGACGGCTGGGCCGCCGAAGCCGCCGCCTGGTCCACCGCCGCCGGCCCCGGGGGCGACCCGAACAGCGACTGGCTGCTCTGGCAGACCCTGGTCGCGGCCTGGCCGATCACCCCGGAGCGGCTCGTCCCCGCCCTCCTCAAGGCCGCCCGCGAGGCCAAGCAGCAGACCTCCTGGACGGCCCCCGACGCCCGCTTCGAGGAGGCCCTGGCGGACCGCGCCCGGGCCGTCCACGGCAACCCGGGGCTGCTCCCCCGGATCGAGGGCTTCGTGCACGCCCTGGCACCGTACGCCCGGGCCAACACCCTCTCCGCCGCGCTGCTGCACCTGACCGTGCCCGGCGTGCCGGACCTCTACCAGGGCAGCGAGGAGCCGCTGTACACCCTGGTCGACCCGGACAACCGGGGCGTGGTCGACCTCGGCGCGCTCGCCGTCCGGCTGACCGACTCGGCCACCCCGCGACCGGGCGACCTCGCCCGGGAGAAGCTGCACCTGACCACGACGGCGCTGCACCTGCGCCGCCGCCGGCCGCTGGGCGCCTACCGGCCGCTGGCCGCCCGCGGCCGGAGCGCCGACCACCTGCTCGCCTTCGCCCGCGGCGACGACGTGATCACGGCGGTCACCCGGCTGCCGTACGGGCTCGCCCGCGCCGGCGGCTGGCAGGGCGCCGAACTGGACCTGCCGGCCGGCGGGGCCTGGACCGACGAGCTGACCGGGCGCCGGTTCACGGCGGGCGCGGTGGCGGTGGCGGAGCTGCTGGCGACGCACCCGGTGGCGCTGCTGACCAGGGAGGGCGGGGCGTGACGACGCACGAGGTCCGAACGTACGAGGTGTGGGCCCCGGCCGCCGCCGAACGGGTCGAGGTGGAGGTCGACGGCGGCCGGCACCCGCTGGCCCGGGACGGCGGGCGGGCCGGGTGGTGGCACGGCGAGGCGCCGGCCGGGGACTACGCGTTCCGGCTGGACGGCGGCCGCCCGCTGCCCGATCCGCGCTCGCCCCGGCAGCCGCACGGGCCGGACGGCCCCAGCCGGGCCGTCGACCACGCCGCGTTCCACTGGTCGCAGACCGGCTGGCGCGGCCGCCCGCTGCCCGGCGCCGTCCTGTACGAGCTGCACATCGGCACCTTCACCGCCGCCGGCACCTTCGAAGCAGCCGCCGAACACCTGGACCACCTGGTCGAGTTGGGCGTCGACTTCGTCGAACTGCTGCCGGTCTGCCCGTTCCCCGGCCGGCACGGCTGGGGCTACGACGGCGTCTCGCTCTGGGCCGTGCACGAGCCCTACGGCGGCCCGGACGGGCTGAAGCGCTTCGTGGACGCCGCGCACCGCAAGGGCCTCGGCGTCGTCCTCGACGTGGTGCACAACCACCTCGGCCCGTCCGGCAACTACCTGCCCGCCTTCGGCCCGTACTTCACCGACCGGCACCACACGCCGTGGGGCTCGGCCGTCAACCTGGACGCCCCCGGCTCGGACGAGGTGCGCCGCTACCTGATCGGCAGCGCGCTGGCCTGGCTGCGCGACTACCGGATCGACGGCCTGCGACTGGACGCCGTGCACGCCCTCGCGGACGACCGCGCCGTCCACTTCCTGGAGGAACTCTCCGGCGAGGTTGACCGGTTGGCCGTCGCCACCAACCGGCCGCTGTTCCTGGTCGCCGAGTCCGACCTCAACTCCCCGCGCGCCACCACCCCGCGCGAGGCCGGCGGCCAGGGCCTCACCGCCCAGTGGAGCGACGACTTCCACCACGCGCTGCACACCGCGCTCACCGGCGAATCCCAGGGCTACTACGGCGACTTCGCCCGCGCGCCGCTGGCCGCCGTGGCCAAGGCGCTCACCCGGGGCTTCTTCCACGACGGCGGCTGGTCGTCGTTCCGGGGCCGCAGCCACGGCCGCCCCTTCCCGGCCGCCCACGGCCACCGGCTGCTCGGCTACCTGCAGACCCACGACCAGATCGGCAACCGGGCGCTGGGCGACCGGCTCTCCCCCGGCCTCTCCCCCGGCCGGCTCGCCTGCGGGGCGGCGCTGGTGCTCACCTCGCCGTTCACCCCGATGCTGTTCATGGGCGAGGAGTGGGGCGCGGCCACCCCCTGGCAGTACTTCACCGACCACACCGACCCGAACCTCGCCGAGGCCGTCCGCCAGGGCCGCCGGCGGGAGTTCGCCGAGCACGGCTGGCGGGCGGACGCGGTACCGGACCCCCAGGAACCGGCCACCGTGCTGCGCTCCGTCCTCGACTGGACCGAGCCGAGGCGCGCCCCGCACGCCGAACTGCTCGCCTGGTACCGGGCGTTGATCCGGCTGCGGCGCACCCGGCCGGAGCTCACCGACCCGGACCTCGCGGCCGTCCGGGTCGAGTACGACGAAGCGGACCGGTGGCTGGTGCTGCACCGGGGGGCCCTCCGGGTGGCCGTCAACCTGGGCAAGCACGCCGCCGCACTGCCGCTCGGGGCGCCGGGGCGGGAGGTGGTGGCGTCCTTCGGGGAGTGCGCGCTCGACGGCTCGGCGGTGCGGCTGGGGCCGGACGCCGTCGCCGTGGTCGGCCTGTGACCCGTGGTGCGACCCGCCGGGCGGGTCACCGGAGGAAGGTGCCGATCCGCTCCCGCAGTGCGGGCGCGTCCAGGCCGTAGGCGGTCAGGTGCTCCGCGATCGAGCCGTAGTGCCGGTGCTCCTCGCGCGGCACCCCGAGGGCGAGCACCCGGTGCGGCCGGTCCGCCAGCGCCGCGTGCACCTCACCGGCGGACGTCCCGGCCAGGTAGGGCTCGACCAGCACCACGTCCGCGCGCCCGGTCGCGCCCGCCCGGAGCCCGGCCGCGTCGAACGGCCGCACGGTGGCCGCGTACAGCACGGACACGTCCAGGCCCTCGGTGGCCGCCAGCACGGCGTCCAGCATCGGGCCGACCGCGAGCACCACGCCCTTCGAACCCCGGCGCACCACGGTGAAGCGGCCCGCCTCAACGGGCACCGCCGCCGCGTTCCGGTGCTCGGACAGGCGCACGTACACATTGCGGTCGCCGTCGGCCACCGCGTGCCGCAGCAACCGCTCCGCCTCGTCCGGGTGGCCCGGCACGTGGACCGTCCAGTCCGGCAGGGTGTCCAGCAGCGCGACATCGCCCGGCGCCATGTGGGTCCGGCCGCCGGCGGGCCAGTCGTAGGAACCGGCGGCGCTCACCAGCACCGCGCCGACGCCCTGGTGGACGAGGTCCAACTTGACCTGCTCGAAGGGTCGTTCGATCAGGAAGCTGGCGAAGGTGTGGGCGATCGGCCGCATCCCGGCGAGTGCCAGGCCGCCGGCCGCGCCGATCAGCAGCTGCTCGCGGATGCCGACGTTGACCACCCGGTCGGGGTGGCGCTCGGCGGCGGGGGCGAAGCCGGCGGCACTGATGTCGGCCAGCACCACGGCCAGCCGGGGGTCGTCCTCGAGCAGCCGGGTGGTGACGTCGAGGAAGCGCTCGCGCATGGTGTCCATGGGTGGTGAAGTCCCTTACTGGTCGGAGGTCTTGGTGGTCGTCGGGGGCGGGCACGTCACTCGGCCGCCCCGGTACCGGGTTGCCCCGGCACTCGGCGGCCCCGGTACTCGGTGCCCTGGTGCTCAGTTGCCCTTGGGCTCCACCCGGGCGACCACCACCCGCGGACGCCCCGGGTGCTCGGCCGTGAACGCCGCGTACAGCGCCTCGTGGTCGCGTCCGTCCACGGTCGCGGCCGACCAGCCCTCGGCGGCGAAGCGCGCCGCGATGCCGCCCTGCCACCCGTGCGTGGCCGAGGAGTTGTCGATGACGACGGCGTGCAGCCGGTCCAGCCCGTACGCACCCGCGAAGGCCACCGCCTCGTGGTTCGACCCCTCGTCGAACTCCGCGTCCCCGAGCAGGACCCAGACCGCCGGGTCGGTCAACCCCTGGGCGCGCAGCCCGAGCGCCGAGCCGACCGCCAGCGGCAGACCGTGCCCGAGCGAGCCGGCGCTGATCTCCACCCCGGGGATCAGCGTGCGGTCCGGGTGGTGGCCGAGCGGCGAGTCGTAGGCGCCGAAGCTCGGGAGCAGCTCCGGGTCGATGAAGCCCTTGGCCGCCAGCACCGCGTAGTACGCCATCGGGCCGTGGCCCTTGGAGAGCAGGAAGCGGTCGCGCTCCTGGTCATCCGCGGTGGCCGGGGTGACGCGCAGGACGCGGTCGTAGAGCACCCAGAGGACGTCCAGCGTGGAGGTGGCGGCGGGGCCGTGCTTCTCGGCGCCGGTCATCAGGCCCATCAGGCCGGTGAGCTCCTCGAAGGCGGTGGCGGTGCGGGTGTTCGTCGTCATGCCCACGATGGTGCAACTTGAAGTCGACTTGAAGTCAAGCGGCTACAGTGTGCGGCATGACCGCTCCCGCATCCGCCCGCGGCGAGGCCACCGGTGCCTCCGGCAGCAGCTCCGGCGGCACCTCCGCCGGCACCTCCGCCGGTGCCTCCGCCGGACCGAGCCGGCACGACCTGCTCACGATCGGCCAGCTCTCCGAGCGCAGCGGCCTCGCCACCTCCGCACTGCGCTACTACGAGAAGCTCGACCTGATCCACGCCACCCGCACCACCGGGGGCCAGCGCCGCTACACCCGCGCCACGCTGCGCCGGGTCGCCTTCATCCGCGCCGCCCAGCGCGTCGGCCTCTCCCTCGACGAGGCCAGGGTCGCCCTGGACCGCCTCCCCGAGCACCGCGCCCCCACCGGCGCCGAGTGGGACGGCGTCGCCCGGTCCTGGCAGAGCCGGATCGACGAGCAGATCGCCGAGTTGGAGCGGCTCAAGGCCAAGCTCACCGGCTGCATCGGCTGCGGCTGCCTCTCGCTCTCCCGCTGCACCCTGTACAACGCCGCCGACCGCGCCGCGGCCGCCGGCCCCGGCGCCCGCTACCTGCTCACCCGCGACCCGGCCACCGGCCCCGAGCCGGCCCCCGACGAGCCGCGGCCCACCGGCCGCTGACCGCCCCCGGGCCGCCGCCGGAGCGGGCCCTCAGCGTGCGAGCAGGCGGTCGAGGTCGGCGCGGTGCGGCACCGCGCCGCGGGCACCGAGCGCGGTGACCGCGAAGGCCCCGGCGGCGACGGCGGTGGCCGCCGCCCGGACGAGGGCGGCGCCGCGGGCGAGTTCGGCGGCGAGCGCGCCGCAGAAGACGTCGCCGGCGCCGGTGGTGTCGACGACGGTCACCTGCGGGGCCGCGAGGCGCTCGACGCGGCCGTCCTCGGCGACCAGCGCGCCGTCACCACCGAGGGTGACCACCGCGGCCGCCCCGAGCGCGGCCAGCGCCGACGCCGCCCCGGCCGGATCGCCGATGCCGGTGAGCTGGTGGGCCTCGACGGCGTTGACGACGAGCAGCGCCCGGTGTTCGGCGGCGCCGGCCGGGAGCGTCCCGGCGGGCGCGGCGTTGTGGACCCATCGCACGCCGGCCACCGCCCCGGCGGCCCGGGCCGCCGCATCGAGGCACGGGGGTGGGACTTCGCCGCTGGTCAGCACCACGTCACCGGTGCGCAGCCGCAGGGCGGCCAGGGCGTCGGCGACATCGCCGGCCGAGAGCAGGGCGTTCGCGCCCGGCAGGACGAGGATGCTGTTCTCGCCGCCGGGATCCACCATGACGATCGCCTGCCCGGTCTCGGCCGAGCCGTCGGTGCCCACCGTGGCGGTGCCCACCGCGCGGGAGTGCAGCTCGGCGAGCGCCCGGCGCCCGGCGGCGTCCGCGCCGACCCTGGCGACCAGATGGGTGGCCGCGCCCAGTCCGGCGGCGGCGACGGCCTGGTTGGCGCCCTTGCCGCCGAACCCCTCGGCGGCGGAGGTCACCAGCACCGTCTCACCGGGCGCGGGCAGGACGGGACAGCGCAGGATCCGGTCGGCGTTCACCGAACCGACGGCCACGACACGGCCGGGAGAGTGTGTGCTCACCCCTCCTGTCTAGACGGTCGGGCGCCGGATCGCCACGCCCCGGCCCGCCGCGGGGGCCCGGCCGATGCCCTTGCGGCGCCCCCTACCATGATCGCCATGACCGCGACCGACACCCGCCCCGGCCGACTCGCCCCGGCCGGGCGAGCCGCACTCGCACTCGCCTCCCTCTGGGCCGCGAGCGCACTCTGCTGGGGCGCCTTCGCCCTGACGTACGGCCCGAGCGCCGATGAGGCCGCCGGGAAGGACAGCGACGACCTCATCGGGTACACCTTCGCGAGGCTGCTCGCCGGCGCCCTCGTGCTCGCCGGGGGCGCCCTGGCGACGCTCTGGCTCGCCGCCTTCCGCCGGATCCGCGGCGGCCTGAACGGCGACGGCCACGCCTGGGCCGGCGCCCTGCTGTCCGTCGTGAGCGTCGTGCTGTGGCTGCCGATGATCCTCGGCGCGCCCCTGCTCTGGGACACCGTGTTCGTGCTCTTCCTCGGCACGGCGATCGTCGGAGGCCTCCGCGCCGCCGGCAGGGCGGACGACCACCGCTGACACCGGCCGGGCCGCCGCGGGGGAGGTGGCACACTGTGACGCGACGTCAACTGACAAGGAGCGGCCAGAGTGGACAGCCCGACCGTGCTCCGGCGTAGGCTCGGCTCCGAGTTTCGCCGCCTGCGCGAGCAGACCGGGCTCCAGGCGAAGGCCGTCGCCGACACCCTCGGATTCAGCGCGGCGAAGGTCTCCCGAATAGAGTCGGGGCAGACCACCCTGAAGGAGTCGGACGTCCGGGCGCTGCTCGAACTGTACGGCGTCAGCGACGAGTTCGAGCGGCGGCAGTTCATCTCACTGACCCGCCGCAGCACCCAGCGGGGTTGGTGGCACGACTACGGCGACGCCCTCCCCGACTGGTTCCAGACCTATGTCGGCCTGGAGGCCGACGCCGCGCGAATCCGGGCCTACGAGACCGAGTTGGTCCCCGGCCTGCTGCAGACGCGGGACTACGCCCGTGCCCTGTTCCGGACCGCGCCGTCGGGACACGGGCCGGCAGAGGTCGAACGTCGCGTCAGGCTCCGGATCCAGCGCCAGGAGGTCTTCCAACGCCCCGACCCGCCGGTCGTCCGGGCGATTCTCAACGAGTCCGTCCTGCGCCGCCAGGTCGGCGGGGCGGACGTCATGCGCGCGCAGGTGAACCACCTGGTCGAGTTGGCGCAGAAGCCGAGCGTCGAGCTCCAGGTGCTTCCGTTCAGCACCGGCACGCACCCCTCCATGAGCATGGCCTTCCACATCCTCTCCTTCGCCGACGTACCCGGCGAGATCGTCTACGTCGAGGCCTTGACGAGCAGCCTGTACATAGAGAAAGAGTCGGACATCGCCCGCCATGCGCTCGTGTTCGACCAGCTCGCGGCGACCGCGATGAACGCCGAGGATTCCCTGTCCTGGATGCACGAGCTGGCTACCGAGGGGTACGGACATGACGACTGACCTGACATGGCGCAAGAGCAGCTTCAGCGGCAGCGAAGGCGGGAACTGCGTCGAGGTCGCGGACGGCGCCCCCGGCACGGTTCCGGTCCGGGACAGCAAGGACCCGCACGGGCCCGCGCTCGCCTTCACCGCCGACGCCTGGCGGTCCTTCCTCGCCGCCCTCCGCACCGGCGAACTCCCCGTCCACTCCTGACACTCGGCGCGCGGCGGGAGCCCGGCCGAGCCTGCGGGCGCCCGCACCCGCTGTGATCTACTGCCGGTCATGCCGCTGCTGATGCTGGATCTCGACAACACCCTGATCGACCGCGACGCCGCCTTCCTCGCCGCCGTCCGGGCGTTCCTGACCGAGCACCGCCTGCCCGCCGGGGACCTCGGCTGGATCGCGGAACTCGACGCGAGCGGGTACACGCCGAACGACCGGATGGCCGCGGCCATCGCCGAGCGGTACGGGAGTTCGGCGCCCACGAGCGCCGTCGACGCCCTGCTCGACAACGGCGGCGCCGATCTCGTGGTGCTGGCCGAGTCCACCCGCCGGGCCCTGGCCCGGGCGCGGGCCGGCGGGTGGACGTGCGTCATCGTCACCAACGGCACCACCGTGCAGCAGGAGGCGAAGATCCGCCGCACCGGGCTCGACCGGATCGTCCAGGGCTGGGTGGTCTCCGAGGCCGTCGGCCACAAGAAGCCCGGGCCGGAGATCTTCCGGGCCGCGGCCGAGGCGGCCGGGCAGCCCCTCGCCGGCGCCTGGATGGTCGGCGACTCGGCGCACGCCGACATCGCGGGCGCGCACGCGCTCGGCCTGCGGAGCGTCTGGGTGTCGGCCGGCCGGCCGTGGGCGCAGGACGCGTACCGGCCCACCCTGGTCGCCGAGGACGTCGCCACCGCGATCGGCCACGCCATCGACGGCCCGTCCCCGGCCCCGTGACGCCCCGGAAAGCTTTACCTCCTGCTGGGAAACGCCACCCCCCGCCGGCCCCCGGAAAGCCCTCTCGACGGCCCCCGGAGGCCCCGCCGCCGGGCGGACGCACCGGGGTTGAAGGGGCGGGGCCCAGGGGTCGTCCGACGGGTGCGGGCACCGCCCCGAAGGGCTTCCCACCCCCTCCCCACCGACCCGGAACATGGCCTCTGACCAGCCACTTTCCCCTCTGCGGCGACTAGAATCCAGGGGAGCGGACGGCAGCCCGTCCGCCTGTGGAGAGGACTCGATTGCACCGCGACATCCGCACCCCCGAAGACGTCCTGCGCATGCTGGACCGGCTCTTCCTCCCCGACGCCGACCGGTGGACGGAGAACGCCTCCGACTGGTGGGACCGGTTCTACGCGGACCGGTCCGCGCCCCGCCCCTTCTTCGTCCCCAAGCCGGACGAGAACCTCGTCTCCTACCTGGACCGCGGCCTGCTCGCCCCCGGCCGCGCCCTGGACCTCGGCGCCGGCCCCGGACGCAACGCCGTCCACCTCGCCTCGCGCGGCTTCGAGGTGGATGCCGTCGACCTCTCCCCCACCGCCGTCGCCTGGGCCGAGGAACGGGCCCGCGAGGCCGGTGTCGACGTCCGCTTCCACTGCGGCACCATCTTCGACGTCGAACTCCCGCCCGGGCAGTACGACGTGGTGTACGACTCCGGCTGCCTGCACCACCTCCCGCCGCACCGCCGGATCAGCTACCTCGCCCTGCTGGAGCGCGTGTTGAGGCCCGGCGGCCACCTCGTCGTCAACGCCTTCGCGGCCGGCGCGATGGGCTCCGAGCTCCCCGACGAGGAGCTCTACCGCAACGGCCGGCTCGACGGCGGCCTCGCCTACACGCCCGACGAACTGCGGTACCTCTTCTCGGAGTTCACCGAGATCGAGATCCGACCGATGGAGCCGCAGGGCGCCGACTCGCCGCTCTTCGGCATCCCGGTGCTGCTGAGCGCGCTGTTCCGCCGCCCGGCCCGGTAGCCGGGTCGGCACGACGGTCCACGCCGGCACGGCCTGCCGCCGACCCCCTCGGCGGCAGGCCGTGCCGACCCACGTCCTCGCCCCCGCCCCGCCCCGACCCGACCGGGCCTACCGCCCGTCGGCCGTGACCGCGGCCTCGTAGGCGAGGAGGGTGTCCACGAACATCCGCCGCTGCTCCGGGGTCAGCGGGGCCAGCGCGGTGCGCCAGGCCGCCGCCCCCGGGGCGAGCCAGCCGGCGATGGCGGGCTGCTGGTCCGGGGCGATGGCGACGATCCGGCGGCGGCGGTCGGCCTCGTCCTCGCGCCGCTCCAGGATCCCCTGGCGGTTCAGCTCACCGACCATCAGGCTCACCGTGGTGGGCGCGACCTCCAGGCGGCCGGCCAGCTCGTTGACGGTCATCGGCCCGTCGAAGAGCAGGTAGGAGAGCAGCGACAGGTGCCGGGGCGCCAGGGCGAAGGACTGCAGCGCCTCGGGCAGCGGAATCCTCTTCACCCGGCCGACCATCCGCGGCATGAGCAGCAGCAACGCCCGGACCGCGTCGTCGACCCCGCTGTCGTCACCGCCCGCGCCCGCCTTCGGCGTTGACATCACGCACCCCTCTCCCTATACCTTTGCTATCAAAGATGATTTACGTGCAAAGCGAATGCACGCCCATGGTACGAACCGATCCGAACGGAGCTCCGCCATGCCGCACTACAGCCTGCACATCCGCGAGGAAGCCCTCGACGGGACGATCGAAACCCGGCTCATCGGGGCCCTCACCGACGCCGTCGTCAGCGTCTTCGGCGAGGGCGTCCGGCCGCTCGTCGGCGTGGAGCTGATCGGCGTTCCGCAGAACCGCCGGGGCATCGGCGGCGTGCCGACCGACCGGGACGCCCCGGAGGTCACCTTCAGCATGCGCGAGGCCGCCTTCCACCTGGACGCCGTCCCGGACGCGCCCGCCCGCCTCATCGCCGCCACCTACGACGCCCTCGCCGGCGTCCTCGGCGAGGGGATCCGCCGGCAGACCGTCGTCACCGTCGTGGGCGTCCCGCGGGGCCGCTCCGGCGCGGGCGGCGAGCCGGCCGCCTGAGCGCGGCCCGAACAGCGGGGTGCGGCGGCCGGGCCCCGGCCGCCGCACCCGCACCGCTCTGGCGCTCGCCGGTCCGCTACGCCACGAAGGCGAGCGGCATCACGCGCCCGCCGTCGGTCAGCAGCGTCGCCACCGCGCTCACGGCGCCGGTCGCGAGGTCGACCTTCAGGACCAGCACCCGGTGCCCCTGGTTCTCCGAGCCGTGCTGGATCGTGGTGTACGCCGCGTTGCCGGCACGGTCCACCACGAACGCCTCCTCCTGGACGGCGGCCCCCCACAGCTGCTCGGGAATCGTGGCGAGCGGCTTGAGCGCCACGCGCGGGTGGGCCGGGTCGGCGGTGTCCACCGTGGCGAGCGCGAGCTCCCGCCCGTCGGCGCTGAGGACCTGACGGTCACCCACCAACGCCTTGGGGCTGAGCACTCCGCCGCTCACCTCCGCGACCGGGTTGGCGGCGAGCGTGGCCACCGGGCCGACGCGGACCGTCCGCTGCTCGTCCGCGGCGACGGTCAGCGAGCCGTCGGCGTTCGCCACCGCCCGCTTCGCCGCCTGCGCGGACACCACCCGGCCGCCGAGGAAGGCCAGCGCCTCGGGGGCCCGCACGCCGATCCCCTCGACCGGGTGCTCACCGGTGCCGTCCGGCCGGACGGCCCGCAGGCGGCCGTCCGGCGTCGGACCGCTCGACTCGGACCAGTGCACGACCTCACCGCTCACCGGGTCGACCACCGGGGCGCTCTGGCGGGTGCCCGCGCCGGCGGCCGGCAGGCCGGAGATGTCCTTGAGGTCGGTCGGGCCGCCCTGGCCGAGCACGGAGACGTGCGGCTCACCGGGGTGGGCCGCGTCCTGGAACCCGTACTGCGCGGTGCCGACCATGCCGGTGAAGCCGGCGGTGAAGCCCGCCGGGGCCGCGCAGCCGCGGAAGTTGGTCGGCGGCTTGGCGAGCCCGTTGTCGACCGCGAAGCTGCGCACCTTCGACGCCGCGCCGTCCGCGCCGACGGCGACCAGGACGCAGCGCTCCTCCGGCGTCCCCGTGTGCGTGCTCACCGAGAGCACCAGCCCCTTGGCCTCGGTGGCGGCGGGCAGCGCGTCGAGGAGCACCTTCTCCGGGAACCGCACCCCGGTCGCCGGCCCGCTCGTGGCCGCCGTGGCACTGGCCGTGGCCTCCCCCGTGCCCCCGCCACCGCTCTGGCATGCCGTCAGCGCCAGCAGCGGCACGGCGGCCGCCGCCAGGACAGCCCTGCGCAAGGGCGTCATGCCCCCCACCTCCACCCGTTCGGTTTCGGGCCCAGGGTAGCCGGACCCGAAACCGGGGCACGCGGCGCGGCCGCGGTCGGCCCGGCGGGCGGTCGGGGCGAGGGCCGCCGCGCTGCGCTTGCCGACGGCGCCGGCCTCGTCGCCCCCGGGGGCCTCCCACTCCTCGGTCGTGGTGACGGCGATGGCGCTCCGGTCGGCCGACGGACCGGCCCGGACGGCGGCGTGGCCGACGAAGGACGGGTTCCGTACCACGTCACCGCGACCGCACCGGGCCCGGAGTGCCGCGCCCCGGCGTTGGAGTCCGGGCGGCGGACGGTCTCCGGAGGGGTCGCGGCGGGCCCGGGGAGCCCGGGCGTCCCGGGGTCGAGCCGGGTCCGGCCGGCGAACGGCGCGGGCGGCTCGCCCGCACGACGGCCTCCGCCGGGCGGGCGGGGTCACCGGGTCCGCGAGGCGGGAGGGGAGTCGCCGAGCCCGCGCAGCGTGGTCCGGTCGGCGTGCGGAACCTCGGGCAGCCGGCGCGCGAGGGGGCCGCCCCGGCCGACCTGCTGCTCGCCGACGAGTCGGAGCAGGACGGTGCCCGGGTGGGTGCTGCCGACCGGGCCCGCGCGCACGTGCCCGTCCGGTCCGGCGGGCACGCCGGTCACGGGCTCGCCGAGGGCGCCGGTGACGAGACCCCGGCCGTCGACGGTGCCCCGCAGCACCGCCGGCTCCAGTGGAGCTCCTCCGTCGACCGCCGGGCGGTGCCGAGGAGGCGACGGGCCGGGCCGTCGGCGGGCACCGGGGAGCCGACACGGGGCCGGTGCTCCGGCACGGCCGCCGGAACGGTAGGCCGCACCCGCGGGCCCGCTCCCGCCGCCGATGGCCTACGGTGGGCGCCGGAGGGGTGGGACATGACCGATGCTCAGATGCCGAACTCGACTTCGGCGCAGGCGGATTCACAGCTGCGCGCCGCCGGGAGGCCGTTCGCCGACCGGGTCGGCGAGCTCGTGCGGGCCTGGGAGGCCGACGGCCGGGACGAGGGCCGGCTGGTGACCGGCAGAGCGTTCTTCGCGCTGTACTGCTGGCACCTGCAGACCTCCCGCAGCGGCAGCCGGCACGACGCGGCCACCACGGCGTACGTGGAGAGCGCCCACCGGGCGATCGGCGGCGCGGCCGGCTGGAACGCCGTCCTGGGCCGCCGGGAGCACTGCTCCTGCCACGGCGAGCGCTGGCGGCTGGAGAACCTCTCGATCTGCCTCGGCTGCCTGCAGTACGTCTGCTACCAGCTCGACGGGCCGTGCTGCCACGGCGCGGCGATCGTCGGCTGAACCACGGGCACCCCGGCCGGGCGCCGGCCGGGGTGCCCGACCGGCCGTCAGCCGCTCAGCAGCCGGGCCAGCAGCGCCGCCGGGCCCTCCGGCAGGCTGCCGTGCACCAGCTCCGTCCGGTGCACCAGCCGCGGCTCCCGGACCGGCACCGCGACCACGCCCGGCGCACCCGCCGCCACCGCCGCGGGCAGCACCGCCAGCCCGTGCCCGGCCGCGACCAGCGCGAGCAGCCCCCGCACGTCGGTCCCCAGGTAGCGGACGGCGGGCCGGAAGCCGTCGACGGCGGTGGCGGCGCGCAGCCGGGCGGCGGTGGGCGCGAGGTCGGGGGCCTCCAGCCAGCGCGCGGCGGAGAGGTCGGCCAGCGCCAGGCCCCGGCGACCGGCCAGCGGGTGACCGGCGGGGAGCGCGACGGCCGGCGGCTGCTCGTCCACCGCGACCGTGCTCAGCGGGCCGACGTCCGGCAGCGGCAGCGGGTCGCTGGGGGCGGCGAGGCCGTCGATCAGGGCGAGGTCCACCTCGCCGGTGGCGACCAGGGCGGGCAGTGCCTGCTGCGCCACCGTCCGGACCACGAGGTCGACCCGGGGGTGGGCCCGTCGCACGTCCGCCAGCGCGCGCCCGAGCGTCGCCCCGAGCGCCAGCGGGGTGGCACCGACCGTCAGACGGGCGCTGGGGGCGCCGGCCAGGCGTGCGACGTCCGCGCGCGCCGCGTCCAGCCGGACGAGCAGCGGCCCGGCGTGCTCCAGCAGCCGCGCGCCGGCCTCGGTCGGGCCGACCGGGCGGCGGAGCAGCAGGCCGGTGCCGAGGTCCGCCTCCAGGGCCGCGATCTGCTGCGAGACGGCGGACTGGGTGTAGCCGAGGTCGCGGGCCGCCTCGGAGAAGGATCCGAGGCGGACCACGGTGACGAAGGTGCGCAGCTGCTGCGGATCCACGAGTATCAGATCCTCTGATCGAAGGGTCAGAAATCATCGTTGGCGCTGATGGCCAACGCGGGGTCAGGATAGCCGCATGACCTACCCGACCCCGCGCATCGCCCTCGTCGGCGACCGCTCCCCCGCCGTCCGCTCGCACGCCCGCATCCCCGGCCTGCTCGACGCCCTCGCCACCCGCGACCAGCTCGTGCTGGACGCCTACTGGATCCCCACCGAGGACGCCGGGGCGCCCGGCGCCCTCGACGGCTTCGACGCGGTCTGGCTGCTCCCGGGCAGCCCGTACCGCAGCGAGGCGGGCGCCGTGGCCGCCGTCCGCACCGCCCGCGAGCACGGCATCCCGTTCCTCGGCACCTGCGCCGGCTTCCAGCACGCGGTGCTGGAGTACGCCCGCAACGTCTGCGGGATCGGCGGCGCCGCGCACGGCGAGAGCCACCCGGAGGAGGACGACCTGGTGATCGTGCCGCTCAGCTGCTCGCTGGTCGGGCACGAGGGCGCGGTGGAGATCACGCCGGGTTCGCTCGCCGAGCGCGTCCTCGGCGCCACCCGCACGCTGGAGCGCTACCACTGCGCCTACGGGCTGAACCCCGCCTACCTGGACCGGCTGCGCGCGGGCGGCCTGCGGTTCAGCGGCGTCGACGACGAGGGCGGCCTGCGGGTGCTCGAACTCCCCGGGCACCCGTTCTTCCTCGCCTCGCTGTTCCAGCCCGAGCTGGCCGGCGACGGCACCCTCGCCCACCCGATCCTCCGCGCGCTGGCCGCCGCCGCGGTCTCGCACGCGGCGGCGGCCGGACAGCCGGCGCCGGCCCGGGACTGACCGGCCGGGGCACCCCCGGCGCCCCGGGGGACTGTCACCCGCCCGGCCCGGCCGCGGCGCCCGGGGCCTCACATGGGCAGCGAACGCAGCCGCACCGGCCCCTCGGGCCACGCGGCGCCCACCGCCAACGGCGTCCACATGGTGCGCAGCGGCATCGCCACCACCCGGTCGCCGGACTGCTCCACCAGTACCTCACCCGCGAGCTCCCGCCAGCCGAGCCGCTCGTAGAGCGCGACCAGCGGCGGCCGGCAGAACAGCAGCGCGTACCGCGGGCCCAGCGTCCGCGCGTGCTCCAGCGCCGCGCCGACCACCGTCCGGGCCAGACCGCGCCCCCGGGCGTCGGGGGCGACGGCCACCCCGCCGACGCCCATCGCCTCGACGTCCACGCCACCCACCGTCAGGGGCAGCCGCAGCAGGCCGGTGTGGGCGACCAGCCGGCCGTCCTCGCCGTGGACTCCGAAGTGGATCTCCTTGGGGAGGAAGGTCAGCCCGGTGTCCGCGACGCCGTACGGATCGGGGCCGTCGCCGAGTATCTCGGTCTGCTGGGCCCGGCCGTACTCGGCGAGGCGGACGACTGCGGGAACCGTGTGATCAACCATGGCCCCATGATCGCCGTCGCGGGCGCGATCCGGCCAGGTCAGCCCTGACGGGACTTCAGCTCGCCCCAGACCTCGTCGACCCGGGGGGCCAGCGCCTCCAGCGGGCCGCTGTTGTCGATGACGAGGCCCGCGACGGCCAGCCGGTCGGCCCGGGTGGCCTGCGCGGCCATCCGGGCCCGGGCCTCCTGCTCGGTCATCCCGCGCAGCCGGACCAGCCGGTCGATCCGCACCCCGTCCTCGGCGTCGACCACCAGCACCAGGTCGTACAGCGGGGCGAGGCCGTTCTCCGCCAGCAGCGGGACGTCGTGCACCACCACCGCGTCCGGGGCCGCGGCCGCCTCCAGCTCGGCGGAGCGGGCCCGGACCAGCGGGTGGACGATCGCGTTCAGCGCCCGCAGCCGCTCGGGGTCGGCGAAGACGACGGCGCCGAGCGCGGGCCGGTCCAGCGAACCGTCCGGCCGCAGCACGCCCTCGCCGAACTCGGCCACCACGGCCTTGAGGCCCTCCGTGCCGGGAGCGACCACCTCGCGGGCGATCACGTCCGAGTCCACGATCACGGCGCCGTGGGCGGCGAGCAGCCGCGACACCTCGCTCTTGCCGGCGCCGATGCCACCCGTCAGTCCGATCTTCAGCATGGCGTCAGGCTACCGGCGCTCGGCGGTCGCGGTCAGCCCCGCCCGGACTCAGCCCAGGTCGAGGCTCTCGCCCTCCCCCAGGGTGAGCAGCTCGGCGCCGGTGCCCGGGCCGCCGGGGCCGACCAGGCGGGTGTGCACCGCCAGGCCCGCCGGGCTGAGCACCGCGTCATGGATCGGCAGCGCCCGGCGCGGGCCCGCCTCCCGGACGTAGTCGACCAGCTCGGACACCTTGGTCCACGGCCCGGCGATCGGCAGCAGCAGCGTCTCCACCACGTGCGGCGGCACGGTGAGCGCGTCGCCGGGGTGGAAGAGCCGCCCGTCGAGGAGGAAGCCGATGTTCTTCACCTGCGGGATGTCCGGGTGGATCACCGCGTGCCACTCGCCGTGCACGGATACGTCGATCCCGCCGATCTCGAAGGCGTCGCCCTCACCGACCACGGCCACCCGCTGCGCGACGCCGTCCAGCTGGGCGGCGACCGCGCTGTTGGTCCAGACCCGCAGCGCCCGGTCCGCCGCCAGGGCGGCGCGCAGCCGGGCCTCCTCGAAGTGGTCCACGTGCTCGTGGGTGATCAGCACCGCGTCCGCGCCGGCGAAGGCGGCGGGGTCGGTGAACATCCCGGGGTCGACGACGACGGTGGTGTCGCCGTGCTCCAGACGGACGCAGGCATGTCCGAACTTGGTGATTCGCATGGGGAAACCATACAGCAAGGCTGTGCAGTTTCGCTGTACATCATGGCGATAGGCTTCTCCCATGACCAGCGACACCAGCGACACCAAAGACACCGGCGACACCAGCGACACCAGCGACACCGGCCCGGTCCCGCACCCGGAGACCCTCGAACTCGCCGCCGACCTCCGCGCCGCCGTCGGCGACCTGGTCCGCGCGATCCGCCCCGGCGACACCCTCCCGCAGAACCAGGCCGGCGTCCTCGGCCTGCTGATCCGCGACGGACGCGCCCTGACCGTCAGCGAGCTGGCCGCCCGCCAGCGCGTCCGCCATCAGTCGATGGCCCGCACCGTCACCCTGCTCACCGGCGCCGGCCTGGTCACCCAGGAGCCGCACGCCACGGACGGCCGCAAGCTCCTGATCACCCCCACCGAGGCCGGCCGCGCCGCCCTGGCCGAGCAACGCGCCCGCCGGGAGGCCCGGATCGCCGCCGTCATCGAGGCCCGCCTCACCCCCGAGGAGCAGGAGACCCTGCGCCGCGGCGTCGCCCTGCTGCGCCGCCTGCCCTGACCGGCGCGAACCGGCCGGGGCGAACCGGCCGGCGTGAACCGGCCGGGGGCGCCGGGCCGCGCGAGGCAACTCCCCAGCTCCGGACCGCTCCTGACGCCCTGCTAGGGTCCGAACCCGTGACGGACAGGGCGCGGAAACAGTACGAGGCCATGCGCGGCCACTTCCACCGGGCGGCCGAGCAGCGCGGATTCACGCTCGACCCCGCGCAGGAGCCGCCGGTCGAACGGCTCAGCCGGCTCGCGGGCGAGCTGGCCCACCCGGCCTGGCGGCAGCGCCGGCCGCCGCGCCACCTGTACCTCTGGGGACCGGTCGGCCGCGGCAAGAGCTGGCTGGTGGACACCTTCCTCGACGGCCTGCCCACCCCGCGCAAGCGGCGGCTGCACTTCCACGACTTCTTCCGCCGGCTGCACGAGGGCGTCGCGCGGGAGTCGCACGCCCACCAGGAGGGCTCGGCGGTCGACCGGGCCGTCGACGAGCTGCTCGGCGACTGCCGGCTCCTCGTGTTCGACGAGTTCCACGCCCACGACGCGGGCGACGCCATGCTCGTCGCCCGGCTCTTCACCACGCTGTTGAACCGCCGGATCACCCTGGTCACCACCTCCAACTACCCGCCCGCCGGGCTGATGCCCGATCCGATCCACCACCACCTCTTCGAGCCGACGATCAGGCTGATCGAGGCGCGGATGGACGTCCTGGACGTCTCCGGGGCGGTGGACTTCCGGCGTCAGCCGCGAGCGGACGGCGCGCGGACGCGCTTCACGCTGGGCGCCCGGCTGGCCACCGGGGCGGAGGAGGCCGCGGGTCTCACCCCGCCCGGGCCCGAGGAGGCCGGCCCGGTCGCGGCGCACCACCGCGAGCTGCCGGCCCGGGCGGTCCGCGACGGTCTGGTCTGGTTCGGCTTCGATGACCTGTGCGAGGGCCGCACGGCGGTACCGGACTACCTCGTGCTCGCCGAGCGCTTCCCCACCCTCGTCCTGGACGGGGTGCCACCGCTGGCCGACGCCTCCCCCGACGCCCGGCAGCGCTTCGCCAACCTGGTCGACGTCTGCTGCGACCGCGACACCCGCCTGGTGCTGATCGGCGCCGACCCGCTGGCCGGGCTGCCCGCCGGCTCGGCTCTCCTGCGCGACCTCGACCGCACCGCCAGCCGGCTCGCCCTGCTCCGTCGGCCCGGCTGAGCCGCAGCGTCCGGCACCGGGGGCCCGTCCGGTCGAAGCGGCGGACCCGGCCGGCCGAAGCCGCCGGGCCGGCCGGGGACTCAGCTGCTCGCGCCCGCCCCGGCACCCGTCAGGTCGTGGACCGGGGCCCGCGGCACCGGCAGCACGGCCGGCTCGATGGTCGGCAGTTCGACGTGCTCGCTCAGGCCGAACCGCCGGTGCAGCCGCCGCAGCGGGGCCGGGGCCCACCAGTTGAACTCGCCGAAGAGGCTCATCGCGGCGGGGACGAGCAGACAGCGGACCACGGTGGCGTCCACCGCCACGGCGACGGCCAGCGCGATGCCCATCTGCTTGACCATCAGCATGTCCCCGAGCGCGAATCCGGCGAAGACGATCACCATCAGCAGGGCCGCCGAGGTGATGATCTTCCCGCTGCGCTGGACGCCGAGTTCGACCGCCCGGGTGCAGCTGTGGCCCTTGTCCCGCAGCTCCTTGATCCGGGCGAGCAGGAACACCTCGTAGTCCATCGAGAGGCCGAACGCGAAGGCGAAGACCAGGACCGGTATGAACGTCTCCAGCCCGCCGGCGGGGCTGAAGCCGAGCAGGCCGCTGAACCAGCCGTCCTGGAAGACCAGGGTGAGCGCGCCCAGCGAGGCGCCCAGCGAGAGCAGGTTCATCAGCAGGGCCTTGACCGGCATCACCACCGAACCGGTCATCAGGAAGAGCAGGATCAGCGTCCCGAGCGCGACCAGGCCGAGCGCGATCGGCCCCCGGGTGAGCAGTTCGTGCTGGAAGTCGACCACCGAGGCGGCCCCGCCGGTCACATAGGTGGTGAGCCCGCCCCGGTCGGCGCGCAGTTCCTTGACCACCTGCTTGGCCTCGCCGCCCTGGGGATCGCCGTGCACCAGGACGTCGACGGTGGAGAGCTTCTCCCCGACCGGCGTCACCGCCCGGACGCCGTCGACCCCGGGCAGCTTGGCGACCACCTCGTCCGCGTACGCCTGGGCCACCGCCGCGCCGCCCTCGACGACCACGGTGATCGGCGCCTGCGCGGCCTGCGGGAAGCGCTGGTCGATGGTCTCGGCGACCTGCCGGCCGGCCGAGGAGGCGGGCAGCACGGCGGCGCCGGAGGTGCGCATGTCGGCGTGCAGGAACGGCGCCCCGGCGGCCATCAGCAGCGCGGTGCAGGCGAGCGCGACGGGGACGGCCCGCTTGCGCACCCGGCGGACGGTGCGGCTGAAGAAGCCCTCGTCGGGGACGGGCGCGGCGGGCGCCCTGATCCGGCCCCCGGCGAAGCCGAGCAGTGCGGGGATCAGGGTCAGCGCGGCGGCGACGGCGATCACCACCACGCTCACCCCGGCGGCGGCGACCGCGCCGAGCACCGGACTGGTGAAGACGAAGAGGCCGGAGAGCGCCACGGCGACGGTCAGCCCGGAGAAGGCGACGGTCCGGCCGGCGGTGGCGGCGGTCCGTTCGACGGCGGCGGCGATGCCCGCGCCGTGGCCGCGTTCCTCGCGGAAACGATTCACCATGAGCAGCGCGTAGTCGATCGAGAGGCCCAGCCCCAGCACGGTGGCGATCGGCAGCACACTGGTATCGATGTCCATGATCTTGCTGAACCCGAACATGGCCAGCAGCGCACCGCCCACCGAGGCGACGGCTCCGATCACCGGCAGGCTGGCGGCGGCCAGGCCGCCGAAGACCAGCACCATGACGACCAGGGTGAGCGGCAGGGTGACGATCTCGCCGAAGCGGGTGTCCCTCTCGGTCTGCTTCTTGACCTCCTGCTCCAGCACGAGGTCGCCGCCGACGGTGACCCGGGCCCCGTCGGCCCGGATCCCGGCGAGGCGCTGGGTGACGGCGTCGGTCTGCGCGCCGGTGCTGGCGTCGGCCATCCGGACCGAGACCAGGCCGGCGCTGCCGTCGGCCGAGCGCAGCGCGGCGCCGGCCGGGCCGGAGCCGTAGGCGTCGGTGACCGAGGAGACCCCGGGCAGCGCGGCGATCTCGGCGGTGGCACGGGTGACGGCGTCCCGGACGCCCCGGTCGTCGACGGGCCGGCCGTCGACCACCGCGGTGACGGTGCCCCGGGCCGGATCGGCCGCGGTGACCACCGCGCCGCCGCGGTCGGCCTCGGAACTGGCCGAGGAGGCGCCGGCCACGGATCCCTCGAAGACCCGGCCACCGATCAGGACCCCGACCACCAGGACGACGGCCCAGAGGCCGAGAACCCAGCGCCGGTGCCGGAAGCAGAACCGGCCGAGGGCGGCAAGACGCCCGTCGACCTTCCGGCCGGTGGACGTGGCGGCGGGGGGAGTCACTGCGGTGCTACGGCGCATGTGCGGGGGGTGCCTAGCGTGTGGGGCCGGGTGACCGACCCGTCGGGCAACTCATCCCAAGGTAGGGCCTTGGTCCTGAATCACCCATAGCCACCCGATGAGCCCCTTATCACAAAAATCCAGTGGATAAGGAACAAATAAGTGAATGCCCAAAACAATGAGCCCCACCCGGAATTCCGGGTGGGGCTCATCGATCAAGCGGCTATGCGCAGGGCACTAGCGAGGGGCGAGAGCTCAGCTCTGGCCGCCCGCCAGCTTCTCGCGCAGGGCAGCCAGGGCCTCGTCCGAAGCGAGAGCGCCGGAGCCCTCGTCGCTGCTGGAGGAGTACGAGCCACCGGCGGCGGCGGCAACAGCGTCGCCACCCTCGGCAGCGGCCTCGGCGTCGGCCTCGCGGCTCTTGATGACCTGGGCCTGGTGCTGCTCGAAGCGGGACTGCGCCTCGGCGTACTGGCGCTCCCACTCCTCACGCTGCTTCTCGAAGCCGGGCAGCCAGTCGTTCGCCTCGGGGTCGAAGCCCTCCGGGTAGATGTAGTTGCCCTGGTCGTCGTACGAAGCGGCCATGCCGTACAGGGTCGGGTCGAACTCGACCTCGGCCGGGTTGGCACCGAGGGCCTCGTTGGCCTGCTTCAGCGAGAGGCTGATGCGACGACGCTCGAGGTCGATGTCGATGACCTTGACGAAGATCTCGTCGCCGACCTGGACGACCTGCTCCGGGATCTCGACGTGGCGCTCGGCCAGCTCGGAGATGTGGACCAGACCCTCGATGCCCTCGTCCACGCGGACGAACGCACCGAACGGAACCAGCTTGGTGACCTTACCCGGAACGACCTGGCCGATCTGGTGGGTACGGGCGAACTGCTGCCACGGGTCCTCCTGGGTCGCCTTCAGCGACAGGGAGACGCGCTCGCGGTCCATGTCAACGTCGAGAACCTCGACGGTGACCTCCTGGCCGACCTCGACAACCTCGGACGGGTGGTCGATGTGCTTCCAGGACAGCTCGGAGACGTGAACCAGACCGTCGACGCCGCCGAGGTCCACGAACGCACCGAAGTTGACGATCGAGGAAACGACGCCGGAGCGGACCTGACCCTTCTGCAGGGTGGTGAGGAAGGTCTGGCGGACCTCGCTCTGGGTCTGCTCCAGCCAGGCACGGCGGGACAGGACCACGTTGTTGCGGTTCTTGTCCAGCTCGATGATCTTGGCCTCGAGCTCCTTGCCCACGTAGGGCTGGAGGTCGCGGACGCGGCGCATCTCGACGAGCGAGGCCGGCAGGAAGCCACGGAGGCCGATGTCGAGGATGAGACCACCCTTGACGACCTCGATGACGGTACCGGTGACGATGCCGTCCTCTTCCTTGATCTTCTCGATCGTGCCCCAGGCACGCTCGTACTGAGCGCGCTTCTTGGACAGGATGAGACGACCCTCCTTGTCCTCCTTCTGGAGAACCAGGGCCTCGATGTTGTCCCCGACGGAGACGACCTCGTGCGGGTCGACGTCGTGCTTGATCGAGAGCTCACGGGACGGGATGACGCCCTCGGTCTTGTAACCGATGTCGAGGAGCACCTCGTCACGGTCGACCTTCACGATGACGCCCTCGACGATGTCGCCATCGTTGAAGTACTTGATGGTCTCGTCGATCGCGGCGAGGAACGCCTCAGCGTCGCCGATGTCGTTGACCGCGACCTGCGGGGTGGTGCTGAGGGAGGAGTCGGTGGGGCTCGTCATTAGGAAAAGGGCTCCGGTACGGACATGAAGTCGTAGGTAATGCCACGCGGAGGGCCCGTATCGCTCCCACCGAAAGCCGGACAGCCAAGAACACGGCGCACCGAAACATCTCGCACAGCGAGAAATTCGGTGTCCGTCTTGCGACCGTGGGGTCTTCGACAGATGCGAGCGCGACCTGCTCCGTCCGAGGCGCGCAGGCCCGCAGCGCAACTTGTAGCATACGGGGACGGCCAGGCACGGTCAACGCCAAGGGCGTCAAGACGGTGGAGGCCGGTATGGATCAGGCCATATCCTCCGATTGCGCACCTCATGGTGGCGGCCGCAGGAAGCCTTTCCCCGGATGCCACCGCCTGGATCCGGGCCCTGACGGGCCGGGTCGCGGCAGCGGCGCTTCCGCAGACCACACCCTACGCGATGGGCTCTATCACCGTGGCCACCACCCCCCTGTCCGACCCGCATGATCTTGACGACGACGGCGACGACGCGCTAAGGCGCGAGGCCGAGGCCGGCGAGAGCAGCCGGGCCAGCCGGCACTGGTGGGACCGCAACGCGGACGAATACCAGGACGAGCACGGCGAGTTCCTCGGCGACGACCGCTTCACCTGGTGCCCGGAGGGCCTGGACGAGGCGGACGCCCGGCTGCTCGGGGAGGTCGCCGGCCGCAGCGTCCTGGAGATCGGCGCCGGCGCCGCCCAGTGCTCGCGCTGGCTGGCCGCCCGGGGCGCCCGGCCGGTCGCGCTGGACATCTCCCACCGCCAGCTCCAGCACTCCCGCCGGATCGACCTGGCCCGCGGCGGCGCACCCGTCCCGGTGGTCCAGGCCGACGCGGCGGTGCTGCCGTTCGCCGACGGCTCCTTCGACCTGGCCTGCTCGGCGTACGGGGCGGTGCCGTTCAGCGCCGACACCGCCGCACTGATGCGCGAGGTGCACCGGGTCCTGCGGCCCGGCGGGCGCTGGGTGTTCTCGGTGACCCACCCGATCCGCTGGGCGTTCCCCGACGAGCCGGGCGTCGAGGGGCTGACCGCCACCTCCTCGTACTTCGACCGCACCCCCTACGTCGAGCAGGACGAGCAGGGCCGGGCCACCTACGTCGAGCACCACCGGACGGTCGGGGACCGGGTGCGCGAGCTGGTCGGCGCCGGGTTCCGGCTGCTGGACCTGGTGGAGCCGCAGTGGCCGGCCGGGCTCGACCAGGAGTGGGGCGGCTGGTCGCCGCTGCGCGGGCGGCTGATCCCGGGCACGGCGATCTTCGTCTCCGAGCGGGACTGAGCCGGGGGCCGACGCCGGGGCACGGGGCGGGGCGCGGGCCGGGTCGACGCCGGAGCGGCCGGGTCGGGGCCGCGGCCCGGTGCCGGTGACCGGGGAGACCGTGCCGGTGATCGGGGAGACTGTGCGGGTGAACCCCGCCTGGCGCGAACTGCCCGTCCGTACCGCCCTGCCGGCCCTGCACCACGCGCTCGACCGGCGCGGGGTGGCCGTGCTGGCCGCCCCGCCCGGCACCGGCAAGACCACGCTGGTGCCGCTGGCCCTGGCCGGGCTGCTCACCGAGGACGGCGCCCGCCCGGTCCGCCGGGTGCTGGTCGCCGAGCCGCGCCGGCTGGCGGTCCGGGCGGCCGCCCGGCGGATGGCCTGGCTGCTCGGCTCCACCGTGGGGGACGTGGTCGGCCACACCGTGCGCGGCGAGCGCCGGGTCGGGCCCGGGACGGTGGTCGAGGTGGTGACCACCGGCGTCCTGCTCCAGCGGCTCCAGCGCGACCAGGAGCTGCCCGGCGTCGACGTGGTGGTGCTGGACGAGTGCCACGAGCGGCACCTGGACGCCGACACCGCGCTCGCCTTCCTGCTGGACGTCCGGGCGGCGCTGCGGCCGGAGCTGCGGATCGTCTGCGCCTCGGCGACCTCGGACACGGCGGCCTGGGCGGAGCTGCTCGGCGACGCCGAGGGTCCGGCGCCCGTGGTCGAGGCGCACGGCGTCTCCCACCCGGTCGAGGTGGTGTGGGCGCCGCCGCCCCGGGCCGTCCGCCCCGCGCACGGCACCCGGGTCGACCCGGCGCTGCTGGAGCACGTCGCCGCCACCGTCCGGCGGGCGCTGACCGAGCGCCAGGGCGACGTGCTCTGCTTCCTGCCCGGCGTCGGCGAGATCGCCCGGGTCGCCGGGCTGCTGGCGGACGCCCCGGCGCAGGTCCTGCAACTGCACGGCCGGGCCCCGCAGGCGGTGCAGGACGCGGCGCTCTCGGCGGGCGACGGCCGCCGGGTGGTGCTGGCCACCGCCGTCGCCGAGTCCTCGCTGACCGTGCCGGGGGTGCGCGTCGTGGTGGACGCCGGCCTGGCCCGCGAGCCGCGCACCGACCACGCGCGCGGCCTGGCCGCCCTGGTGACCGTCCGGGCCTCGCTGGCCGCCGCCCGGCAGCGGGCCGGGCGGGCCGGGCGCGAGGCGCCGGGCGCCGTCTACCGCTGCTGGGCGGAGGCCGAGGACGCCCTCGCCGCCCGCTACCCGACGCCCGAGATCGCGCTCGCCGACCTGACCCCGTTCGCCCTGCAGGCCTCCTGCTGGGGCGACCCGGACGCCACCGGGCTGGCGCTGCCCGACCGCCCGCCGGCCGGGGCGATGGCCGCCGCCCGGCAGACCCTGCTGGCGCTCGGCGCGGTGGACTCCGACGGCCGGGCCACCGCGCGCGGCGTCCGGCTGACCCCCACCGGGCTGCACCCGCGGCTGGGGCGCGCGCTCGTCGACGGCGCTCCCGCCGTGGGCGCCCGCCGGGCGGCCGAGGTGGTCGCACTGCTCTCCGAGGAGCCGCCGCGCGCGCTGGGGGACGACCTCGCCGCGGTGTGGCGCGGGGTGAAGCACTCCCGCGACCCCTACGCCGGGCGCTGGCGCGACGAAGTCCGCCGCCTGCGGCGCGCCACCTCCGACGAACCCGCCACCGCACTGCCCGACACCACCGCCGTCGGCCTCGTCGTCGCCCTCGCCTTCCCCGAACGCATCGCCCGCGCCCGGGTCGAGCGGCCCGCCCCGGGCGAGCGCAGCCCCTACCTGATGGCCTCGGGCACGGCGGCCGAACTCGCCCCGGGCACCTCGCTGGGCGCGCTGCCCTGGCTCGCCGTCGCGGCGGCCGACCGCCCGGCGGGGGCGCACTCCGCGCGGGTGCTGCACGCCGCGGCGCTCGACGAGGACACCGCCCTGTTCGCAGGCGCGTCCCTGCTGACCGCCCGCGAGGAGGTCCACTGGGACACCCGGCGGGGCGAGGTCGTCGCCCGTCGCGTCGAATCGCTCGGCGCCGTCGAACTCGCCGAGAAGCCGCTGCCCCGCCCCGACGCGTCCCTCGTCCGCGCCGCCGTCCTCGAAGGCCTCACCCGCGAGGGCGTCAGCACCCTCCTGACCTTCCCGTCCAACCTTCGCGAACGCCTCGCCTTCCTCCGCGCGGCGATCGGCGACCCCTGGCCCGAGGTCGGCGACGAGGCCCTCCTCGAACGCGCCGAGGAGTGGCTGGAACCCGAACTCTCCCGCGCCCGCCGCCGCGCCGACCTCGCCCGGATCGACACCACGTCCGCCCTGCAACGCCTGCTCCCCTGGGCGAGCGGACAGGCCGGCCGCCTCGACGAGCTGGCCCCCGAACGCATCACCGTGCCGTCCGGTTCGCGGATCCGGGTCGACTACAGCACCGAACGCCCGGTACTGGCCGTCAAGTTGCAGGAACTCTTCGGCTGGACAGCCGCCCCCGCCCTGGCCGGCGGCCGAGTACCGCTCACCGTGCAGCTGCTCTCCCCCGCCGGCCGCCCCGCCGCCGTCACCGGCGACCTGGAGGGCTTCTGGCACAACGGCTACCACGCCGTCCGCGCGGATCTGAGGGGCCGCTACCCCCGCCACCCCTGGCCCGAGGACCCGACCACGGCAGAACCCACCAAGCGCACCAACGCCCGGAAGTGACCCTCAGGTGTCGGCGGAGGCATCGGCGACATCGGCGCATCGGCGAAACTGTCCAGGTGTTCTATGAAGATCTCAGCGAGTACGACTACCAGGTCGACGACTCGTTCACGGACGAGGAATCGGGCTTCTACGCGCTCTGGTACCGGCCGGCGTACACCCGCTTGAACGTGGGATGGCTGGAGGCCGGCAGGACGTACTCGACCGGGCCGGTTCCCGCTCACTTCGTGGAGAAGCTGAAAGCCGTCCAGGAGGTCCAGTGGATGAACGTCTGCCTCGGCTGGCACGACTGCGGCCTGTGCCCCGAGGAAGTGGCTCCCGAAGGGAACGGGGAAGTGCGGATCCCGGGGGAGCCCGGCATCGCCTACGCCGCCCCGTTCCTGATCACGCACTACATCACCGCTCACGGCTATCGGCCGCCCCAGGTCTTCATCGACGCCGTCCTCGCCGTCGATCTCGACACATGGGCTGCCGCACGGTGGCCCGACGTCCCCTTCCCGTGGGTTCCCGACGACGTGGAACGCCTGCTGGAGTGAGGCGGGGGAACCTCATCGCCCAGTCCGACCGGCGCACCACGGGTTCCGCCCCCGGGCGCCGGCCGTCACCCGTCACCGACTGAACAGCCGCGCGCGGGAAGTCGGCCCGCCCGACTTCCCGCGCACCGCGCCGTCGGTCAGGAGGAGGCCCACCAGGTCGACTGGGCCGCGACCGTGTACCCCAGCGACTCGTACAGCGGCCTGCCCAGCTTCGAGGCGGTGAGGGTGGCCGGGAGGTCCGCCAGGTGGGCGAGGGCGCCGAGCATGACCGCCCGGCCCGCGCCGCGTGAGCGGAAGGCCGAGGAGGTGGCGATCCAGTAGTGGCTGCCGACGCCGTCGGCCAGGACGCTCACGCCGGCTCCCGCCGCCACGCCGTCGACGGAGGCGATGAACACGTCCACGCCCGGCTGTTCGATCAGCGACGTCGGGAAGAGCTCGCCGGGGCGGTAGGGCTCGAAGCCGTCCAGCTCGAAGCCCTCGATCACGACCCGCTCGGCCGCGCGGAGGTCCTCGGGCCGCCGGACCCGGATCACGTCCAGCGCCGGGTCGGCGACGGGCCCGGGCAGGCGCAGCATGACCGGCATCTGCCAGCTGCGCATGCCCAGGTGGCTCAGGTCGGTCGCGCCGAACGGGTCCTCGACGATCACCGGGCCGGCGGCCCGGCGGGTCAGCTCGCTCACCTCGGCCACTTCGTCCGGGCCGAGGTCGGCCTCCTGGACCAGGATCCGCTGGCCCGCACGCTCGTCGCCGTCGGCGGCGACGAACCCGCGGCGCCGGATCACCTCGTGCCCACGACTCCGGGCGGTCGCGGTCCAGAAGGCGGCGGAGTTGCGGGCCTGGAGCGTGGGTGCCTCGGCCAGGGAGGTGGGCCGGTCGGTCGAAGGGGATTCCGTTGTCATCGGGCTTACGGTAGTACGAAATTGCCCCCGTCACCGGGGTTGATCGACTGTGCCCGACCGGGCCGGGCCGACGGGGCGCGGCGACGCGCGGCGCCGACCCGGCCGGGTCGGGACGGTCAGAGCTGGCCGACCCAGTACGGCTCGACGGTCATCCAGCCGTTGCCCCGGGCGCCGTTGAGGCGGCCGGTGCTGGTGCGGGCGAGGGTGTACCAGGACTCGACGTAGTCCGGGTCGTCGACCCACCAGGAGGCGGGCAGCGCCGCCAGGACGGCGTTCACCAGCGGGATGTAGGCGCCCTGGTCGGCGATGGTGAGCAGGACGGCGGCCACGGCCTGGGCGAGGGCCAGGTAGTTGGTGTCGCCGTCGTCCTCCATCAGCACGACGTCGGCCAGGTTGTACTTGTAGTTCGACCAGTTCACCAGGATCTGGTTGGGGTAGTACACCGTGCCGTCGTACTGCAGGTACGGCATGGCGACCGAGTCGACCCGGACCTTGCCGTCCTGGCCGAAGCCGCTCACCAGGCTGAACATCTCGGCGGCGCCCTTGAACCAGGGCTCCTCGTCGTCGTTCACCTCGACCGAGGTGATCTTGGTGCCCCACCAGCCGGCCGCAGCCTGGGCCGCGGAGGACTGCGGGGCGGCCGGGGCGATCCCGCGGGCGGCCAGCTCGCGCTGGAGCAGGTCGATCCCGGCGGTCAGGGCCTTGGCCGTGTCGATGTCGACCAGGTAGACCGGGCGGGTGGGCAGGGTGGCGGCGTCCAGGCCGCGGACCCGGCCGGCGGTGTCGTAGGCGCGGACGGTGCGGGCGTGCTCGTCGGTGCCGGCGATCGCCACCAGCGGCTCGGTACCGGCCTCCAGGGCGGCCCGCATCGACGGGTCGGCCAGCTGGACCCGCAGCAGCGGGCCGAGGTCGCCGAGGCCCTTGGCGGTGGCCACCGCGCGGTCCGCGCGGGCGGTCGCGGCGGCGAGTCCGCGGGCGGTGGCGCCGGACAGTCCGGCGGCCAGCGGGGCGAGTTCGGCGCCGGCGGGCGCGGCGGCGGTCGCCGTGCGCAGCCGCTCGCGCAGGGCGGGGTCGGCGAGGGAGGCGGCCAGGGCGCGGGCGACCTCGTCCTCGATCGCGGTCACCTTGGAGGCGGCAGCGGGAGCGGGGGCCGGGGTCGGGGCCGGGGCGGCCACGGCCTGGCCCGCCCCGAGCGCGAGCAGGGGCAGGGCCGTCAGCGCGACAACGGCGCGCCGCAGGCGGGACTGGGACATGAGGGGATCTCCAGACTCGTCGGGTGAGGCGTCGGAGCATCGGAGCGGTGGTGCCGCGTCCACGATCAAGGACGGCGGCGCCATGACAAGTGAAGAGGCTCCCTGACCCGGTATCAACCCCCCGGAGCCACCGCGATGGAGCGGCGGATCCCGGCGTACCCCGCCCCGCCGGGCACGCGGACGGCGGCCCGGCGGTCCGCGAGCTGCTGCCGGCGCCCAGGACCGCTGCTCCGGCGGCACGGCGGCGGGCGGGGCACCGGTGGGCGGGGCACCGGCTCACCCGCCCCCGGCTCACCCGCCGCCGGAGAAGCCTCCGCCGGAATTGGCCGAGCCCGAGCCGCCGTAGCTCCAGCCGCCGCCGGAGGAGGGCCGGGGCTTGCGGCGGACACGACGTTCGGTGCGGCGCAGGACGGGAACGCCGGCCGGGCCGAGCAGCTCCTCCAGGGAGCGCTGGAGCGCGTCGACGTCGGTCCCGTCCGGCGCCCGGTGCGGACGGCCGTCGTCGCCGGTCAGGGTCACCACCGTGATGTCGAGGGTGCGGCCGGCCGGCGCGGGGTCGCCCTCGTAGGGCTCCTCCACGGTCTCGTCCAGTTGGATGCGCCGCAGTCCGGAGATCGGGGCCCAGGCGTCGGCGCGGGCGCCCCGGACGAATCGCAGTTCGGCCGGGTTCCGGGCCGGGGCGAACTGCACCCGGCGGACGGTCCGCAGCTCGCCGGCCGAGACGAACGGCCACAGGACCAGCACCGCGGACACCCACAGCACCGCGCCGACGGTCACCGCGCCCACGAAGGTGGCGCCGATGATCACCGCGACTTCCACGAGCAGCAGGCCGGCGGGGAGGAGGACGACGCCCACGGCGAGCAGGACGGCGAGCATGCGCAGCACCAGGCGCGCGGCGGCGGGCCAGGAACCCCCACCGGACTCGAAGACCAGGTCGACGGTGCTGTCGTCACGACCGCGGCGGATCAGCTCATCGGCAGGCATACCCGCCAGGGTAGGACCGCTCCCCGGCGCCGAGAAGGCCCCGGGCGCCGCCTCGACAAGGCGCTGCCCGGGGCCTGCTGACGGCACGTCAGTGCGCGGCGGCCTCCCAGTTCACGCCGACGCCCACCGAGACGTCGAGCGGGGCGCGCAGCGGGTAGGCGCCGGCCATCTGCTCGCGGACGATCGCCTCGACCCGCTCGCGCTCGCCGGGGGCCAGCTCCAGCACGATTTCGTCGTGCACCTGGAGCAGCATCCGGGAGGTGAGGCCGGCGGCGGTCAGCGCCTCGTCCACCCGCAGCATGGCGATCTTGACGATGTCGGCGGCCGAGCCCTGGATCGGGGCGTTGAGGGCCATCCGCTCGGCCATCTCACGGCGCTGGCGGTTGTCGCTGTTGAGGTCCGGCAGGTAGCGGCGGCGGCCGAGCAGGGTCTCGGTGTAGCCGGTGGCGCGGGCCTCGTCGACGACCCGGCGCAGGTAGTCGCGCACACCGCCGAAGCGCTCGAAGTAGGTGTCCATCAGGCCCTGGGCCTCGGCGGGCTTGATGCCGAGCTGCTGGGAGAGCCCGTACGCGGAGAGCCCGTACGCCAGGCCGTAGGACATCGCCTTGATCTTGCGGCGCATCTCGGCGTCCACGGCGTCGCCGGGGACCTCGAAGACCTGGGAGGCGACGGTGGTGTGCAGGTCCTCGCCGGTGGCGAAGGCCTCGAGCAGGGCCTCGTCCTCGGAGAGGTGGGCCATGATGCGCAGCTCGATCTGGGAGTAGTCGGCCGTCAGCAGCGACTCGTGGCCCGCGCCGACGACGAAGGCGCGGCGGATGGCCCGGCCCTCCTCGGTGCGGACGGGGATGTTCTGCAGGTTCGGGTCCTGCGAGGAGAGCCGGCCGGTGGCGGCGACCATCTGGTTGAACGTGGTGTGGATGCGCCCGGCCGGCGAGACCGTCTTGAGCAGGCCCTCGACGGTGGTGCGCAGCTTGGCCTGGTCGCGGTGGCGGAGCAGGATGACCGGCAGCTCGTTGTCGGTCTGGGTGGCCAGCCAGGTGAGCGCGTCGGCGTCGGTGGTGTAGCCGGTCTTGATCTTCTTGGTCTTGGGCAGGGCCAGCTCGCCGAAGAGGATCTCCTGGAGCTGCTTGGGCGAGCCCAGGTTGAACTCGTGGCCGGCGGCGGCGTGCGCCTCCTCCACCACGCGCTGGATCTCGGCGGCGAACTGGGCCTCCAGACCGGTGAGCCAGGGGCGGTCGGCGGCGATGCCGGTGCGCTCCATCCGGGCCAGCAGGGCGGCGATCGGCAGCTCCATGTCGCGCAGCAGCTCGGTGGCGCCGACCTCGGCGAGGCGGGTCTCGAAGAGCGCGGCGAGGTCGAGCACGGCGCGGGCCTGGAGCATCAGCGCCTGGGCGCGGGCAGCGGTGGCGTCGACCCCGTCGCCCTCCTCCGGGGCGTCGAAGGCGAGCTGGCCGCTCTCGGCCACCGGGGCCGGGGCGAGCGAGCGGGCCAGGTACTCCTCGGCGAGCACCTCCAGGGTGAAGGTGCGGCGGCCGGGCTTCTCCAGGTAGGCGGCGAGGGCGGTGTCGGCGACGACGCCCTCGATCATCCAGCCGCGCTCGGCGAAGGCGCGCATCACCTGCTTGGCGATGTGCAGGGCCTTGGGGGCGGCCGGGTCGGCCAGCCAGGCGGCGAGGGCGCGTTCGTCCTCCTCGGCGAGCAGCGCCGGGTCGAACCAGGCGGCGGACTCGCCGACGGCCAGCGCGATCTCGGTGACCTCGCCGGTGCCGAGCGCCCACTGGTAGACGGCGGCCAGCGCGACCGGGGCCTTGCCGCCGGCGTGCTGCCGCAGCCACTCGGCCAGCGTGCCCGGGTCGGTGAGCAGCTCGCCGTCCACCTCGACGCCGGGGGCGAGTTCGGCGGCGGCCTCGGGCTCGGCCGCGGCCGGGTCGATGCCGAAGACCCGGTCGCGGAAGTTGCCGTTGCGGAACTCCAGCGACTCCATCAGGGCGGCGACGGCCTCGCGGTCGAACGCGGCGCGGCCCAGGTCGGCGACGCCGAGCGGGAGTTCGACGTCGCGGACCAGCTCGGTGAGGACGCGGTTGCGCTTCACCGAGTCCAGGTTGTCCCGCAGCTTCTCGCCGATCTTGCCCTTCACCTCGTCGGCGCGGGCGACGAGTTCGTCGAAGGAGCCGAACTGGTTGACCCACTTGGCGGCCGTCTTCTCGCCCACGCCCGGGATGCCGGGCAGGTTGTCGGACGGGTCCCCGCGCAGGGCCGCGAGGTCGGGGTACTGGCGGGGGGTGACGCCGTACTTCTCGGCGACCTTCTCCGGGGTGTAGCGGGTGAGCTCGGAGACGCCCTTGGTCGGGTAGAGGACGGTGATGTGGTCGGTGACCAGCTGGAGCGAGTCGCGGTCGCCGGTGACGATGTCGACGTCGAAGCCGGCCGCCTCGGCGGCGGTGGCGAGGGTGGCGATGATGTCGTCGGCCTCGAAGCCCTCGACCGTCATCCGCGGCACCCGCATGGCGTCCAGGAGTTCGCCGATCAGGGGGACCTGGCTGCGGAACTCGTCGGGCGTCTTGGCCCGGTTGGCCTTGTAGTCGGGGAACTCGACGGAGCGGAACGTCTGCCGGGAGAGGTCGAAGGCCACCGCGAGGTGGGTGGGCGCCTCGTCCCGGACGGTGTTGGCGAGCATCGAGGCGAAGCCGTACACCGCGTTGGTGGGCTGGCCGGTGGAGGTGTTGAAGTTCTCCACGGGCAGCGCGTAGAACGCCCGGTAGGCCATCGAGTGCCCGTCGAGCAGCATCAGCCGGGGCCGCGCCCCGCCGCCACCCGCCGCGCCCTTGTCCGTACTCTGCGTAGCCACGTCAACGTCCGTTCCTGCCGATTCCACTACCGGCCACCGATCCTATGGCCCGGCACCGACAAAAGGGGCGCCGCACAGCCCGGGCGCCGGGCGCCCGCGCACACGGGCGCCCGCACGCCCACGCGTACGGGCGGGCGCACCGGCGGGCGCGAGGGCCGGGGGCGCCGTCGGGCGCGAGGGCCGGGGCGCCGTCGGGCACGAGGGCCGGGGCGGGAGCGCCACGCCAACCTCCCGACGCGAGCGCTACCGCCGAGTAGGACGGTCGTACGATCACAGGCAGCACGACGACGTGACCCCGAGCGGCAGGAGCTCCCCCATGACCGAAGCGGCCCCCGGCGCGACCACCCCCGACGCGGCCCCCGCCCTGAACATCCCGCAGGAGGTGCTGGACCACTTCGCGAAGCTCGGCGTGGACCCGGCCACCTTCTCCGGCGGCCGCCTCGGCGACAAGCTCGGCATCCGGGTCGTCGAGGCCTCCGGTGACCGGGTGGTCGGCACCATGCCCGTCGAGGGCAACCAGCAGCCGTACGGCCTGCTGCACGGCGGCGCCTCGGCCGCGCTGGCCGAGACCCTCGGCTCGGTCGGCGCGATGCTGCACGCCGGCCCCGGCCGGTACGCGGTGGGCGTGGACCTGAACGCCACCCACCACCGCTCGGCCACCTCCGGCCTGATCACCGGGGTCGCCACCGCCGTGTTCAAGGGGCGCACCGCCGCCACGTACGAGATCGCGATCACCGACGACACCGGCAAGCGGGTCACCAGCTGCCGCCTGACCTGCATGCTCCGCGACCTCTGACACCCCGTCGGCCCGGCCGGCCTGCCAATGGCCCGCCCACCGGGCCGACCGATCATCAATTCCCTTGCCCGCCCCCTTGTTTGACCTTCGACTGCCCTGGGCAGGCGTTGGTCCAGACAAGGGGGCGGCTGCGTTTCCACGCACTTTCAAGGATGTAACACTGCGTAACAAGTAGGAATTCCGAGTTTTCGACCGCTTCCGGGGCCACATCGCCCCGGGGGCTCTTCGTCATCCCCTCGGATGTCCGATATTCGGACGCACACGCCCGACTCCAGCACTGCGGACAGTCGTGTCCGATTATCGGTGCAGCCAGGAGTCACCTGCATTTCTGGCCCTTACATGCACCTACCGGCGAGTAAATGCCCGACGGTGCGGGATCGATCGAACCAGAACGACCACATAGTGAGACGGTCGCTCCGTGTGCTCATAACAAGAGAATCACAGCCTCGCCGCACCACTGCCCGAGCCGCCCAGGGGCATCTAGAGTCACGGCCAGTCACCGCGCCACCGGAGTGGGCCAGGCCCACCGCGCATCCCGGCTCCCGCCACTCAGGCGCGGCGCCCTCCTGAACCGAAGGGGACCCCTGTGCGTCACCGTTCAGCAGTTGTCGTGAGCATTGCCGTGATCGGCGCCCTCAGCATCAGCGCCTGCGGATCCCGCGGCGAGAAGAAGTCCGGGGACGGCAACGCCGGGGCGACCACCACCGTCACCATCGGCGTCGACGCCCCCCTCACCGGCGACCTCTCCGCCCTCGGCCTCGGCATCCGCAACTCCGTCGAGCTCGCCGTCAAGCAGGCCAACGAGAAGAACGAGGTCCCGGGCGTCAAGTTCGAGATCAAGGCCCTGGACGACACCGCCAAGCCCGCCCCGGGCCAGCAGAACGCCACCCAGCTGGTCGCCGACAAGAACGTCATCGGCGTCGTCGGCCCGCTGAACTCCAGCGTCGCCCAGTCCATGCAGCAGATCTTCAACGACGCCAACCTCGTCCAGATCTCCCCCGCCAACACCGGCGTCGCCCTCAGCCAGGGCGAGAAGTGGGCCAGCGGCACCAAGGCCCGCCCCTTCAAGTCCTACTTCCGCACCGCCACCACCGACGCCGTCCAGGGCCCCTTCGCCGCCCAGTTCCTGGCGAAGGACGCCAAGAAGACCAAGGTCTTCCTCATCGACGACCAGAAGACCTACGGCGCCGGCCTCGCCGCCACCTTCAAGGGCGAGTTCACCAAGCAGGGCGGCAGCATCGTCGGCGAGGAGCACGTCAACCCCGACGACCGCGACTTCGCCGCCATCGTCACCAAGGTCAGGACCTCCGGCGCCGAGGCCGTCTACTACGGCGGCGAGTACCCCGCCGCGGGCCCGCTCTCGCTCCAGCTCAAGGACGCCGGCGTCAACATCCCGCTGATGGGCGGCGACGGCATCCAGAGCGGCGACTTCATCAAGCTCAACCCCAAGAGCCAGGGCGACTACGCCACCGCCGTCGGCCTGCCCGTCGAGGCGCTCCCCACCGCCGCCAAGTTCATCGCCGACTACAAGACGGCCGGCTACAAGGACGCCTACGAGACCTACGGCGGCTACTCCTACGACAGCGCCTGGGCCATCATCCAGGGCGTCAAGGCCGTCGTGAGCGCCAACAGCGGCAAGCTCCCCGACAGCCCCCGCGCCAAGGTCGTCGAGGCCGTCCAGAAGGTCTCCTTCGACGGCGTCACCGGCAAGGTCTCGTTCGACGAGTTCGGCGACACCACCAACAAGCAGCTCACCGTCTACACCGTCAAGGACGGCAAGTGGGCCGTGGAGAAGTCCGGCACCTTCAGCGGCTGACCCGACCGGACACCCGCACGTCGAACGGCTGAGCCGACCGCACGTCGGCAACGCCACAGCACGTCGGAACAACCGCGCGGGGGCGCCACGAGTGCCCCCGCGCGCCCCCACATCCACCACCCACGCGGACCCACCACACGCACAACGGAGGCCCAGCGGTGCACGACCTACCGCAGCAGCTGGCCAACGGCCTGATCCTCGGCGCCCTCTACGGGCTCGTCGCGATCGGCTACACGATGGTCTACGGCATCGTCCAGCTCATCAACTTCGCCCACGGCGAGATCGTCATGGTCGGCGGCTTCGGCGCCCTGACCGCCTACCTCGCCCTCCCCGGCGGCACCACACTCTGGCTGGCCCTACCGCTGATGCTGATCGCCGGCATCCTGGTCTCCACCCTCACCGCCGTCGCCGCCGAGCGCTTCGCCTACCGGCCGCTGCGCAGCGCCCCCCGGCTCGCCCCGCTGATCACCGCGATCGGCCTGTCGATCGTCCTCCAGCAGCTGGTCTTCTCGTTCTACCCCGACGCGAAGAAGGCCCGGGTCTTCCCCAAGATCCCCGGTGACCCCTTCGAGCTCGGCTCCGTCACCATCCAGCGCAGCGACATCTTCCTGATCATCGCCGCCCCGCTGTGCATGCTCGCCCTCGGCTGGTTCGTCACCCGCACCCGCTCCGGCCGCGCCATGCAGGCCACCAGCCAGGACCCCGACACCGCCAAGCTCATGGGCATCGACACCGACCGGATCATCGTCATGGCCTTCGCCATCGGCGCCGCCTTCGCCGCCGTCGCCGCCGTCGCCTACGGCCTGCGCAGCGGCCAGGTCGACTTCCGGATGGGCTTCATCCTCGGCCTCAAGGCCTTCACCGCCGCCGTCCTCGGCGGCATCGGCAACATCTACGGCGCCATGCTCGGCGGCGTCGCCCTCGGCCTCGCCGAAGCCCTCGCCACCGGCTACATCCAGCACCTGCCCGGCATGCACCTCTTCGGAGGCGGCGCCTGGAAGGACGTCTGGGCCTTCGTACTCCTCATCCTCGTCCTGCTCGTCCGACCTCAGGGCCTGCTCGGCGAACGCGTCGCGGACAGGGCGTGAGCACCATGACCACCACCTCGAACACCGAGACCACCCCGGTCATCCCGCTGCCGTCCCGCGCCGCCGTACTCCTCACCGGCCTGGGCGCCGTCACCACCGCCGCCTCCGCCCTGATGTCCTGGACCTGGACCGACGAGTTCCCCGGCGACCTCACCTACTACGGCTCCCCCGCCGGCCTCCAGTGGCTCGCCCTCACCGCCGGCCTGCTCACCCTCGCCGTGCTGCTCGCCACCCAGGGCGTCCCCGGCCTGCGCTGGATCGCCCCCGCCCGCAGCAACAACGCCGTCCTGCTCGCCGCCGCCGGCGCCTTCGCCGTCAGCTGGTTCTCCGTCATCGCCATCGCGGTCGACCTCGGCGGCCTCGCCAACCTCGACCCCGGCGGCTGGGTCGCCGCGCTCGGCTCCCTGCTCGCCCTCGCCGGCACCCTCGGCCTCCCGCTCGACCGGCGCACCCGCGTCCCGCTGCGGATCCTCGACCGGCGGCTCTTCCTGCTCGTCCCCGCCGCCCCGATCGCCTGGTTCGCCACCCACGCCATCCCCGAGGACAAGCCCGTCGCCCCGGTGCTGACCGCCCTGGCCGGCGCCCTCGTGATCGCCACCGGCGCCGTCCTGCTGCTCCAGCTGGGCCACCTCGCCAACAGCGGGCTCCGGCTCGGCACCGTCGAACGGCCGCTGCCCGCCGCCCGCGAACTGCCCTCCTGGGCCGAGGTCCTGCTCATCGTCGCGGCCTTCGCCGTCGGCCTGTTCGCGATCACCTTCGGCATCGACACCGAGTACGGCGAGCTCTTCATCGCCTACCTGCTGCTCGCCGCCGCCGTGATCGCCGCCCTCGGCAAGGCCGGCCTGCTGGCCCGGCTGCGCGCGCTGACCGTCAAGCACCGCCCGGTCACCACCGGCGCCGCCTTCGCCGCCGCCGCGGGCTTCCCGTTCACCCAGACCAGCGACCAGTACACCTCGGTCGCCGCCAACATCCTGATCTTCGCCACCGTCGCCCTCGGCCTCAACATCGTCGTCGGCCTGGCCGGTCTGCTCGACCTCGGGTACGTCGCCTTCCTCGGCGTCGGCGCCTACGCCGCCGCCCTGGTCTCCGGCTCCCCCGCCTCGCCCATCCACGTCCAGTTCCCCTTCTGGGCCGCGATGCTGACCGGCGCCGTGGTCTCGATGATCTTCGGCGTCCTGATCGGCGCCCCCACCCTGCGGTTGCGCGGCGACTACCTCGCCATCGTCACCCTCGGGTTCGGCGAGATCTTCCGCATCACCATGCTCAACCTCAACGGCACCACCGGCCCCAAGATCACCAACGGCTCCAACGGCATCCCGCGGATCCCCGACCTCCAGATCCTCGGCTTCGACCTCGGCAAGCCGCACACCGTCCTCGGCGTCGAACTCGGCCGGTTCTCCAACTACTACCTGCTGATGCTCCTGGTCACCGCCCTGGTCGTGCTGGTCTTCGCCCGGGTCGGCAACTCCCGCATCGGCCGCGCCTGGGTCGCCATCCGCGAGGACGAGACCGCCGCCGAAGCCATGGGCATCAACGGCTTCCGGCTCAAGCTCCTCGCCTTCGCCCTCGGCGCCTGCCTCGCCGGCCTCGCCGGCACCGTCCAGGCCCACGTCAGCTACACCGTCACCCCCGACCAGTACACCTTCGCCGAGGCCCTGCCGCCCAACTCCGCCTTCCTGCTCGCCGCCGTCATCCTCGGCGGCATGGGCACCATCAGCGGCCCCCTGGCCGGCGCCACCCTCCTCTTCCTCGTCCCGAAGAAGCTCGAGTTCCTCTCCAACTACCAGCTGCTCGCCTTCGGCATCGCCCTCATCGTGCTGATGCGCGTCCGCCCCGAAGGGCTCATCCCCAACCGGCGCCGCCAGCTGGAGTTCCACGAGGCCACGATCCCCACACAGCTCAACGGCGACACCGTCGCCCTCACCAAGGCAGGGGCGTGACCAGCCAGATGACCACCACCGACGCCCCCGCACCGGTCTCCGACCGCCCCGGCCCCGCCAAGCCCCTGCTCGAAGTCTCCGGCGTCACCATGCGCTTCGGCGGCCTCACCGCCGTCAACGACGTCTCCCTCACCGTCGGCGAGGGCGAGATCATCGGCCTGATCGGCCCCAACGGCGCCGGCAAGACCACCTTCTTCAACTGCCTCACCGGCCTCTACGTCCCCACCGAGGGACGCGTCGCCTACCGCGGCACCGTCCTGCCCCCCAAGCCCCACCTCGTCACCCAGGCCGGCATCGCCCGCACCTTCCAGAACATCCGGCTCTTCTCCAACATGACCGTCCTGGAGAACGTCCTCGTCGGCCGGCACAGCCGCACCAAGGAAGGCATCTTCTCCGCCATCCTGCGCGGCCCCGGCTACCACCGCGCCGAGGCCGAGAGCCGCGCCCGCGCCATGGACCTCCTCCAGTTCACCGGCCTCGCCGACAAGGCCGAGCACCTCGCCCGCAACCTCCCCTACGGCGAGCAGCGCAAGCTGGAGATCGCCCGGGCCCTCGCCTCCGACCCCGGCCTGCTGCTCCTCGACGAGCCCACCGCCGGCATGAACCCGCAGGAGACCCGGGCCGCCGAGGAACTGGTCTTCGCCATCCGTGACAAGGGCGTCTCCATCCTCGTCATCGAGCACGACATGCGGTTCATCTTCAACCTGTGCGACCGCACCGCCGTCCTGGTCCAGGGCCAGAAGATCGTCGAAGGCGACCGCGAGACCGTCCAGAGCGACGAACGCGTCATCACCGCCTACCTCGGCGCACCGCTCGAAGGCACCGCCCCCGCAGCAACGGAGACCGACCAGTGACCGCACTCCTCGAGGTCAAGGACCTCCGCGTCGCCTACGGCAAGATCGAAGCCGTCAAGGGCATCAGCTTCACCGTCAACCAGGGCGAGGTCACCACCCTGATCGGCACCAACGGCGCCGGCAAGACCACCACCCTGCGCACCCTCTCCGGCCTGCTCAAGCCCACCGGCGGCACGGTCACCTTCGACGGGCAGCCCCTCACCACCGTCCCCGCCCACAAGATCGTCGCGCTCGGGCTCGCCCACTCCCCCGAGGGCCGGCACATCTTCCCGCGCATGACCATCGAGGAGAACCTGCTCCTCGGCGCCTTCCTGCGCAGCGACACGGCCGGGATCGCCGCGGACGTCGAGCGCGCCTACGGCCTGTTCCCCATCCTCGGGGAGCGGCGCAAGCAGGCCGCCGGCACCCTGTCCGGCGGCGAGCAGCAGATGCTCGCCATGGGGCGCGCGCTGATGTCCCAGCCGAAGCTGCTGATGCTCGACGAGCCCTCGATGGGCCTCTCGCCGCTGATGATGCAGAAGATCATGGCGACCATCGTGGAACTCAAGGCCGGCGGGACGACCATCCTGCTGGTCGAGCAGAACGCCCAGGCCGCGCTCTCGCTCTCCGACCACGGCTACGTGATGGAGACCGGCCGCATCGTCCTCAAGGGCACCGGCGCCGACCTGCTGCACGACGAGTCCGTCCGCAAGGCCTACCTCGGCGAGGACTGACCCGCCCGAACGACCAGGGGCCCCGTCCGGTCGGACGGGGCCCCTGTCGTGCGCCTCAGGACTGCTCAGAGCCGCCCAGGACCGCTTCAGGCCTCGGGCTTGCCCTCGTCGGCCTTCTTCTTGTCCTGCGCCTCGCCCTCCTCGATCACGGCCTCCGCGACCGCGGCCATCGTCATCCGACGGTCCATCGAGGTCTTCTGGATCCACCGGAACGCGGCCGGCTCGTTCAGACCGAACTTGGTCTGCAGCACGCTCTTCGCCCGGTCCACCAGCTTGCGGGTCTCCAGCCGCTGGGTGAGATCCGCGATCTCCTCCTCCAGCGTCCGCATCTCGGTGTAGCGGGAGACCGCCATCTCGATCGCGGGCACCAGGTCGCTCTTGGAGAACGGCTTCACGATGTACGCCATCGCGCCCGCGTCCCGCGCCCGGTCCACCAGTTCGCGCTGCGAGAACGCGGTCAGCATCAGGACCGGCGCCAGGTGCGCCTCGTGGATCTGCTCGGCGGCGGAGAGCCCGTCCAGGACGGGCATCTTCACGTCCAGGATCGCCAGGTCGGGCTTCAGGTCCTGGACCAGCTTCACCGCCGTGGCCCCGTCACCGGCCTCGCCGACGACGATGTACCCCTCCTCTTCGAGCATCTCCTTCAGGTCGAGGCGGATCAACGCCTCGTCCTCGGCGATCACAATTCGGGTGATCTGGGGCATGTCGGTCTCAAGCGGCTCTGCCTGCTCGTCGGCGGTGCTCACGGGGCTCCTCGTTCCGGCGGGGTACTGCATGCACGAGGGTACCTAGACACGGTATGTTTGAGACCAAGCAGGGTCGGGGGCAACCTTCGATTCAGCGGTTGCCCCGGTAGCCCAGCGGAAGAGGCAATGGTCTCAAACACCATACAGCGTGGGTTCGAATCCCACCCGGGGTACTTTTCCTTCAATTCCAAGGTCGCCTAAATCGCAGAACAGTTGGCGATCTTCATTATTTCGAATGAAGATTCGCACGACTTTCGGCCTGTCGTGCCAACGCGTACCGCAGGCTCGCCGGTATGTACGACACGACCACACGGCAGCGAGCAGTCGACCTCCACGCATCCGGGCTGACCTTCAGCCAGGTCAGCCGCGCCACCGGCATCTCCCGCTTCGCGATCCGCGAGTGGGCGACGGGCACGGTGTTCGCCACTCGCCCGACAGCCGACTGTCCGGTACTCCACAACGATCTGGAACCGCAGCGTCCGCGCCCCGACTACGCGTACCTGCTGGGCCTCTACCTCGGTGACGGCTGCATCAGTGAGGGCCGCCGCAACGTCCACGCCCTCCGCATAGCGTGCGGGGACGCATGGCCCGGGCTCATCGACGAGTGCGCACGGGCAGTCGCCGCAGTCATGCCGCACAACAAGGTCCAGCGCGTGCGGGCCGCGGGGTGCACCAGCGTAGTCAGCACGAGCAAGCACTGGCCCTGCCTCTTCCCCCAGCACGGCCCGGGCCCGAAGCACCTACGTCGGATCGCCCTGGAGCCCTGGCAGCAGGAGATCGTCGACGCTCACCCCTGGGAGTTCCTCCGGGGCCTGATCCACTCCGACGGCTGCCGGATCACCAACTGGACCACGCGCACGGTCGGTGGCGTCCGGAAGCGCTACGAGTACCCGCGCTACTTCTTCACCAACACCTCGACCGACATCATCCGGCTCTTCACCGACACCCTCGACGCCGTCGGCGTGCGGTGGAAGGCCTCGATCCCGCGCCCGACCGGCCAGGTCAACGTCTCCGTCGCCCGCAAGGAGTCCGTCGCCCTCATGGACGCCCACATCGGGCCCACGTACTGACTCAGCTCGCCGTCTCCGGCGGCTGCGGGTCCGTCACGGACCGGCACCCCGGGGCCTCACCGCTGCTGCGCGCGGCCTCCCCCAGTTCGAACCGGCCCCGGGCCGCCTTGTATGCCTCGCCGGCACCCGGACGGTTCAGAATCTCCCAACGCATCGCCTGCCAGGACATGTGCCCGCTTCCGTTCTCCATCTCTTCCGGCCGCCTACCGCTCAGCGCCCTCGGGCCAGAGCACCCGTACCGGAACGCCGCACCCCTCGGCGTACGCGACGACGTCTGCGGTCCCGCCGTAGCCACGGGCCGGCTTGCCGTCCCACACCGCCAGCACCTCGTCCACCAAGTCCACCAAGATCTCGCTGCCCGCCATGTGTGCGACCGAGTCGGACTCTGTCATCCCCGTGCGGTGAACCTCGGACGCCCGGCTCAACAGTCGGTCGTACAGTGCGTGGTGGTCCTCGGGAAGGGACTCCCGGTACTGCTCCGCAGGAATGACGACGACCAGCTGCCCGCCGTGCTCCAACACCAGCTCCGCGAACCAGGCGTCCGGCCCATCGGCGATGCACGACACAGCCACCAGGCCCGCGCCCAGCCCGCGTACCGCCTCGTCCAGGAGCTGCCGTACCTGGCACTCCACGACCTCGTCCAATCCCCGGTGTCCGGTGATACCGACCCGCATGACTCCTCCTACAGGTAGACGTCGTAAAGGCGCTCGTCGAACTCCCGGACCGCCTTCGGCAGCGATGCGGTGACAAAGGAACGCCGAACCGCGCGCGCCCGCTCCACGATCCGCCCAGAACGGAACTCCTGACCGACCCCCACAGCGTCTGACGCAAGGGCGAACGCCGCCTCGACGCGGCCGGCCGCAAGGTGGCCGGCCGCGACGTCCAGTGCGAGGAGAGCCCTCTGCTTCACGTGCCCCGTCGCCAACGCCCTGGTGTCGCCTGTCCGGACCCACTGCGGCAAACCGAGCCGTGCCCCGCAGGTGATCCGGGCCGCCGCCACCTTGGCTTCGTCAAAGACGAACACCCACGGCCATGGCGGGGGTTCCTCACGATCAAGCCTCATCGCGACCTGCCAGCTGTGCGTCAGAGCCTCGTCGGCTCTGCGCTGGTCACCGGAAGCCGCGTACGCCAGGGCTTCCACCGAGGAGAGCCAGGCGTCGGCCACCCCTGGCCGTTCGCCCCCCAGGGAGCGCCGAGCCGTCCCGGCGAGGCTCAGTGCCTGTGCAGCACCTCCGGCATGCGCCTCGAACTGGGCCAAGGAGCCGATCTGGTACGCCACCAGGAGCGGCTCATTGGCCGCCCTCGCCGCCCTGATGGCCTGCCCATACCAGGACCGCGCGGAGCCGTTGTCGCCCATGTCCCATGACAACCATCCAGCCAGCGACGCCGCTTCGCTGCCTACCGCCGCGAGCCTTGCCCGGTCTCGACCACCGTTGCCGAGCCGCTGGATCAGCTGAATATGCCCCCGGACGGCATCGACGAGGTCCCGCGAGGACGTCGAGCCGTCCAACCGCCGGTACGCCGCCGTGCCGAGTCGCAGCGCGGCTGCCTGTCCGGCATCGGCATCCCCCGGTAGGGCAGCGAGTACCGGCGTGGCCGCGATCGCGGCCACGCCGCCCAGAAAGCCCCTTCGCTCCACTGCCTCCACCCCTGTCGAGCCGCCCGCCAGGCCCAACAGCCCGGCGGGGATGTTCAGATGAGCCGCTGCCCGACCAAGGATCACCATGTCATAGGCTCCGACGGTTCCACGCTTCTCCAGCCGTGAGATCGCCGGCTGCGACAGCCCCAGCGCCTCCCCAAGCTGGAGCTGGGTCAACCGCTTCCCCCTGCGCGCCAACTCGATGACCCGTCCATAGTCACCGGCGCGTGACGCCGCCTGGATCTCCCGCCGCCAGTCCACCAGCGCCACCCCCGCAGATCGGTGCCCCTATGCGCCGTGCGCATATCCCGATGCGCGCGGTGCATCAGCGATGGTCCCACATCAGTGAGCAGATGTTGACTGTCGGTCACATAGATCCGGAAGGGCGAGCAGGCAGCCCGGGAGGCCTCATGTCATGCGGTCCAATCAGCGGTTCAACGGTTGCGGCCTTTCCCGCCAGCCGTTACGAGTACGAGGTGGATCCCACGCCCAAGGACGTCGTCCGGGCCCGGAGGGTACTGCTGGAAGTCGTCTCCAGGTGGCACGTTCCCATGTCGGGCAGCGTTCTCGGGGACCTCAAGCTGTGCGTGACCGAGGTGATCGCCAACGCCGTCGAGCACACCAACGGCAGGTGCAGAATCAGCCTGTTGTGGACGGGAAACCTGCTTCGGGTCGAGGTGTGGGATTCGTCGGCGGAGCCGCCCGAGTTGACGGGCGCGGCCGAGGACGACGAGGGCGGGCGCGGTCTGGAGCTCGTTGCGGCGTTCTCGCACGCATGGGGGTGGCAGCCGTCCGCGGTCGGCAAGACCGTGTGGTTCACCATCCGTCCCGACCTGCCCGCGACTGACTGCGTACTCAGCTCCAACGAGCGGATTTCTGTCACGAGAGGAGTAAATCAATTGTCCCTGGAAGAGCTTTCAGGAAGGACCGTGCTGGTCACCGGAGCCGGGGGCCTCATCGGCAGCCGCATCACGGCCCGGCTGCGTCGGCTCGGAGCGCGCCCCGTCTCGGTGTGCAAGCTCGACGCGTACCCGCCCGAGGTGTACCGCGAGCGCTTCGGCATCGATACCTCCGACCCGGACTTCATCGTCGGCGACATCGCCGAACCGGGCCTGATGAAGCGCGTGATCACCGAGTGCGACTACGTGATCCACGCCGCCGCGCTGGCCGACGTCGCCGCCTGCACGCGCCGTCCGCTGGATGCCATCGGCGCCAACATCATCGGCACCCAGCACGTGTTGGACGCCGTCGCCGCCTCGGAGCGGGTGCGGCGGCTGGTGTTCGTCTCCTCGGCCAGCGTCTACGGCAACGGCAGCCCGCAGTTCGTCGAGGGCGCGGCCGTCTCGCCGGTGTCGGTGTACGGGAACAGCAAGGTCTGGGGCGAGTACCAGACCGCCGCCGTACTCGGAAAGGCCGACCGCTCCTACGCGATCGTGCGGTACTTCTCGGTCTACGGCGACCCCCAGATCGTGAAGGAGAACAGCCACTCCTGGGTGGTCGCCTGGTTCGCCATGCGGGCCGCGCTCGGCCTGCCGCTGCAGCTCAACGGTGGCGGCCACCAGATCCGTGACCTGGTCCACGTCGACGACATCGCCACCGGCACCCTGCATGCGCTGACCTCGCCCCGCGCGCACAACGAGACGGTGAACATCGGTACGGGCACCGGCACGTCGATCCGGCAGGTCGCCGAACTGGTCCGCGCCCACTACCCCGACACGCGACTCGTCGAGACACCGATGCCGCCCGGCGACCCCGAAGGCGGGTACGCCTCCGTGGAGCGGATGGAGGAGCTGCTGGGTTGGCGGCCGGCCACCAGCATCGAGGAGGGCATCGCCCGCTACGCGGCCTGGCTGCGGGCGAACCCCGGCGCGATCCCGGAGTGGATGCGCCGGGCGGCTGCGGCCTAGATGATCGGGGGCCGGCCGAGCCGGGTCATGGTCCACACCGTGCCCCAGCGCATCGGCTTGCGCCGACCGCACGGTGTGCGCCAGCCCTCGGCGAAGCCCGAGAACCAGGCCTTCAGCCCGGCGGCGTTCCGGATGCGGGCGACGGTGAGCGCCACCCACACGCCGAGGTAGACCGGTACCAGCACGGCGGGCAGGTGGCGGCGTGCGAGGTACACGCGGTTCCGGGCGTTCACCCGGTAGAAGAACGAGTGGCGGGTCGGGGACGTGCGCGGGTGCTGGAGCAAGAGCTCCGGCACGTACAGCACCCGCCAGTCGGCGTCGAGCGCCCGCCAGGCCATGTCGGTCTCCTCGTGAGCGAAGAAGAACGCGTCCGGCCAGTCCCCGACCTCCTGCAGCATCCTCGTCGACAGCGCATGGCCGCCGCCGAGGAAGCTCGTCACCTCGCCACCGCGCATCGGATCGCCGGCCCGCAGCCGGGGAACGTGGCGGCGCTGGGTCAGCCCGGTCTCGTCGGCGATCCGGAAGGACACGATGCCCAGCCGGGGGTCCGCCTCGTACAGGGCCTCGATCCTCGCAAACACGTCGTCGGCCACGAGCAGACCGTCGTCGTCCAGGTCGATCACCACGTCCACGTCACGCAGGTGCTCCAGAGCCACGTTCCGGCCGCCGGTCACCCCGAGGTTCTCGGCCAGCTCGACGCCCTCCACCCACGCCGGCAGCTCCGGCAGCGGGCAGCCCTGGGCGACCACCACCGTCCGCACCGGCTTGACGGTCTGCATCTCCACCGAGGCCAGCAGCTCGGCCAGTTCCTCCGGCCGCGTGCCCATGGTCAGGACCGCCACGCCCAGCTTGACGCCCACCGAACTCATCCCTTCGAGGAAGCAGACATGACCCGACGAACGCACCGCTCGGGCACCGCGTCGCTCAGAGAACTCGCCGAGAACCGGATGCTTCCGGACCACCAGGCCATGGACCAGCCCACACTGAACTGGATCGCCGGGATGCGGCCCGAGGTCTCCGCCGCGACGCCCACCCTGCCACACCCGCCGCTCATGCTGGTACCGGACGTCACCTGGTTCGCGGAGCCCCGGTGCGCCGACTCCATCCACGGCGTCCGGCACAACGCCCGCGTCTCGCTGCTCTCGTCGATCCTCGCCCAGGAGTACGGACTCGACCGCGACCACAGGGCCGCGCTGTGCGCCGCCGCAGCGGTCCACGACTGCCAGCGCTGCAACGACCGGGACGATCCCGGCCACGGCCGGCGGGCAGCGGCCTGGTTCACCCGCAATTCGGCCGCCATCACCAGCCTGGTGGGACGGGAGCTGCCGCAGGGCGTCCTCGTGCAGGCTGCCACCGCGATCAGCCTCCACGACGTTCCGTATGACCGCTTCACCGTGCAGCAGAACCGCGTCTACCAGCGAGCACCGCACCTGATCGACCTACTCAAGGCCGCCGACTGCCTGGACCGCTACCGGCTGCCCCTCGCCCGTTGGTGGCCCGACCCGTCCCATCTGCGGATCGTGCCGCCCGACTGGCTCCATTCCGTCGCCCACGCTCTGGTCGTCCGCAGCGAACGGGCCCGCCTCGACGGCGCCAGCAACCACGGAGCGCTCATCCACGCCCGCCAGATCCTCGACCCCGCGCAGTAGGAGGCCATCCGATGCACGCCGAGTGGGACGACGCCCACACCGACCACACCACTAGTCCCGCCCGCCAGGGCCCTTCCGGCCTCATCGAGACCGAAGCCGACTGGCGTGGCTACCTCGAACACGAGACCCCCAACGGCTGGCTGCTACGCGCGAACGCCATGGCCGAGACGCTGGTCTCCGGCCGTCCCATCCACCTGATGCACACCACCGTCGCCCTCGACGCCATCCGCGCCAGCGGGCACCTCTACGCCTCCACCGGTTGCCTCGTGGCCGCCCTCTACTGTGCGCCCCTCACCCCCGAGCCTGCAGGCCTGCGCCCTCACAACCTCGGCTCCTACCTCCTGGAGACCAAGAGGCACACCCGCACCCTCGTCTTCGAGATCACCCCCGACGCCCCGATCCCGCCCAAGGGCATCGACTACCTCCGCCTCGGCGCCGTCCACCTGCGGACCTACCTCACCCACCGCAACTTCCTCACCGAGCACGAAGACACCCAGCTCCGCCGTGCCGTGATGAACCGCGTCCGAGCCGCGGCTCCATTCCTCGACCTCCTCCTTGCCAACGCTTTCGGAAAGCCGACGCCGGACGTCGAGTTCATGGATCGGCTCGCCGTCGCCGTACCGAGCCTCCCGTTCCTTGGCTACCTCTACTTCGAGGTCCTCTCCGAGTACCTGATGCTCCACTCGGCCGCGCCCGAGACCAAAGCCCACGCGGAGCTGGGCGAGATGAGCAACCGCCTCTACAAGCGGCTGGCGTTCTCGGCCGTGCAGGGCATGGAGAGGCTCTTCGACTTGTCCCGCTTCAGTCCTGGTCACGACCGCCTCCGCGAACTTCTCGGACAGATCGAGCCGGGGCTGGTGCGAGGGGCCGCCCCGTACCTCAGGCGGCGGCTCTCGCACCTGTTCGCCTGTGTGGCGCTCGCCGGGTTCCAGGACGCGCCCTCCGTGAGCTTCCACGGGACGGACTTCGATGCGCTCAGCGTGACGGCACCAGGTCTCCTTGGGCAGCTCGTCTTCCGCGAGATGCGCGTGATCGACCGCTATCCGCAGCTCTACTCCTGCTTCGAGCAGGCTAAAGCTCTGGAGGCGTGGAGTTACTGGAACACCGAGGGGATTCCGACGCCGTTCAACGGGACCATCCCCAAGGGGGAGATCGGAATCAATCCGGCCTATCCCCGCGCCGGGTGCACCGTGTGGGTGGCGGAGAGGTGCGAGCGGGGTCTGCTGCACCCGGTGGAGCAGCTCGAAGTGGCCCTTGTGCCGCGTCTTGCCGATCTTGGGATGACCGCCATGCGGCGGGACGAGAACGGGAAGGCCGCAGGGCACCGGGGGTGACTGTGCTTCGGGCGGCGGCTCCCTCGTAAGGAGCCGCCGCCCTTCCGCCGCAGCGCGGGGTGTCGGTCAGTTGTCCAGCGTTCCCACGTGGTGGACGCGGACGAGGTTGGTGGAGCCGGCGAGGCCGGGCGGGGAGCCGGCGGTGATGACGACGATGTCGCCCTTCTGGCAGCGGCCGAGGGAGAGCAGCGCGGCGTCGACCTGTTCGACCATCTCGTCCGTGGTGGCGGCGAAGGGGCCGAGGAAGGTCTCCACGCCCCAGGTGAGGGCGAGTTGGCTGCGGACGGCGGGTTCGTAGGTGAAGGCGAGCACGGGGATCGGCGAGCGGGAGCGGGTGAGGCGGCGGGCGGTGTCGCCGGACTGGGTGAAGGCGATCAGGTACTTGGCGCCGAGGAAGTCGCCGATCTCGGCGGCCGCGCGGGCGACGGCGCCGCCCTGGGTGCGCGGCTTGGTGCCGGCGGTGAGCGGCGGGAGGCCGGCGGAGAGGATGTCCTGTTCGGCGGCCTCGATGATGCGGCCCATGGTGCGGACGGTCTCGACGGGGTACTTGCCGACGGAGGTCTCGCCGGAGAGCATCACGGCGTCGCTGCCGTCGAGGACGGCGTTGGCCACGTCGGAGGCCTCGGCCCGGGTGGGGCGGGAGGCGTTGATCATCGAGTCGAGCATCTGGGTGGCGACGATGACCGGCTTGGCGTTGCGCTTGGCCAGCTTGATGGCGCGCTTCTGGACCATCGGGACCTGTTCGAGGGGCATCTCCACGCCCAGGTCGCCGCGGGCCACCATGACGCCGTCGAAGGCGTCGACGATGGATTCCAGGTTGTCGACCGCCTGCGGCTTCTCCACCTTGGCGATGACGGGGACGAAGCGCCCCTCCTCGGCCATCACGCGGTGGACGTCCTCGATGTCGCGGCCGCTGCGGACGAAGGAGAGCGCGATCAGGTCGGCGCCGGTCCGCAGGGCCCAGCGCAGGTCGGCGACGTCCTTGTCGCTGAGCGCGGGGACGGAGACGGCGACGCCGGGGAGGTTGAGGCCCTTGTGGTCGGAGACCAGGCCGCCCTCGACGACGGTGCAGCGGACCAGCGGGCCGGCCACCTCGACGACCTCCAGGGTGACCCGGCCGTCGTCGACGAGGATCCGTTCGCCGCTGGTGACGTCGGCGGCGAGGCCCGGGTAGGTGGTGCCGCAGATGTTCTGGTCTCCCACGACGCCCTTGTCGGTGGAGATGGTGAACGTGTCGCCGCGTTCGAGAAGTACCGGTCCTTCGGCGAAGGTCTCCAGGCGGATCTTCGGGCCTTGAAGGTCGGCGAGCACGCCGACGCTGCGGCCGCTCTCGTCGGCGGCCTTGCGGACCCGGCGGTAGCGCTCCTCGTGCTCGACGTGGGAGCCGTGGCTCAGATTGAAGCGGGCGATGTCCATCCCGGCGTCGACCAGGGCCTTGATCTGGTCGTACGAGTCGGTGGCTGGCCCGAGAGTACAGACGATTTTTGCTCGGCGCATACTGCTGAGGGTAGGCATTACCGGCGCGTAACATCGACCTCCGTCCAGCCGGCGGGATGACCTTTGCAGGAAGGCGAGTTGAACAATCTGACACATCGTCGCCCGCACCCTCCCGGGCGGGCGACGGAAGGCCCGGCCGGTTGACGCGGCGGCCGGTCGTCAGGCCGGCCGGCGCCCGGTTCCGGGGTGCCGCGGCCCGTCGTCGTCGAGGAAGGCGGTGAGGCGTTCCAGGATCCCCTCGAACTGCCGGGCGTCGATCGCGCAGTCGTCGAACTGGTTGTACAGGTCGATGATTTCGACGAGGTCGGGTCCGCTCCTCCGGGCGCCGGCGGCGGCGGTGCCGAGCCGGTATCCGCTACCGGCCTCGGCCGCGCGGCGGTGCCACTCCCGGAGGTAGGTCCTCGGGCCGTCGCCGTCGAGGCCGAACGGGAGGATCAGCGTCTCGATCGCCAGCCGCAGGTTCTCGTCGGTGCCGGGGGGCGCCTCGACGACGACCATGTCGTCCTCGTCGACGTGGAACGCCCACCGGGCGTCGTTCGCCGGTGCGCCCACCGCCCTTCACCCCCTGCGAGCAGCGCTCCGCCGCGCTTGTCCGTACCGCCCGTGAACGCCCTCCCGGCCGGCCGCCAGGGTATCCGCTCGGGTCCGGTTCCCGGGGAGGAGGTGGCGCCCGGCCCCGGCGGTCGTCCCGGCGGTCGCGCCGTCCGCGCCGGCCCCGGCCGCGCCCGTCGATGCGATTCCGTGAAGGGGTGTTCACCCCTGGTTCACCGTGACTTCGGCCGTGGCTCGCGGCCCGGCGGGACGCTCGTCACCCGGGTGGGAGCCCGGACACGGATCCGACGAGGGGGAATCGCTCGGTATGAAGCGTGCGTTCGGGGTGGTCGCGGCACTGGTGCTGCTCGGCGGGGTGGCGTTCGCACTGCTCAAATCACCCGGCGGCGGCGATCCGAGGCCCAAGATCGTCACCGTCACCGGCGTGATCGGTTCCGAGAAGCGCGACTTCTTCAGGGACCCGGACGTGACGGCGGCGCTGGCCGAGCAGGGCCTCAAGGTCGACGTGCAGACGACCGGTTCGTGGCTGATGGGCGAGAGCAAGGTCGACCAGCTCGACTTCGCCTTCCCGGCCAGCCTGTCGCCGGCCGAGGCGATCCGCGGGCAGCTGAAGCTCAAGGACGCGCCGATCCGGCCGTTCTACTCGCCGCTGGTGGTCCTGGCCCACCAGTCCACCGCCAAGGTGCTGGCGCAGAACGGGCTGGCCTCCCAGGACCAGAACTCCCGGGTGTGGACGCTCAAGATGGACGAGTACCTCAACCGGGCCAAGGCCGGCCAGAAGTGGGAGGAGCTCAACGGGGCCAAGCAGCAGTCGGACCTCAGCGGGGCGATCTACATGACCACCACCGACCCGTCCGAGTCCTCCTCCGGCGCCCTGTACATCGCGCTCGTCTCCTACCTGCTGAACAACCACCAGGTGGTCTCGACCGATGCCGAGGTCCAGCAGGTGAAGGGCGTCCTGCTCGCGCTGACCTCCAAGCAGGGCATCCAGAAGAGCAGCAGCGACGAGCCGTTCCGGGACTTCCTCTCGAACGTCGGCAATCCGCTGGTGCTCGCCTACGAGTCGCAGGCGGCCGAGTTGGCCGTGGAGGGCAAGAACGCCGGCGACATGGTGGTGCTGTACCCGGACACCACCATCTCCTCCGACCACACCATCGTCGGGCGCACCGAGGCCGGCCAGAAGCTGGCCAACCTGCTGCGCGACAACGAGAAGCTGCGGAAGCTGGAGGCGAAGTACGGTTTCCGGCCCCAGTCGGACCCGGCCGCCTTCGGTCTGCAGACCGCCGGCCGGGAGAACCCCGCCTTCGCGCCGGACCTGAAGCCGGCCGGGGTGAAGCAGGCGCCGGTCGCGGAGCCCACGATGCTGGCCAAGCTGGTCGACGCGGCCAAGGGGAAGTGACCGGCCCATGGTGACGAGGACCGGCGGCGCGGCGGGAAGTACGGCAGGCGGCAGGGCGGGCGGCACGACGCACGGCACGACGGACGGCACGGCACTCGGCAGGATCGACGGCGGGACAGGTGGCACGACGATGAGGACGACCAGGGCGGGGGCCGCGCTCCGGCGCGGCGGGCGGGTACTGGCGGCGGGGGTGGCGCTGCTGGTGGCGGCGACGGCGTGCACGTCCTCGCCGGCGCCGGCGCCGCGGCAGAGCGACGCGCCCGCGCCGACCGCGCGGGCGGGTGTGCTGCGCGTGCTGGCGGGCAGCGAACTCCAGGACATGGCACCGGTGCTGGAGGAGGCGCAGAAGGCGACCGGGGTGACCGTGCAGTTCGCCTGGACCGGCTCGCTGGACGGTGCGGACGCCGTCGCCTCGGGCCGGGCCGACGGCAAGTACGACGCGGTGTGGTTCCCGTCCAACCACTATCTGCGGTTGGACGACACGGGGAGGTCCAAGCTGCTGTCCGAGACGCCGGTGATGGTGTCGCCGGTGGCGGTGGGGGTGCGCTCGGCCTCGCTCGGTGAGCTGGGCTGGGGGGACGGCTCGAAGGTGAGCTGGGCGCAGCTGGCGGACGCGGCGTCGACCGGCAGGCTGGCGTACGGGATGGCCGATCCGTCGCGGTCCAATTCGGGGTTCTCGGCACTGGTGGCGGTGGCGTCGGCGTTCTCGGGGGCGGACTCGGCGCTCACGGACGCGGATGTGCGGAAGGCGACGCCGTCGCTGAAGCAGTTCTTCACGGGGCAGAAGTTGACCTCGGGTTCCTCCGGCTGGCTGGCGCAGGCGTACGCGCGGGCGGAGCAGGGGCGGGTCGGGGCGCTGGTGAACTACGAGTCGGTGCTGCTGTCGATGAACAAGACGCTGGCGGCGGACCAGCAGTTGACGGTGGTGCGGCCGACCGACGGGGTGGTGTCGGCGAACTATCCGTTGACGCTGCTCAGTTCGTCGGCGCAGCGGGAGCGGGACTCGTTCCAGCGGCTGACGGAGTACCTGTTGAAGGAGGACGTGCAGAAGCGGATCTCGGAGCTGACGCTGCGCCGTCCGGTGGCGGCGGGGGTGGCGCCGGCGGCGTCGCTGCCGGCCGACCGGCGGCGCGAGCTGCCGTTCCCGGGCAGCAAGGCGGTCGCGGACGGCTTGCTGGCCTCGTACCAGGACGAGCTGCGCCGGCCGTCGCGGACGGTGTACGTGCTGGACACCTCGGGGTCGATGGCGGGTGACCGGCTGGCGGCGCTGAAGTCGGCGATGGGCCGGCTGACGGGGGCGGACGACACCCGTGGGGTGCGGCGGTTCCGCAACCGGGAGGAGGTGACGTTGTTGTCGTTCGCGTCGAAGGTGAAGTCGACGAAGACGCACACGGTGCCGGCGACGGGTGCGCAGCAGGAGCTGGCGTCGATCAACGCGGATGTGCAGGCGTTGTCGGCGGACGGCGGGACGGCGGTGTACAGCTCGTTGCAGGAGGCGTACAAGGTGCTGGACCGGCAGCAGGCGGCGACGGGGGACGACCGGTTCACGTCGATCGTGGTGATGACGGACGGCGAGAGCAACGAGGGCGCGTCGGACAAGGACTTCAGGAACTTCTACAACGGGCTCCCGGCCGCGCAGAAGGCGGTGCCGGTGTTCCCGATCCTGTTCGGGGACGCGGCGAAGAACCAGTTGCAGGGGATCGCGGATCTGACCGGCGGCAAGCTGTTCGACGGGACGGCTTCGCTGGACGGCGCGTTCGAGGAGATTCGTGGCTACCAGTAGCGGCGGCGGGCGGCGGGTGGTCCGGTATCTGGAGTCGACCCGCAATCTGGTGGGCTGCGGGGCCGGGGCGGGCGGGCTGGTGCTGCACTTCGCGGGGCTCGGTGGTGCCTGGTGGCCGGGGATCGTGGCGGCGCTGTACGGGGTCGGGGCGCTGCTGACCCCGGGGCCGCCCGATCCGGCGCTGCCGGTGTCCCGGCCGGTGCCGGATCCGTTGCCCCCGCCGCCGCCGTGGGCGGAGCTGGAGGCGCTGGTCGGTTACCTGGGGACGGTGGCGTTGCCGCCGTCGGTGCCGGTGGACGCCCTGGTGGAGCGGTTGCGGGTGTCCGGGCGGGGGCCGGCGGCCGAGCGGATCGTGCTGCGGCGGCTGCCGGTGGCGGTGGACGGCTATCTGCGGGCCCGGACGTGGCGGCGCTGGTCGCCGGACGGGGCCGATCCGGGGGTGGCGCTCGCCCGTGAGGTGGAGCTGATGACGGCGGCGCTGGCGGCCTGAGCGGGCCGGGCGGACGTGGTCCGCCCGGCCCGCGCCGTTCACGCCTCCAGTGCCCCGGCCAGTTCGGCCCGCCGCCGGACGCCGAGTTTGCGGAAGCTGTTGGTCAGGTGGGTCTCCACGGTGCGCACGGCCAGGTGGAGCATCGCGGCGATCTCGGCGTTGGAGTGCCCGGCCGTGGCCAGTCGGCAGATCCGCAGTTCGCTGTCGGTGAGGGCTTCCGCCCCGGCGTGCTCGCCGCGGCCGCGGCGGGCGCCGCTGGCGCGGAGCGATTCCACCGCGACGGCCCGCAGCCGTACCGCGCCGAGCCGTTCGGCCCGGCCGGCGGCTTCGCGCAGGGCGCGGCGGGCGGCGCCGCGCCGGCCGCCGTCGGCGAGGAGGCGTCCGTAGGTGATCAGTGCGGGGATGAGTTCGGTCTCCACTTCGGCGGTGCGCAGGAGTTCGACCGATTCGGCGGCGAGGTCGAGTCCGTGCCGGCCGCCGGTGGCGGCGGCGAGGGCGCGCAGGGCGCGGCCGACGGTGCGGGGGGTGCCCCAGATCCGGGCGAGCCGCAGTTCCTCCTCGGCGAGGGCGACGGCGGGGCCGGGCTCGCCGAGTGCGGTGTGGCAGTCGGCGGCGGCGGACCGCCAGGGGGTGACGATGGGGCTGTGGACCTGTCGTTCGCCCTGTCGGCGTCCGCATTCCATCAGGTCGACGAGGGCTTCGGCGGGCTCGCCGGTGGCCAGTCGGAGCAGGCCGCGGGCGTAGAGGTACTCGTTCCACTCCCAGGAGCCCTGAGCGCGGTCGGCGGCGACGGCGCGGGCGAGGCCGTGGGCCTGCCAGTAGCGGCCGGTCTCGGTGAGGGCGATGACGGCCTGGGCGACCAGGTGGGCGTTCTGCTGCCCGAGCAGTCCGGCGTAGTGGCCGGGCGCCGTCTCGGTGGCGGTGGCGGAGTCGTCGGGTCCTCCGGCTCCGGCTGCTCCCCCGGCTCCAGCTGCTCCCCCGGCTGCGGATCCGGCTGCGGCGGTCCCGGCGCACGGTCCCGGGGCGGTGCCGGACCCACCGCCGGCGGCACCGGAGCCGGCGCCCCCCTCCCCCGCGCAACCCGGCCCCCGGCCGGCCGGCCCCGTGCCGCCGGCGCCCGACGCGGCGTCCGCCGGTGTCCCGCACCACCAGGACCGGACGGACCGCTCGGCGGCCTCGCCGCCGCCCCGTCCCCACGCCCCGGTCCGCAGCCCGTGACGCCCCGGCTGGGCGGCGGACGCGGCCGCGGCGGGCAGGGTGGCCGGCGCGGGCGCCGAGGGCACCTCGGGAGCCGGGGACGCGGCGGCAGCGGACCGGGCGGCGGACGCGGTGGCGGTCGGCTCGGTGAGGGCGAGGTCGTCCAGCAGCGCCTGGTACTCGCCGCGCATCACCTGGGTCTCGGCCCGGACGCTCAGCAGGCACTGGTACCCGGGGTCGAGCGAGGGCCCCCGGTACGCGGCCAGGCCGCGTGCCACCAGCCGGTCGGCCTCGGGCAGCTGGTCGGCCCACTGGGCGAGGGTGGCGGCGGAGACCAGTACGTAGGAGCGGCAGAGCGGGTCGACCGGGGCGTCGAGCAGTTCCCTGACCCGGCCGGCCACCTCGGCGGCGGAGAGCACGCCGCTGGTCGAGTCGAACTCGGTGAGCAGCGCGTAGGCGGGCGGCGCGAGCCGGTGCCGGGTGCGGGCGGCGAACCGCTGGACGCCCTCGACCACCTGGAGCCAGCTGTGGCCGTCGTGGGCGGCGATCAGCGCGGCGGCGGCCTGCACGGCGTGGACGAGGTCGTCGCGGTCGGCGAAGCGTTCGGCGAGTTCCTCCATCAGTTCCAGCGCGGCGGGGGCGTCGCCGCGGGCGGCCAGTACGGCGCCGAGCGTGTTGGCGGTCTGGAAGACGCCTTCGTCGGACTGCTGGAGGTGGACGGCCTCGGCGAGGTGGCGGACGCCGGCGGTGCGCTCGGCCGGGCCCAGGGTGACTTCGAGGCCGCCGAGCTCGGTGAGCAGCAGGCCGCGCCGGCGGTCGCTGAGCGGCTCGGTGAGGACGCGGCGCAGCAGGGTGACGGCGTCCTCGGGGCGGTCGGCCTCGGCGGCCTTGCGGGCGGCCCGGCGCAGGGCTTCGGCGGCCCAGCGCGGGGCGGGGGCGGGGGTGAGCAGGAGGTGCCCGGCGACGCGTTCGTCGGGTGCCCCGCTGCGGTGCAGGAACTCGGCGGCGCGGCGGTGGACGTGGGCGCGGTGGCCGGGTTCGTGGCCGGCCAGGACGGCGTCGGCGAGCAGCGGGTGGGCGAAGCGGGGCCAGCGGCCGGGGCCGGGGTCGTCGAGGAGGTGCTGGGCGGTGAGTTCGGCGAGCCAGCCGGCGATCTGGTCGGGGTCGGCGCCGGCGAGTTCGGCGAGCATCGGGACGAGGTCGCTGTCGCCGGCGCCGGGCAGTGGTGCGCTGCGGGCGGCCGGGTGCTCCTGCATCCGGGCGAGGACCCGGGCGGCGGTGAGGGCGCGGTCGCCGCCGCCGCGGAGCCACTGCTCGACGGCCTCGGGGAAGGCTCCGCCGGGCAGCCGGGTGCAGCTGTCGGGGAGGGTCCGGAGGGCGGCGAGGGGGCGGGGCGCGGGCAGGGCCGGGAGGGCGACGAGGGCGGGCGGGGCGGGCAGGGCGGTGAAGGCGAGGGGGCAGGGCCCGTCGGGGTGGTCGCGCAGGTCGCTGAGGAGTGCGGTGAGCAGCAGCGGGTTGCCGCCGGTGGCGTGGACGCAGTCGGCGGCGAGGGCGGGCGGGGCGCCGAGGCCGAGGTGGAGTTCGGCGAGGCGGGTCGCGGCGGTGGTGTCGAGGGGGCCGAGCCGGGTGGTGTCGGCCAGTCCGGGCGGCAGGCCGCGGCCGAAGCGGGCGGGCGGGGTGCCGAGGGCGGCCTGGCGGCGTTCGGTGGCCAGCAGGAGGACGGGCAGCCGGTCGATCCGGCGGGCGAGCTGGAGCAGCCAGTCGCGGGAGGGCCGGTCGGCGAGGTGGATGTCGTCGACGGCGAGCAGGACGGGGCTGTGGGCGGCGTGCAGGCGCAGCAGGGCCCAGAGCTCGGTGTCGGTGTCCGGTGTGCCGGGGGTGCCGGGGGTGCGGGGGGTGCCGGCGGGTGGTGTGCCGGGGCCGGGGGCGGCCTCGAAGAGCTGGCGGGCGGCGGCGTAGGGGGTGGTGGCCTCGTCGGCGGAGCAGCGGGCCCACAGGACGGTGGTGTCGTGGGCGGCCTCGCGGCGGGCGGCTTCGGCGAGGAGGGTGCTGCGTCCGGTGCCGGCGGGGCCGGTGAGCAGCAGGACGCCGCCGGTGCCGGCGCGGGCGCGGTCGGCGAGCGCGGCGATCCGGCGCAGCTGGGCGTCGCGGGCCGCGAGGTGCGGTGGTGCGGCAACGGTCCGGTCCTGGTGGTGTCCGCGCGTCCTGACGGTGCTCATCTGCTTCCCTCCCGCGACGCCCGCCGGATGACCGGACGGGCACTTTTCCCCGTTGTGCGGGGAAACGGCTTGACGCCGTGTCAGCGGCTCGGTTAGAGCTGTGATTCTCGTCGCACCCCTTTCGGAGCCGCACAGCACCCCACCCGACCCGCCCGGCACCCCTCCCGTCGGGCCCCGCAGCGCCCCCGCCCGGGCTCGTGCGGCGCACCTCGTCCGCGTGTCCGCGCGGCGCTGCGCTGCTCCGATGCCGTCGGGTGGCCGATCTCGTGGTGGACCACGATGGTCATGGCCGCCCGTGGCGGGGACCATGGAGCCTACCGGGGGGCCGTCGTCGTCCCCGCATCGCACGCCGCACGGCCACCGCCCGCCGGGTTCTCGCAACGCCCCTCGGCACGCGTTCCGGCCGTCCGGTGGCGGGCCGGGACTCTCCAGGAGGGGGCCAGATTGTCTGTCCTGCACACCGACCACGAACGCCGCGCCGTGCCCAGGCACGCTCTCGCGTCGACCGGTCAGCGCGTGGTGCCGCCGCAGCGCCCGATGTCCGTTCGCCACGTCGCCCCGTCCGCCGCTCCCCCGTCCAGCGGTGGCCGGACCAGCGTCGTCGTGCAGGCCGCGGACCCGATCTCGCGGGCCGGTGCGGAGGCGCAGCTGCGCCGTCACCCGGGTCTGGAGCTGGCGGACCCGGCTCCGGGTGCGCCGACCACGCCGGGGGCGGTGACGGTGCTGCTGGCCGAGTCCGCGGACGCGGCCGTGATGGCGAACCTGCGGCGGCTGATCCGCGGTGCCGACCAGCGGGTGGTGCTGGTGGTCGAGCGGATGCGCGAGGCCGAGCTGCTGGAGGCGGTGGAGTGCGGCGTGGCCGCGATCATCTGGCGCCGGGAGGCGACGGCCGAGCGGCTGGGGCGGGCGGTGCTCGCCGCGGCCCGGGGCGACGGCGACCTGCCGGCGGACCTGCTGGGCCGGCTGATCAGCCAGGTGGGCCGGTTGCAGCGGAGTGTCCAGGGGATGCCGGGGCATGCGCCGGCGGGGCTGTCCGAGCGGGAGTCGGACGTGCTGCGGCTGGTCGCCGAGGGCTGGGACACGGGTGAGATCGCGGCGCGGCTGTCGTATTCCGAGCGGACCGTCAAGAACGTCCTGCACGGGCTGACCACCCGTCTGCAGTTGCGCAATCGGGCACACGCCGTGGCCCATGCGGTCCGCGAGGGGTACATCTAGGCCTTCGCCTCCCCGCCGCCACCCGCCCCGCCGCGCTCCGTCCCGCGGCGGCGGCGGGTGGCTCGTTCTCGGGCGCCCGCCCGCGGGCGGCTCCTCGGCCGACGGCCCCGTCGGCGAACGCCCCGGCGGGTGCGCGGTACCCGCCCGCCGGTGTCACGAACGAGTCGCCAAGATCTCACCTGCTGGAAACGTTCCGGGGCTATCCATCGGCCGGGGTCGCGCGGCACACTTCTACGCGCGTACCTCTACGCGCGTCACCACCATCGTTGACGATCCGTCCGCCGTCCCCACCCGGGAGAGCCGTCCATGCCTCTGAACCGCCGTGACTTCGTCACCCGGTCCGCCGTCACCGCCGCCGGCGCCGCCCTGGTCGGCGGCACCGGCCTCGCCGCAGCCTCCCCCGCCGCGGCGGCCGGCCCGGACGACGCCCGCGCCAAGGGCCGGGCCAAGAAGCAGGCCTTCACCGTCATGGGCACCACCGACCTGCACGGCCGGGTGCTCAACTGGGACTACTTCACCGACGCGGTCTACGCCGACAAGGCGCACAACGAGGTCGGCCTCGCCAAGATCTCCACGCTGGCCAAGCAGGTCCGCGAGGAGAAGGGCTGGGACCGCACCCTGCTGATCGACGCCGGCGACACCATCCAGGGCACCCAGCTGACCTACTACTACGCCCGGGTCGACCCGATCGCGACGGACGCCGACTACGCGCCCGAGCACCCGATGGCGCTCGCCATGAACACCATGGAGTACACGGCCGCGGCGCTCGGCAACCACGAGTTCAACTACGGCATCGACACCCTGCGCGCCTACGAGGAGCAGCTGGACTTCCCGCTGCTGGGCGCCAACGCGCTGAACGCCAAGAACGACAAGCCGGCCTTCCCGCCGTACGTGATCCGCAAGCTGAAGCTGGGCAACGGCCCGGCCCTCAAGGTCGGCATCCTGGGCCTGACCAACCCGGGCATCGCGATCTGGGACAAGGCGAACGTGGCCGGCAAGATGACGTTCCCCGGCATCGTGGAGACCGCGAAGATCTGGGTGCCCAAGGTCAAGGCGGCCGGCGCGGACGTCGTCGTGGTGGCCTGCCACTCCGGCATGGACGAGGCCACCTCCTACGGCGACCAGCTGCCGTGGGGGGAGAACGTCTCGGTCGCGCTGGCCGAGCAGGTCGCGGGCATCGACGCCGTCCTGGTGGGCCACGCGCACAAGGAGATCCCGCAGCGCCTGGTGGTCAACAAGGCGACCGGCCGCACCGTCGTGCTCTCCGAGCCGCTCTGCTGGGGCCAGCGGCTGACGTGCTTCGACTTCGAGGTGGAGCTGGACAACGGCGCCTGGAAGGTGGTCTCGCTCTCCTCCCGGGTGCTGAACTCCAACACCGTCCCGGAGGACCCGGAGATCGTCGACCTGATGACCGACCAGCACAAGAAGGTGGTCGAGTACGTCAACCAGGTCATCGGCACCGCGAAGATCCAGCTGTCGATCGCCGAGGCGCCGTTCAAGGACGTGCCGATCATCGACCTGATCGGCCGCGTCCAGGCCGACGTCGTCAAGGAGGCGCTGGCCGGCGGCCAGTACGCCAAGCTGCCGGTGCTGGCGCAGGCCGCGCCGTTCAACCGCACCGCGGTGATCCCGGCCGGCCAGGTCAAGCTGCGCGACGCGGCGGGCCTGTACATCTACGAGAACACCCTGGAGGCCCGCATCCTGACGGGCGCCCAGCTCAAGGACTACCTGGAGTTCTCGGCCCGGTACTACGCCCAGGTCGCCCCGGACGCGCCGGTCGACAAGGCCACCCTGACGAACGCGGGGAGCACCCCGGACTACAACTACGACTCGATCTACGGCCTGGGCTACGACATCGACATCGCCCAGCCGGTCGGCTCCCGGATCGTCAACCTCTCCTTCGAGGGCAAGCCGGTCGACCCGGCCGCCCAGTTCGTCCTCGCGGTCAACAACTACCGCGCCAACGGCGGCGGCAACTTCCCGCACGTCGCGGCCGCCCAGAAGGTGTGGGCCAACTCGGACGAGATCCGCAACGCGATGATCTCCTGGGTCAAGGCCAAGGGCGTCATCGACCCGGCCGACTTCGCCGGCGAGTCCTGGCGCCTGGTGCGCGCCGGCCGGCCGGTGTTCTGAGCCTGCCGGACCGCCGGACCGCGGGCGCCCCGCCACCCACTTCCCCGGGTGGCGGGGCGCCCGCGTCCTCGCCGTCCGGCCCCGGGCGGCCGACCCGAGCGCTCCGACCCCGGGCGGCCGACCCGGGCGCTCCGACCCCGGGCGGCCGATCGGACAAACCGCCTCATAGAGTCGGACCATGAAGTTCCTCAGGTCCAAGGCCGCCCCTCGACACGACCCCCATCTGACCGCCATGACGGTCCAACAGGCCGACTACCTGCGCAGCCTGGTGATCCAGCACCACGCGGGCACCCCGGGGATCACCGTCGTCGGCGACACCCTGCACGCCCCGCAGGGCACCAACTCCCTGTACAACCTCGCCGAGCTGTGCCGGCGCGCGGACCCGCGCGAGTGGCCGCAGCTGGTGGAGCGCCACTTCCGCGTCGTCCACGGCGCCGCGGCGGCGACCCCGCGGGGCTCCGACGACATCCTCCGCTCGGCCTACCTGCGGCTGATCCCCGACGACGCCTTCTCCCCGGAGACGGCCCCCTCCTTCAGCTACGTCCGTCCCGTCGCGGCCGGCCTGCAGGAGGCGGTCTCGCTGGACCTCCCCGAGGCGGTCCGCACCCTCGACGACCGGTTCGTCGCCGAGGTCGGCCTGGACGCGCTGCGCACCGCCGGGCGCGCCAACCTGGTCCGCGAGCCGGTCGGGTACGACCTCGCCCACGGCCGGGGCGGTGCGGCGATGCACATCGCCAACGGCGAGTCGATGTTCGTCGCCAGCAAGGCCCTCGTCCTGGACGACCTGGCCCGCGCCGTCACCGGGCGCGAACTGCCCGCCGAGGGCGCCCTGTTCACCGTGCCGAGCCGGCACTACCTGGTCTTCCACCCGCTGGCCGACCAGCACGCGGTCGAGGCGGTCAACGACCTGGCGGCCTTCGGCCTCGGCGCCTACCAGGACAACCCGGGCCCGCTGTCACCGCGGCTCTACTGGTGGCACCGGGGCGCCGTGACCTCGCTGACCCACATCGACGAGGCCACCCGCTCGTTCTCCGTCGCCCCGCCCGAGGAACTGATGACCGTCCTGCGCCGCCTGCGGGACGACGCCTGACGGCACGGGCCCCGGCGCCCGTCCCGGACCGCGGCCGCCGCCACCGGGCGGGCCCGCCACCCGGGCCCGCCCGCCCAGCGGTGGGAGGATGGCGGCATGACCGAGTTCCAGGTCCCCGAGCGACATGCCCAGCTCCTGGCGTACGCGCAGAGCCTGGCGCTACCGTCGGGGTGGAAGATCGAGATCTCCGGCGACGAGATCATCATGACGGCCGGCCCGTCGGTGATCCACCAGCGCAATCTGCTGATCGTCCGGGAGCAGTTCGACGCGCACCGGCCCGCCGACCTGATGCCCAGCGAGAACACCGACCTGGCCTCGCCGAACACCGGCAAACTGCGCAATCCGGCCCTCACCTACATCCCGCTCTCGGTGGTCGAGCTCGGCGGCAACGAGGTACCGGCCGAACTCGCCGAGATCGCCGTGGAGATCGTCCCGCCGTCCAATCCGGAGAACGACCTGGTCGGCAAGGTCCGCGACCATCCCCTGATGGGCATCCCGCTGTATCTGGTGATCGACCCTCGCGAGGGCTCGCTCACCCTCCACTCCGAGCCCGGCGGCGGTGTCTACCACCGCCGGTGGAGCGGCAGGTTCGGCGACCGGGTGCCCGTCCCGGAGCCGTTCGCCTTCGAGCTCACCACCGGCGAGCTGATCCGCTACCCGGTCTGAGCCCCACCGACGACGGGGGCCCGCCCGCGGTGCGGAGCCCCCGGCCGCCCCGCGAGGGGGTGGGCGGGGGCTCCGGCCGGCCGGGCGGGGCGAGCGGTCAGAACGGGAAGTGGCTGCGCCCGTGCTGGATGGAGATCCACTTCACCGTGGTGAAGGCGTCCACCGTCGCGTCGCCGTTGAGGCGGCCCACCCCGGAGTTCTTCTCGCCGCCGAAGGGCACCACCGGCTCGTCGGCGATGGTGCCGTCGTTGACGTGGATCATGCCGGTCTCGATCCGCTGCGCCACCCGCACGCCGCGCTCCACGTCCGCCGTGTGCACGGCGCCGCTGAGCCCGAAGGGGGTGTCGTTGGCGAGCCGGACCGCCTCGTCCTCGCCGTCGAACGCCACCACCAGGGCCACCGGGCCGAAGAGTTCGCGCTGCAGGATCGGCGCGCCGGCCGGCAGCCCGCCGAGCACGACCGGGTCCATCAGGCTGCCGTTGGTCTCGCCGCGCAGCAGCGCGGTGGCGCCGTCGGCGATCGCCTGGTCGACCTGGGCGGTGATGGCGTCGGCCTGCACCGGGTTTATCAACGGGCCGATCTGGGTGGCCGGGTCCTTCGGGTCGCCGACCCGCAGCGAGGCGACCTTGCGGACGAAGCGCTCGGTGAACTCCGCCTCGATGCTGCGGTCGACCAGCACCCGGTTGGCGGCCATGCAGACCTGGCCTTGGTGGGCGAAGCGGCTGAACACGGCGGCGTCGACCGCGTAGTCGAGGTCCGCGTCGTCGAGCACGATCAGCGCGCTGTTGCCGCCGAGCTCCAGCACCGTCCGCTTGAAGTGCGAGGCGGCGACGGTGGCGACGTGCCGGCCGACCTTGTCCGAGCCGGTGAAGGAGATCACCTTGGGGACGGGGTGCTCGATGAACGCGTCCCCGATCTCGGCGATGTCGGTGACCACGATGTTGAGCAGACCGGCCGGCAGGCCCGCCTCCTCGAAGATCTTGGCAATCAGGGTGCCGCCGACCACCGGGGTCTCCTGGTGCGGCTTGAGCACCACGCCGTTGCCGAGCGCGAGGGCCGGCGCGACGGCCTTCAGCGACAGGAACAGCGGGAAGTTGAACGGGCTGATCACGCCGACCACACCGACCGGCAGGCGGTACAGGCGGTTCTCCTTGCCATCCACCGGGGAGGGCAGCAGCCGGCCCTCGGCGCGCAGCGCGAGCTGCATCGACTCGCGCAACATGTCCTTGGTGAGCGAGAGTTCGAACGCGGCCTTCAGGGCGGTGCCGCCCAGCTCGGCCATGATCGCCTCGGTGATCTCCGGCTCGCGCTCCTCGACGATGCGCAGCGCGCGCTCGAAGACCAGCCGGCGCGCGTAGGGGTTGGTGGCGGCCCACTCCTTCTGCGCCCGCTCGGCGGCGCGGTACGCCCGGTCGACCTCCTCGACGGTGGCGACGGTGATGGTGGCGAGCTTGTCACCGGTGAAGGGATCGACGTCGACGATGTCCCAGGAGCCGCTGCCGGCCCGCCACTCGCCGTCGATGTACTGCAGCGCCAACTCGGAAAGGTACGACATCTGGTCCCTCTCGTGCTGATTCGGGAAAGCCGCAGGAAAGCCCGCAGGCCTTCCTCGATCAGATCTGATCGCGACTCATCGTACTTACGCTTTACAGCTCTTGGCGTACGGAGCGAAGAAGTTCCCGTGTCAGCTCGGGGGAGAGGCTGTCGGCCACCAGACCGTCCGCCGCGCCGGAGTACTCGGCCACCTCGGCGGGCTTGTCCAGGTACAGCGCGGTGGTGAACTGCTCCAGGTAGACGACGTCCGCGAGGTCCGGCTCGGCGAAGCTCAGCACCGAGAAGGCGCCGCCCTCCGCGCGCAGGCCGCCGAAGCCCAGCGGCATCACCTGGAGGACGACGTTGGGCAGTTCGGTCAGCTCCAGCAGCCGGTCGATCTGCGCCCGCATCAACTCGGGCCCGCCCCACGGGCGGCGCAGCGCGGCCTCGTCCAGGACGGCGAGCAGCCGCGGCGCCCGGTCGGCGGTGAGCACCCGCTGGCGCTTCAGCCGGACCTCGACCCGCCGCTCGACCTCCTCGGCCTCGGTGACGTGCCCGCCGTGGGTGATCACCGCGCGCGCGTAGTCGGCGGTCTGCAGCAGCCCGTGGACGAACTGGACCTCGTAGCTGCGGATCTCGGTGGCGGCCTCCTCCAGGCCGAGGTAGGTCTGGAACCAGCCCGGCAGGACGTCGCCGTAACCGTGCCACCAGGACGTCGCGTTGGCCTCGCGGAGCAGGCCGAGCACGGAGGCCCGCTCCTGCTCGGCCTCGACCCCGTACAGGGTGAGCAGGTCGGCGACGTCGCGCTCCTTGAAGCCGACCCGGCCGAGCTCCATCCGGCTGATCTTGGACTCGGAGGCGCGGATCGAATACCCCGCCTCCTCCCGGCTGACGCCTCTGGCCTCCCGCAGCCTTCGCAGCTGGGAACCCAGCAGCAGGCGCCGTACCGTGGCACCTCCGCCTGCCTGAGTCGTGCTCATCGCGTCACCCTCCGCACCTCGCGCAGCCCCCCGGCCGTCGGCCGCAGTCTGCCATCTGGCACGGACAAACAACAGTCCGTCAGCGGTCGCGTTCCAGGCGTAGCAGCCCGGGCACCGCGGCCAGGCTCAGGACCAGCAGGAACAGCCAGGGCCAGGCGGCGCCCCGGCCGAGCAGCAGGGTGAGCAGGGCGGGAGCCACCGCCTGGCCGACGTTCCAGGACAGTTGGTAGACGGCGAGGTAGCGGCCGCGCAGCGCGGGGTCGGCGAGCGAGACGCTGAGCTCCTCGCGGAAGGGGGTGGCCATGGTCTCGGCGATGTTGTAGAGGAACATCGCGGCGTAGAGCCCGGCGAGGACGGCCCAGCCGGGGGCGGCGGCCACGAGGGCGAAGGCGCCGAAGGCGAGGGCGTTGAGGAGCGAGGCGGCGGCGAGCACCCTGGTCGGCCGGAACCGCTCCAGCCGCCCGGCCACGACGTTCCCAGTGAGGACGACCTGGACGCCGTTGAGCACCAGCAGCGAGCCGGCCACCCAGGCCTCGCGGTGCAGGCCCTCGGTGAGGTACACGGCGAGCAGCATGCTGAGGATCATCGAGCCGAAGACGAAGGTGAGGTTCACGGCGACCAGCAGCAGGTAGCGGCGGTCGCGCAGCACCGTCCGGTAGCCGCCCGCCTCCTTCACCGGCGCCTCGGCCCGCGCCGGGGCGGGCGCGGGCCGCCAGGCGGCCAGCAGGGCGGTCGCGACGACGTAGCTGACCGCGTTGAGCACCACCAGCAGCCGCAGGCCCCCGGTGCCCCCGCCGGCCACCAGGACGGCGCCCAGCGCCCCGCCCAGGCCCAGCCCGGTGTTGCGCAGCGTCTGCACCAGCGCGAACCAGCGGGTGCGCTCCCCCTCCTCGGCGGCGAGCACCACCAGGCCGGTGCTGGAGGTCCAGTAGGCGACGTGGCCGATCTGGGCGAGCAGGCAGACCAGCACGATCTGCCAGAGCTGCTGGGCGAGCAGGTAGCCGCCGAACGCGAGGGCGGAGAGCGCGTTGCCGCCGGCGGCCACCAGCCGGGCGCCGTAGCGGTCGATCAGCGGGCCGACGCCGATCGCGGTGGGCAGGGCGAGCAGCCGGGCGGCGGTGACGGCGGCGCCGATCGCGGTGACGGTCAGGCCGGTGGTGCGGGCGAAGTAGACGAGGGTGAAGGCGAGGATCAGTCCGGTGCCGAGGCTGTCGATGAGGTGGGCGCCGACCAGCCCGGTCCGGCCGGAGGTGTCCGGCAGGCCCAGTCGGTCGCGCAGCGGGGTGAGCGTCGCGGTGGTCATGGGACCAGCGTTCCGGGCATGATCATTCCTGCCCAGAGATTCGATCCTGATCGAATCCGTCCCGCTCCCCTCCCGGAGGCACCGTGCTGACCTTGGACTTCTCGGCCCAGGACGTGGCCGCCATCCGGTTCGCCTGCTCGCGCGTCATCGAGGTGGTGACCAGCGTGCAAGTGCTCAAGGACCCGGGCGCCAAGGCCGTCCACCTGCCGTGGGTGCGCCGGGCCCGGCAGCGGCTGGCCGCCGGCGGTGTCCGCTACGACCTGCTGTCGCAGCTGGTGCCGATGCCCGCCTGGCACCTGCCGGGGTTCCTGACCGCGCTCCCGTCCGCGACCGCGCCCGACATCGAGGCCGAACTGGCGGTGCTGGTGGCCACCGGCCCGGAGGCCGTGCGGGCCGAGCTGGACCTGGTCGGGCAGCCGCTGCCGCCGCTGGTGGCCGCGCTGTACGCCGATCCGGCGGCCGGCCTGGAGCGGCTGGCCGGTGAGATCCGGGCGTACTGGTCCGCGGTGGTGGAGCCGTACTGGGGGCGGATCGTCCGGCTGGTGGAGGGCGAGATCCTCCACCGGGCGCGCCGGATGGCGGCCGACGGGCCGGCCGCGCTGTTCGACGGTCTCCACCCGAAGGTGCGCTGGGAGGAGACCCGGATGACGGTGACGCAGCGGCGCTACGAGATCGAGCACCGGCTGGACGGCGGGCGGGGCCTGGTGCTGGTGCCGTCGGTGTTCATCTGGCCGGGCATGGTCTGGCAGGCCGAGGGACAGCCCGGTCTGGTCTACCCGCCGCGCGGGGTGGCCACGCTCTGGGAGAGCGCCGGCGCGATCGCCCCCGACGGCCTGGCCCGGGTGATCGGCCGCACCCGGGCCCGGCTGCTCGCCGAACTCGACGCGCCCGCCTCGACCACCGAACTCGCCGCCCGGACGGGCCTGTCCGCCGCCAACGTGTCGCACCACCTGACCGCCCTGCGCGAGGCCGGCCTCACCGCCCGCCACCGCACCGGCCGCACCGTCCTCTATCTGCGGACCGAGGCCGCCGAACTCCTGCTGCGCGGCTGAGCCCGGAACCGCACCGGCCGGTGCGCCGTCCAACGGCCATGCGCCGACGCCGCCCGAGCCCCGCCGCCCTGCTGCTCACCGTGCTGGCCCTCACGGCCCTGCTGTTCGCCGTGGTGACCGTCGTAGAACCGGACCGCGGCCCGGGGCTGCCGCCCTGGCCCGACCGCCCCGGTGCGACGAGCACCGCGCCCGCCGGGACCGCGAGCCGGCCCTGAGCCGGCGACGACCGCGCCCCACCCGGCCCCGGAACGACGGAACGGCCCCCGGAAAGCCGGCGACGACCGCGCCCCACCCGGCCCCGGAACAACAGAACGAACGGCCCCCGGACAACGGAAAGCGGCACCTGCCCTCAACTGGTCGGGGAGAGGGCAGGCGCCGTGGGACCGCGTTTGGCCCGGCGACACTGGCGGGAGGAGCGGCTCAAACTCCCGGCAATGCGGTGCCGGGCGCTCTGGGGGTGGACGGGATCCGTCGGCGGGGGTGGCCGCCCACGGTCCGGCCGTGCGTCAGACCACCAGCGGGCGGTCCGTCGGGCGGATCGGGGCGGGCAGCGGAGTCTTGCCGCCCAGGTACTTGTCCACCGCGGCGGCGGCCGAACGGCCCTCCGCGATGGCCCAGACGATCAGCGACTGACCGCGTCCGGCGTCACCGCAGACGTAGACGCCATCGACATTGGTGGCGAACTTCCCGTCCCGGGCCACATTACCCCGCGCGTCCAGGTCGACGCCAAGCTGCTCGACCAGGCCGTTCTTCACGTCCGTGCCGGTGAAGCCCATGGCCAGGGTGACCAGCTGGGCCGGGATCGCCCGCTCGGTGCCGGGCACCGGCTCGAAGCGGCCGTCCTTGAACTCGACCTCGACCAGGTGCAGCTCCTGGACGTTGCCGTCCTCGTCGCCGGTGAAGTGGGTGGTGTTGACCGCGTAGATCCGGTCGCCGCCCTCCTCGTGGGCCGAGGTGACCTTGTAGGTCATCGGCATGGTCGGCCAGGGCTGGTGGCCGGGCCGCTCGTCGCTCGGCCGCGGCATGATCTCCAGCTGGGTGACCGAGGCCGCCCCCTGGCGCAGCGCGGTGCCGAGGCAGTCCGCGCCGGTGTCGCCGCCGCCGATGACGATGACGTGCTTGCCCTTGGCGGTGATCGGGGGCTCCACGAAGTCGCCCTCCTGCACCTTGTTGGCCAGCGGCAGGTACTCCATCGCCTGGTGGATGCCCTTGAGCTCGCGCCCGGGCACCGGCAGGTCGCGGGCGGTCGTCGCCCCGGCGGCCACGACCACCGCGTCGAAGCGCTCGCGCAGCTGCTGGCCGGTGATGTCCTCGCCGACGTGGACGCCGGTGCGGAACCGGGTGCCCTCCGCACGCATCTGCTCGATGCGGCGGTTGATGTGGCGCTTCTCCATCTTGAACTCGGGGATGCCGTAGCGCAGCAGGCCGCCGATGCGGTCGGCGCGCTCGTACACCACCACGGTGTGCCCGGCCCGGGTGAGCTGCTGGGCGACGGCCAGGCCGGCCGGGCCGGAGCCCACCACGGCGACGGTCTTGCCGGAGAGCCGCTCGGGGATCTGCGGCGTGACGCCGCCGCGGTCCCAGGCCTTGTCGATGATGGTGACCTCGACGTTCTTGATGGTCACCGCGTCCTGGTTGATGCCCAGCACGCACGCGGACTCGCAGGGAGCCGGGCAGAGCCGCCCGGTGAACTCCGGGAAGTTGTTGGTCGCGTGCAGCCGCTCGATCGCACCGACGAAGTCGTCCCGGTAGGCCAGGTCGTTCCACTCGGGGATGAGGTTCCCGAGCGGGCAGCCGTTGTGGCAGAACGGGATGCCGCAGTCCATGCAGCGGCCGGCCTGCTTGGTGATGATCGGCAGGAGGCTGCGTTCGACGTAGACCTCGTTCCAGTCCCGCAGACGGACGTCCACGGGCCGGCGCTCGGCCAGCTGCTTTCCGGTGGTCAGGAAGCCCTTGGGGTCAGCCACGTGCCGCCTCCATCATCTTGCGAGTGGTCTCGGACTCGGAGAGTCCATCGCGCTCAGCGGCGTCCTTGGCGGCGAGCACTGCCTTGTAGTCGGTCGGCATGATCGTGGAGAAGCGGGAGACCCCGCTGCCCCAGTCGGCCAGGAGCTCGGCGGCCACGGTGGAGCCGGTCTCCTCGTAGTGCTGCTGCACGGTCTCGCGCAGCCAGTCGCGGTCGGCGGCGCTGGGGGCCTCGATGCCCACCATGCCGTCGTTGACGTTCGCGGGGCGCAGGTCCAGCACGTAGGCGACACCGCCGGACATGCCGGCCGCCAGGTTGCGCCCGGTCTCGCCGAGGATGACGACCCGGCCGCCGGTCATGTACTCCAGGCCGTGGTCGCCCACGCCCTCGACCACCAGGGTGGCACCGGAGTTGCGGACGGCGAAGCGCTCGCCGGCCTTGCCGCGCAGGTGCACGCGGCCGCTGGTGGCGCCGTAGCCGATGGTGTTGCCGGCGATCACGTGGCGCTGCGCGTCGGCGCCGATCGCGGCCGCCTCGCGCGCCGGGCGGACGATCACCACACCGCCGGAGAGGCCCTTGCCGACGTAGTCGTTCGCGTCGCCCTCCAGGCGCAGCGTGATGCCCTTCGGCACGAAGGCGCCGAACGACTGCCCGGCCGAGCCGGTGAAGGTGACGTCGATGGTCCCCTCCGGCAGGCCCTCGCCGCGGTACCGCTTGGTCACCTCGTGGCCGAGCATGGTGCCGACCGTGCGGTTGACGTTGCGGATCGGCAGCTGGATGCGGACGGCGTCGCCGCGCTCCAGGGCGTCCTGGGCGAGGTCGATCAGCTGGTTGTCCAGGGCCTTGTCGAGCGCGTGGTCCTGCGTGGTGGTGCGGTGCAGGGCCGCGCCCTCGGGCAGCTCGGGGACGTGGAACAGCGGCGCCAGGTCGAGCCCGGCGGCCTTCCAGTGGTCGATCGCGGCGGCCGCGTTGATGTGCTCGGCGTGGCCGACGGCCTCCTCGATGGTGCGGAAGCCCAGCTCGGCCAGGATCTCCCGGACCTCCTCGGCGATGAACTCGAAGAAGTTCACGACGAACTCGGGCTTGCCGGAGAAGCGCTCGCGCAGCACCGGGTTCTGGGTGGCGACGCCGACCGGGCAGGTGTCCAGGTGGCAGACGCGCATCATGATGCAGCCGGAGACCACCAGCGGGGCGGTGGCGAAGCCGAACTCCTCGGCGCCCAGCAGGGCGGCGATGACCACGTCGCGACCGGTCTTGAGCTGGCCGTCGGTCTGCACCACGATGCGGTCGCGCAGGCCGTTGAGCAGCAGGGTCTGCTGGGTCTCGGCGAGGCCGAGCTCCCAGGGGCCGCCCGCGTGCTTGAGCGAGGTGAGCGGCGAGGCGCCGGTGCCGCCGTCGTGGCCGGAGACCAGCACGACGTCCGCGTGCGCCTTGGAGACGCCGGCCGCGACCGTGCCGACGCCGACCTCGGAGACCAGCTTCACGTGGATGCGGGCCGCCGGGTTGGCGTTCTTGAGGTCGTGGATCAGCTGGGCGAGGTCCTCGATGGAGTAGATGTCGTGGTGCGGCGGCGGGGAGATCAGACCGACGCCCGGGGTGGAGTGCCGGGTCTTGGCGACCCACGGGTAGACCTTGTGGCCGGGCAGCTGGCCGCCCTCGCCGGGCTTGGCGCCCTGGGCCATCTTGATCTGGATGTCGTCCGCGTTGACCAGGTACTCGGAGGTGACGCCGAACCGGCCGGAGGCGACCTGCTTGATCGCCGAGCGGCGCTCCGGGTCGTAGAGGCGGTCCGGGTCCTCGCCGCCCTCACCGGTGTTGGACTTGCCTCCGAGGCGGTTCATCGCGATGGCCAGGGTCTCGTGCGCCTCGAGGGAGATCGAGCCGTACGACATGGCGCCGGTGGAGAAGCGCTTGACGATCTCGGAGACCGGCTCGACCTCGTCGACGGAGATCGGGGTGCGGCCGAGGCCGTCCAGCTGGAACAGGCCGCGCAGCGTCATCAGGCGCTCGGACTGCTCGTTCACCCGGTCCGTGTACTGCTTGAAGATGTCGTACCGGCGGTTGCGGGTGGAGTGCTGCAGCCGGAAGACGGTGTCCGGGTCGAACAGGTGCGGCTCGCCCTCGCGGCGCCACTGGTACTCGCCGCCGATCTCCAGCGCGCGGTGCGCGGCGGGGATGCCGGAGGCGGGGTAGGCCTTGGCGTGGCGGGCGGCCACCTCCTTGGCGAGCTCGTCCAGGCCGATGCCGCCGAGCTTGGTGGTGGTGCCCGCGAAGTAGGCGCCGACCAGCTCCTGGGAGAGGCCGATCGCCTCGAAGACCTGCGCGCCGCGGTAGGAGGCGACGGTGGAGATGCCCATCTTGGACATGACCTTGAGCACGCCCTTGCCGAGCGCCTTGATCAGGTTCTTGATGGCCCGCTCGGGCTCGACGCCCTCGATGAAGACTCCCTGGGCGACGAGGTCCTCGACGGACTCCATGGCCAGGTACGGGTTGACCGCGCCGGCGCCGTAGCCGATCAGCAGCGCGACGTGGTGCACCTCGCGGACGTCACCGGCCTCGACCAGCAGCGACACCTGGGTGCGCTGCTTGGTGCGGATGAGGTGGTGGTGGATCGCGGAGGTGAGCAGCAGCGAGGGGATCGGGGCGTGCTCGGCGTCCGAGTGCCGGTCGGAGAGCACGACGATCCGGGCGCCGTCGGCGATCGCGGCGTCGGCCTCGGCGGCGATCTCGGCCAGTCGCGCGGCCAGGCCCTCGCCGCCGGTGGCGACCTTGTACAGGCCGGACAGCGTGACGGCCTTGAGGCCGGGCTGGTCCCCGTCGTGGTTGATGTGGACGAGCTTGGCCAGCTCGTCGTTGTCGATCACCGGGAAGGTGATGCCGACCGAGCGGCAGGAGGCGGCCTCGGCGGCCAGCAGGTTGCCCTCGGGGCCGAGGTTGCTCAGCAGCGAGGTGACGAGCTCCTCGCGGATGGCGTCCAGCGGCGGGTTGGTGACCTGCGCGAAGAGCTGCACGAAGTAGTCGAACAGCAGGCGCGGCTTCTCGGAGAGCGCGGCGATCGGGCTGTCCGTGCCCATCGAGCCGAGCGCCTCACCGCCGGTGCGGGCCATCGGCGCGAGGATGACCCGCAGCTCCTCCTCGGTGTACCCGAAGGTCTGCTGGCGGCGCGTCACCGACGCGTGGGTGTGCGCGATGTGCTCGCGCTCGGGCAGCTTGGCGAGCTGGATCTGGCCGCCCGCGACCCACTCCGCGTAGGGGTGCTCGGACGCCAGCGCGGACTTGATCTCCTCGTCCTCGACGATGCGGTGCTCCGCGGTGTCGATGAGGAACATCTTGCCGGGCTGCAGGCGCCCCTTCTTGGCGACCTTCTCCTGCTCGATGTCGAGCACGCCGACCTCGGAGGAGAGGACGACCAGGCCGTCCTCGGTGATCCAGTAGCGGGCCGGACGCAGGCCGTTGCGGTCCAGCACGGCGCCGATCTGGGTGCCGTCGGTGAAGGTGACGCAGGCCGGGCCGTCCCAGGGCTCCATCAGGTTGGAGTGGTACTGGTAGAACGCGCGGCGGGCCGGCTCCATGGTGGCGTGGTTCTCCCACGCCTCCGGGATCATCATCAGCACCGAGTGCGGCAGCGAGCGGCCGCCGAGGTGGAGCAGCTCCAGGACCTCGTCGAAGGAGGCCGAGTCGGAGTGCTCGGGGGTGCAGATCGGGAAGATCCGTTCCAGGCCCTGCCCGTTCCGGTTGGCCGGGATGAGGTCGGTGGCGAGCTGGGACTCGCGGGCGGTCATCCAGTTCCGGTTGCCCTTGACCGTGTTGATCTCGCCGTTGTGCGCGACGAAGCGGTACGGGTGGGCGAGCGGCCAGCTCGGGAAGGTGTTGGTGGAGAAGCGCGAGTGCACCAGACCGAGCGCGGAGGCGTAGAGCCGGTCCGACAGGTCGGGGAAGAAGGGCTCCAGCTGGCCGGTGGTCAGCATGCCCTTGTAGACGATGGTGCGCGCGGAGAGCGACGGGAAGTAGACACCGGCCTCGCGCTCGGAGCGCTTGCGGACGACGAAGGCGAGCCGGTCCAGCGCGATGCCCTCGGCGCCGTCGCCGGCGCTCAGGAAGACCTGGCGGAAGCGCGGCATCACGCTGCGGGCGGTGGCGCCGAGCAGGTCCGGGGTGACCGGGACGTCGCGCCAGCCGAGGACGGTCAGGTCCTCCTCGGCGGCGATGGCCTCGATCTGCGCGACGGCGGCGTCGGCGGCCGTGTCCTCGTCGGGCAGGAAGGCGATGCCGACCGCGTAGGAGCCGGCGGCGGGGAGCTCGAAGGAGACCTTGGCGCGCAGGAACGCGTCGGGGATCTGGGTCAGGATGCCCGCGCCGTCACCGGAGTCCGGCTCGGCGCCGGTGGCACCCCGGTGCTCCAGGTTGCGCAGGACGGTCAGCGCCTGCTCGACGATCTTGTGGTCGGCGATGCCGGTCAGCGTCGCGACGAAACCGACGCCACAGGCGTCGTGCTCGTTCCGCGGGTCGTACAGGCCCTGAGCAGCAGGTCGCGCATCCGGAACGAGCGCGTACGGCGGGCGGGCTGCGCCGGCCTGGGGCTCGTTTGCGGAGTGCATGGATGCAGACAGCATCGGCTCTCCCGTCGTCGTCTTGAGCAATGAGCTTCGTGCAATAGGGACGACGTTGGCCCTCTGCGATTTCGTGCAGGTTACATGATGCCGGAGATCCCGAGAAGTGGAACATCTCGTCCATATGGCGGACATGACCCCAGGTCAGGGGCTATTACCGGCTGGTAATGCGAGCGGGAGGAGTCGGCTTGCCGACTGCGCGCTCCCTCAAGTGTGCCCGTGCCTCGGGAGGCCGAAACGGGACCGAAATCCCCCGTCGACAAGATCGCCACGAGCGCGCCTGCGATTCGATCCTCCGGGGCCGACCGGACCGGGGAAATCCTCGGACCGACGGGCCTGCGGCCGATACTAGGACGACCGGGCTTCCGGGCCCATGTGCGGAACGTCACGCGCTGCACAGCATAACCATGCAGGCTCCTGTAGCAATCCACGAACCCCCGGCCCCGGCCGCCCCGGCCGCCGCACCCGCCCCGGCGGGCCCGGCCCGGCCCGGCGGTCCGCCCCGCCCGGCTCAGCCGACCTGTCCGCCGATGAGCGCTCCCAGCAGGTACGTCACCCCGGCCGCCGCCCCGCCCAGCACCAGCTGCCGCAGCCCGCTGTACCACCAGGTGCGCGCCGTCACCCGGGCGACCACCGCGCCGCAGAGGAAGAGGCCGGCCATCGAGAGCAGCAGCGCCGGCAGCAGCGAGGTCGCGCCCAGCAGGTAGGGAAGCAGCGGCAGCAGCGCGCCGACGGCGAAGCAGACGAACGAGGACCCGGCCGCGACCCACGGCGAGGGCAGGTCGTTGGGGTCCACGCCCAGCTCCTCCCGCGCATGGACCTCCAGCGTCCGGTCCGGATCGGCGGAGAGCTGGCGGGCCACCTCGCGCGCCAAGTCCGGATCGACCCCGCGCGAGGCGTACAGCTGGGCCAGCTCGGCCAGCTCACCCTGCGGGTTGCGGCGCAGCTCCAGCCGCTCGACCTCGATCTCCGCCTGGACCAGCTCGCGCTGCGAGGCCACCGAGGTGTACTCCCCCGCCGCCATGGAGCAGGCGCCGGCCGCCAGACCGGCCAGGCCGGTGATCACCACGGTGCTGTTGGAGACCGCGCCGCCGACCACGCCGGTCATCAGCGCGACGTTGGAGACCAGCCCGTCCATCGCACCGAACACCGCCGGCCGCAGCCAGCCGCCGTTCACATCGCGGTGGTGCCCGGCGGCGGGCACGCGGGGGTGGTGCCCGGCCTCGGGTTCAAGGGTGGTCACGCTCACGGTCTCGGGCCTCCGTCCGATCGTTCGACGACTCGAACGTAGCCCTCCCGGCCTGGGCAGTTCCAGCAAAGTTAGGCTGCCCGAACACGGCTCCGGCCGCCCTCCGCGGAAGTCGGGAGGGCGGCCGGTGGCACGGGAAAGCGCTGGTCAGGTGAGGTTCTTGGCGTCCTTGTCGGCACTCTCGGCGGCACGCTCGGCCGACTCGGTGTCCGCCTTTTTGTCCGAGGGGCGAGACGCGGCCCGGCTCCGGTCCGCGGAGTCCTCGGCAGAGCCCTTCGCGAGGTCCTTCGCGGGGTCCTTCGCGGGGTCCTTCGCGAGGTCCTTGGCAGAGCCCTTCGCCGGGCCCTTCGCGAGGTCCGTCGCCGGGTCCGCGGTCTCGGCGTCGTCGGAGGGGCCGGTCGCGGTCGGGTCGATGCTCGCCGGGTCCTCCCGGCCGGGCCGCTTCTTCCCGACGATCACGAGGTAGGCGACGGCGCCGAGGAAGACCACGATGGCCACCCAGTCGTTGAGCCGCAGCCCGAAGAAGGTGTGCGCCTCGTCGATCCGCAGCCACTCGGTCCAGAACCGGCCGACCGTGTACGCGGCCACGTACAGCGCGAAGGCCCGGCCGTGGCCGAGGGTGAACCGGCGGTCCGCCCAGATCACCAGCGCCGCGACGCCGACGCACCAGAGCGACTCGTAGAGGAAGGTCGGGTGGTAGATCCCCGTGACCACCTCGCCGTTCGGCAGCGTCTTGTCGATCTCCAGGCCCCACGGCAGCGTGGTCTCCCGGCCGTACAGCTCCTGGTTGAACCAGTTGCCCCAGCGCCCGAGCGCCTGGGCCAGCGCGATGCCCGGCGCGATCGCGTCGGCGTACGCGGGCAGCGGCACGCCCCGGCGGCGGGCGCCGATCCAGGCGCCGACCGCGCCGAACGCGATCGCGCCCCAGATCCCGAGGCCGCCCTCCCAGATCTTGAAGGCGTTCCAGGGGTTCTTGCCCTCGCCGAAGTAGAGCTGGTTGTCGGTGATCACGTGGTAGAGCCGGCCGCCGACCAGGCCGAACGGCACGGCCCAGACGGCGATGTCGCCGACCGTGTGCTTGCCACCACCCCGGGCGACCCAGCGCTTGCTGCCGAGCCAGACGGCGACGACGACACCGAGGATGATGCAGAAGGCGTAGGCGCGCAGCGGGACCGGTCCGAGATAGAGGACGCCCCGCGACGGGCTGGGAATGTAGGCGATATCCATGGCAGCTCCGACGCTACAGGGTCGACGGCCCGCCCCGGACACCCCGCGGGTCACAGATCCCGAACAACACGGCGGCGGGCGCCGGGCGCCGACTGCGCCGCCGCCCGCTCCGGACGGGGAGGGGCGGCGGCCGACCGGCCGGTACCCGCCTCAGCCGGCGTTCGGCGAGGGGTTGTTGCTCTCCGAGGCGGTGCCGCTCGGCGCCGGGGACTGCCCGTGCGAGCCCGGCGTCCCCGGCTTCTTGCCCTGGTTGGCGGCGTCCACCCACTTCACCAGGTTCTGCGGGGTGATCTCCTCGGTGCCGTTCTTCGGGTAGATCGGCTGGCCGTTGAGCAGGACCGTCGGCGTCGACTTGTAGCTGGACTTGTCGAAGTCCTGCTGCACCGCGGACACCCAGCCGCCGAAGGTGTTGTCGTTGACGCAGGCCTCGAAGGCGGGCGTGTCCAGGCCGTCGACCTGCTTCGCCAGGTTGATCAGGGTGGCCTTGTCGCCGAAGGCGTCGTTGGTCTCGTCCGGCTGGTTGCGGTAGAGCACGTCGTGGTAGTCGCGGAAGTGCCCGGCCTCCTGGGCGCAGGCCAGCGCGTTGGCACCGTACTTGGAGCCCTTGCCGGGTACCGCACGGTCGATGAACGAGACCACGTGGTAGTTGCTGTAGATCTTGCCGGCGTCTTCCAACTGGTCGATGGTCGAGGCGAATTCACGCTCGAAGGTGCCGCAGGCGGGGCAGCGCGGGTCCTCGTAGACGGTGAGGACGGACGGGGCGTCGGCCGCGCCGACCGGGATGACCAGGTTCTTGTCGCCGATCGTGCCGGCGGGCGCGGCGGTCGGGGTCTCCGGCTTGGAGCGCTCGTTCTGCACCACGACACCGGTGACCACGGCGGCGGCGATCACGGCCAGCACCACACCGCCGATCACCAGCTTCTTCTTGCGCCGGCCGCGGGCCTCGTCGGCCGCCCGCTCCGCCAGCATCCGCTCGCGGGCGGTGCGCTTGCCTTCTCGGTTCTTCTCGCTCATTGCCTTGACATCCACAATCGGGGAAAGGGGTGTGGGGGTGGGTGGTGGCGGCCGCTCAGGCCGCCAGCCAGCCGTCCACCGAGAACTTGGTGCGGGGTCGCCAGATCAGCCAGCCGGCCAGGACCAGGAACCCGGTGTCGCGCAGGATCTCCTGCAGGTACTCGGTCTGCGAGGAGTCCACCGCCCCGCCGCCGCCGAAGCAGCCGCAGTCGATCGAGATGCCGCGCGCCCAGGCCGAGGCGATCCCGGCGATGAAGGCGAGCAGCAGCAGCGCCGAGACGCCCGCGACCAGCCGGACGCCGAGACCGATCAGCAGCAGCAGCGCGAGCGCCAGCTCCAGGAACGGCAGGGCGTAGCCGACCGGCTTGACCAGCGATTCGGGCAGGATCTCGTACGCGCGCACCGCCTGGGCCGCCTCGGCCGGGTCGGCGATCTTGGCCAGTCCGGCCCAGCCCCAGACCACGGCGAGGCCCAGCCGGGCGGCGGTACCGATCCATTCCGTCCAGGCCGGCCACGGCCGCCGGGCCGCCGGCTCGGTCTCGCTGAGGTGCGCTGCCGGGCCGGCCATCGGGAAACCCCCCTCGGGAAACACGTTCACTTCCTGATGAACCGTAAGGGATGAAGGGCGGTTCCTCCATATTCAGGAATTAAGCCGGAAGAGTGACGGCTGATGGCGTTCTGCCCGTATGTGTTCTAGTGCCCGTTCGATTCGCAGCCCGGCGGGCGCCCCGGGTCGTAGAGGTCCGGCCGGCCGTGGTGCTCCGAGCGCGTCGCCCGCGCCACCGCGTCCACCCGGGCCGCCTCGGCGCAGACGTACGCGTCCCGCTCGGCCCGCTCCGCGCCCCGCCTGGCCAGCGCCTGTCCGACCGCGGTGTCCGCCCCGACGGCCGCGGTCAGCGCCAGCACGGCCGCCGCCGCCCGCAGCAGGACGGCTCGCTGCACACCCGGCACCGGCGGACCCCTTCCGTTCGCTTCGCGCCCCCGCACACGTGGTTCGTGCACTCGTCCCTCCACTCAACGCCGGTCAACCCCACCTGATGCGTCGGAGCCCCACGGTTCACTCGTTCGGGTCCCGTCCCCCGGGAACGCCGACGGCCCGCCGCCCCACCGGAGGGGGCGACGGGCCGTCACGAGCGGGTGCCTACCGGCGGCGGACCCCCTGGGCCAGCTCGCCGGCCAGGGCGCGGACGGCCGCCAGCGCGGCGGGCTCGTCCCCGTCGGCGTCCAGGATCCGCTGAACGAAGGCCGAGCCGACGATCACGCCGTCGGCGAAGGCGGCCACCTCGGCGGCCTGGGCCGCGGTGGAGACGCCGAGGCCGACGCAGACCGGCAGCCCGGTGGTGGCCCTGGTCCGGGCGACCAGGTCCTCGGCGAGGTTGCCGACCTTGGCCCGGGTCCCGGTCACCCCCATCACCGCGGCCGCGTAGACGAAGCCGGAGCCCGCCGCGGTGACCTCGGCGAGGCGCTTGTCCTTGCTGCTCGGAGCGACCACGAAGACGGTGTCGAGACCGTGCTCGTCCGCCGCCTTGCGCCATTCCTCGGACTCCTCGACCGGCAGGTCCGGCAGGATGCAGCCGGCGCCGCCGGCGGCGGCCAGGTCGGCGGCGAAGCGCGCGGTGCCGTAGCGCTCGACCGGGTTCCAGTAGGTCATCACCAGCACCGCCGCGCCGGGGTGCGCGGTGGCCACCTCCTGGACGGTGCGCAGCACGTCCTTGATCTTCACCCCGGCCCGCAGCGCGATGTCGTCGGCGGTCTGGATGGTCGGGCCGTCCAGGACCGGGTCGGAGTGCGGCAGGCCGACCTCGACGACGTCGCAGCCGCCCTCGATCAGCGCGTTGACGGCGCGCACGCCGCCGTCCACGGTCGGGAAGCCGGCCGGCAGGTAGCCGATCAGCGCGGCGCGGTCCTCCGCCTTGGCCGCGGCCAGGACGTCACTGAGCTTCGAAGCCATGGTCACTTACCCCCGTTGCCGGCGCCGTCGCCCGCGTTGTCGCCAGCCTGGTCGTCGGCGGCCCCGTTGTCGCCGGCCGCGTTGCCGCCGGCCTCGTCGTACAGGCCGAAGTACTCGGCCGCGGTGTGCATGTCCTTGTCGCCGCGCCCGGAGAGCGAGACCAGGATGGTGGCCCCGGGCCCGAGTTCACGGCCCAGCTCCAGGGCGCCGGCCAGCGCGTGGGCGCTCTCGATGGCCGGGATGATGCCCTCGGTGCGGGACAGCAGCCGCAGCGCCTGCATGGCGGCGTCGTCGGTGACCGGGCGGTACTCGGCCCGGCCGGTGTCCTTCAGCCAGGCGTGCTCCGGGCCGACGCCCGGGTAGTCCAGCCCGGCCGAGATGGAGTGCGACTCGATGGTCTGGCCGTCCTCGTCCTGCAGGACGTAGGTGCGCGAGCCGTGCAGCACGCCCGGGTCGCCCTTGGTGAGGGTGGCGGCGTGCTTCGGGGTCTCGGCGCCCTCGCCGGCCGCCTCGCAGCCGATCAGGCGCACCCCGGCGTCCGGGATGAACTCGTGGAAGATGCCCATCGCGTTGGAGCCGCCGCCGACGCAGGCGACCACGGCGTCCGGCAGCCGGCCGGTCCGGTCCAGGACCTGCTGCCGGGCCTCGATGCCGATCACCCGGTGGAAGTCGCGGACCATCATCGGGAACGGGTGCGGGCCGGCCACGGTGCCGAACAGGTAGTGGGTGGAGTGCACGTTGGCGACCCAGTCGCGGAACGCCTCGTTGATGGCGTCCTTGAGGGTGCGGCTGCCGGACTTGACGGCCACCACCTCGGCGCCGAGCATCCGCATCCGGGCCACGTTCAGCGCCTGGCGCCGGGTGTCGACCTCGCCCATGTAGATGGTGCAGTCGAAGCCGAACAGCGCGCAGGCGGTGGCCGTGGCCACGCCGTGCTGGCCGGCGCCGGTCTCGGCGATGATCCGGGTCTTGCCCATCCGCCGGGTCAGCAGGGCCTGGCCCAGCACGTTGTTGATCTTGTGCGAGCCGGTGTGGTTCAGGTCCTCGCGCTTGAGCAGGATGCGCGCGCCGCCCGCCTCGGCGGAGAAGCGGTGCACATCGGTCAGCGGGCTGGGGCGGCCGGTGTAGTCCTTGAGCAGCCCGTCCAGCTCGGCCAGGAAGGCCGGGTCGGCCTTGGCCTTCTCGTACTCCTCGGCGACCTGCTCGACGGCGGCGACCAGCGCCTCCGGGATGAAGCGGCCCCCGTAGGCGCCGAAGTAACCGCGGGCGTCCGGCACCTCGGCGCCGGGCAGGTAGTCCTTCTCGGACATGGTGAAAAGTCCTTCTCGCAGATGACGGCAGTGACGTCGGAACGGCTGGATCAGCCGTGCGTCCTGCGCCATCGGCGGCCCTGCACCTGCCCGGGCTCGCAGCCGATGACGTAGCGCACCCGCCTGCCCAGCACCCGGCGTGCGGGCGCGCGGCAGCCGCGCGGGCGGCAGCCGGGGGCGAGACGGGAGGCGAGTTTCATGGCGGCGGGGTCAGTCCTTGTGCCGCAGGGCGGGGTGGGCACCGGCCGCGACCAGGTCGGCCACCGCGGCGCGCGGGTCCCGGCCGGTCACCAGGGACTCGCCGACCAGCACCGCGTCGGCGCCGAGGTTGGCGTAGGAGATCACGTCCAGCGGGCCGCGCACTCCGGACTCGGCGATCTTGACGACGCCGTCCGGGATCGCGTGCACGATGTTGCCGAAGGTGTTGCGGTCCACCTCGAGGGTCTTGAGGTTGCGGGCGTTGACGCCGATGATCTTCGCGCCGGCGTCCACCGCGCGGGCGATCTCCTCCTCGTCGTGCACCTCGACCAGCGGGGTGAGGCCGATCGACTCGGCGCGCTCGATCAGCGACACCAGGGCCGGCTGGTCGAGGGCGGCGACGATCAGCAGCGCGAGGTCGGCGCCGTGCGCGCGGGCCTCCCACAGCTGGTAGGCGGTGACGATGAAGTCCTTGCGCAGCAGCGGGGTGTCCACCGCGGCGCGGACGGCGTCCAGGTCGGCGAGCGAACCGCCGAAGCGGCGCTGCTCGGTCAGCACGCTGATCGCGGCGGCACCGCCGGCCGCGTAGTCGGTCGCCAGGGCGGCCGGGTCGGCGATCGCGGCCAGTGCGCCCTTGGACGGGCTGGAGCGCTTGACCTCGCAGATCACCCGCACACCGTCGCCCTTGAGGGCGGCGACGCCGTCCTTGGCGTCCGGGGCCTTGGCGGCGAGCTCCTTGAGCTGGTCCAACGAGACCCGGGCCTGCCGCTCGGCGAGGTCCTCGCGGACCCCTTCGATGATCGAGTCGAGCACACTCACGCGAGCGCCCCCATCATTTCTGCTAGTTCTGCTAGCGAGGAGCCGGACGGCCAATGGGCCCGCCGGCCCTTCGATGGTATCGGCACCGGGGAGCGCGAGGCGCATCCACCCGGCGCGCGTCTCGCGGAACGGACGCCCCCCGACACGCCTCCCAACTGCGGCTTCACCGCGCCCACACCGCGCCGGTACCGGCCGGTCGCTCAGATCAGGGGTGGTGCCAGACCCGCGCCGACGGGCAGATTGCGCACCACCGTGAACACCAGGAGCAGCAGGCCGATCAGCACCCAGCGCCGGGCGCCGAGCGCGAGCCGGGGCCCCGGACCGCCGGTCACCGCGGCCCACACCCAGCGCACCCAGAGCACCGCCAGCACCGCGAAGAGCAGCACCGCCGGCGCGTTGTCGTGCAGCGCGCCGCTGAGGTCGCCGTGGGCGAGGGCGTGGACGCAGCGCAGGCCGCCGCAGCCCGGGCACCACCAGCCGGTGGCCGTCAGGAACGGGCAGGCCGGGTAGTGGCCGGGGGCGTTCGGGTCCACCACCGCGAGGTACACGGTGGGGACGGTCACCGCGGCCAGGGCGGCCAGCGGCGGACCGAGCCGGCGCAGCACGGGCGGCCGGGCGGAAACGGAGGGGGCGGCGTTCACGCCCCCGATTGTGCCGGTCCGGCGCGTCCCGCGGGTGAAACGAAACGGCCGCGGACGGGCGGAGCCCCCCGGCCGGACAGACGGAACGGCGGGCGTGCGCCCGCCGTTCGACCGTGCGACGGAGTGCGTCAGGCGGTGACGGCGGCGGCCGCGGTCCGGTCCTCGACGGTCTCGAAGTGCGGGCTGGGCTGCTTGCCCATGCCGGCCATCGACATGGCCTTGCCGACCACGCCGCCTATCAGGACGACCGCCAGGCCGCCCCAGACCACCGGCACCGACGGGAGGATCATCGCCACGCCCGCGATCGCGAAGCCGACGAAGGAGATGGTCACGCCGGTCCAGGCGGCGGGGTTGTGGCCGTGTGCTGCTGCCGACATCTGCGGTGCTCCTTGGTTCTCCGGGGCCCGGCCGGGCCCGCGGGCCCCTGGCGGGTTGACGTGTTCCATTGTGCCGGGCCACACGGCGCCGCCCCAAAGGGGGTGCTCGTCTATCGGGTCACACCGGCCGCCGGGTCGCCGCGGCCGTACGACCGGTGCCGCCGCGGGGTCGGTCCGGCCGCGCGGTCCGGATCAGACCGCGGTCGGGTCCTCGCCGCGGTCCAGCGCCTTCCAGAGGTCCGCCGGGGTCTCGGGGGCCTTCGCCGGCGCCGTCCGGGTGGGTGCGTCGTAGCGGCTGCCCATGGCCGGCCAGCTCCGCCCGTACCGGACCACGAGCAGCCCGGCCAGGGCCAGCAGCAGCCCGCCGAGCAGGGCCACCCAGGGCCAGCCGGTGTGGGCGACCTCCGTGGCGGTGGTGCCGGAGAGCGCGAGCTTGCGGGCCGCCTCGCTGTCCAGCGCGGCGCTGTCGCCCGCCCCCGCGGCCGCGGTCGCGGCCGCCCCGAGGCCGGCCAGCAGGGTGAGCACGCCGACCGCGACCCGTCCGGCGCCGCGCACCGCGAACACCGCCAGCGCCGCCGCCAGCGCCACCAGGGCCAGCCCGCCGGGCAGTTCCGAGATCCGGCTGCCGGTGGCGGACACCTCCAGCGTCCCGGCGGCCGAGCCGGCCACCTTGCCGTCGGCCCAGACCCGGCCGACGGCCGTCAGCACCAGCACCGCGCCCAGCAGGGTCGTCAGCAGCATCAGGCCGAGCGTCCGCCGCCCGGCCTTGGCGGGGGCGGCGGATACGGCTTCGGCACGGGGCGGGGTAGGAACGCTCACCCGTCCACTATCCCCCGGCCGCCGCCCGGCTCCGCACCCGGGGTCGGCGACTCGACCGGGAAGTCGTCGGTCCGCAGCACCAGGGTCCGCTCCGCCAGCGGCAGGAACACGTCGTTGCCGAACGGCACCCGCTCCGCCTCCCGGTAGGTCCCGGCCGGCTGCGGCGCGCTGTACACCGTGCAGACCGCGCCCGCCGGGTCCACCAGCACGTACAGCGGGATCCCGCACTCCGCGTAGAAGCGGTGCTTGCGGACGAAGTCGTCGTCCTGCTGGGAGCGCGGGACGGCCTCCAGCACCGCCTCCAGGTCGCGCCACCCGAACCGGCCCCGGGCGCCGGGCCGCGCGCCGGGGGCGATCAGGGCCACGTCCGGCGCGTAGCCGTACCGCGCGGACGGGAAGTCCACGACGGCCTCCGTGAGCACCGTGCCGTGCCCGGCCGACTGCTCCCCGGCCTGCGCGGCGACGGCCCGCACGACCGCCGCCGACGCGGCCGTGCGCGGCGTCATGGTGACCTTCCCGGCGGTGATCTCCACCCGGTGGCCGGGCGGGAACCGCACGCCCGCCAGGACGTCCCAGGCCGACCCGGTGGACTGCTGCTCGTCCGGCATCGTGGCCTCCCAGCTCCTAGAGCGTCGGCGTGCGCAGGGTGTTGGCGGTGGCCACGGCGCGCAGCACGGCGGCGGCCTTGTTGCGGCACTCGGTGTCCTCGCCGTGCGGGTCCGAGTCGGCGACCACACCCGCGCCCGCCTGGACGTAGGCGGTGCCGTCGCGCAGCACGGCGGTCCGGATGGCGATCGCGGTGTCGGAGTCCCCGGCGAAGTCCAGGTACCCGACGCAGCCGCCGTACAGACCCCGGCGGGTGGGCTCCAGCTCCTCGATGATGCGCATCGCGCGCGGCTTCGGCGCGCCGGAGAGGGTCCCGGCCGGGAAGCAGGCGGTCAGCACGTCGAACGCGCTCCGGCCGGGCGCCACCTTGCCGGTGACCGTCGAGACGATGTGCATGACGTGGCTGTACCGCTCGACCTGCATGAAGTCGACCACCTCGACGCTGCCCGGCTCGCAGACCCGCCCGAGGTCGTTGCGGCCCAGGTCGACCAGCATCAGGTGCTCGGCCCGCTCCTTCGGGTCGGCGAGCAGCTCGGCGGCCAGCTCGGCGTCCTCGTGCGGGGTGGCACCGCGGTGCCGGGTGCCGGCGATCGGGTGCAGCATCGCCTCGCCCTCGGTGACCTTGACCAGCGCCTCGGGGCTGGAGCCGACCACGTCGAAGGCGCCCTCGGCGCCGCCGTCCGGGCCGGGGAAGCGGAACAGGTACATGTACGGGCTCGGGTTGGTGGTGCGCAGCACCCGGTAGACGTCCAGCGCGGAGGCCGGGCAGGGCGCCTCGAACCGCTGCGAGGGCACCACCTGGAAGGCCTCGCCGGCCCGGATCCGCTCCTTGATGTCCTCCACGGCCGCCCGGTACGGCTCCCCGCCGAACGGCGAGCGGACCTCGCCGGGGCCGGCCGGGGTGAAGGTGGCGAGGCCCGGGTCGACCGGCTTGAGGAGGTCGGCCTCCATCGCGTCGAGGCGGGCCACCGCGTCCGCGTAGGCCTCGTCGACGCCGCTGGACAGGTCGTTGTGGTTGACCGCGTTGGCGATCAGCAGCACCGTGCCGTCGACGTGGTCGAGCACCGCGAGGTCGGTGGCGAGCAGCATGGTCAGCTCGGGCAGGCGCAGGTCGTCCGGGTTGAGGTCGGGCAGCTTCTCCAGCCGGCGCACGACGTCGTAGCCGAGGTAGCCGACCAGGCCGCCGGTCAGCGGGGGCAGGCCGTCGTCGGTGCGGCGCGGGGTGTGCAGCGCCTCCAGCGCGGCGCGCAGCACCTGGAGCGGGTCGCCGGTGGTGGGGATGCCGACCGGCGGGGTGCCCAGCCAGCGGGCGTTGCCGTCGGGGCCGGCGGTCAGGGTGGCGGCGCTGCGCACGCCGACGAAGGAGTAGCGGGACCAGCTGCGGCCCTGCTCGGCGGACTCCAGCAGGAAGGTGCCGGGGCGCTCGCCGGCGAGGCTGCGGTAGAGGCCGATCGGGGTGAGGCCGTCCGCGAGGAGCCTGCGGGTGACCGGGATGACCCGGGTGTCGACGGCGAGCTTGCGGAAGGCTTCGAGGTCCATGGCGAGCGGCACCTTCTGGTCGTGGTGGGCTGTGGGGGTCAGGCGAGCGGGAGCACGTCGGCGTCGAAGCAGGTGCGGTCGCCGGTGTGGCAGGCGGCGCCGCTCTGGTCGACCTTGACGAGCAGGGTGTCGCCGTCGCAGTCCAGCGCGACCGAGACGACCCGCTGGACGTGGCCCGAGGTGTCGCCCTTGACCCAGTACTCCCGGCGGCTGCGGCTCCAGTAGGTGCAGCGGCCGGTGGTGAGGGTGCGGTGCAGCGCCTCGTCGTCCATCCAGCCCAGCATCAGCACCTCGCCGGTGTCGTACTGCTGCGCGACGGCCGGGAGCAGGCCGTCGTCGGTGCGCTTGAGCCGCGCGGCGATCTCGGGAGCCAGGGCGGTGGAGCCGGGGGCGGCGGGTGTGGTGGACATGGGGCCATTGTGTCAGCCCCGCCCCGGCCACCGGGCCGCCGCCCACCCCGGACACGGGCGGGCCTGACACCCCCCTAGTTCCCCCGCTCGCAGCCCTGCGGCCAGATCCGGTGGACGTAGAGTCCGGCCCGCCGGGCCAGTTCGGCGACCCGGGCCGGCTCGCTGCCGGGCTCGCCGTCCCAGACCGCGATCACCTCGTCGACCATGCCGACCAGGGCGAGCGCGGTGTCGTCGCCGAGTCCGCCGTGCTCGACGGCGGCGAGCCGGTGGATGGCGTTGGCCTCGTTCATCAGCCGCAGCCTGGTGCCCCGGTGCCGGTCATCGGCGCGGCCCACCGGCGGCGCCCCGGCGGGGACGATGACCTCCAGCTTGCCGCCGTGCTCCAGGACGGACCGGGCGAACCAGCTCTCCGGGCCCTCGTCGGCGCAGGTGACGCCGACCAGCTCGTAGGGGCCGAAGGTGGTGACCAGCTTCCAGAGGTCCCCGCGGACCAGCATCTCGGTGATGCCACCCGACAGGCCGCGGTGACCGGTGATTCCGACGCGCATCCGAAACTCCTGGGATCGTGTCGTGCCGGGGCGAGCCTAGCCGAGCCCCCGCCCCACCCGGCCCGGTCTGCTCGTACGAGTTGTGCCAACCGCCTGCCGTCGGGCCCCGGAGTGGGCCATTCTCGTGGCCATGACCTCCGAGCAGCCGCCCGAAGCCGCCTCCCGTCCGTCGCGGGGCCTGGTCCTCGCCGTCTCGGCCGTGCTGGCCGTGCTGCTCGCGGTGGTGGCCACCGTGCTCCTCTGGCCCGAGAAGAAGCCCGCCGCGCTGCCGCCGCCGCCCGCTCCCACCACGAGTTCCCCGGCACCCACGCCCACCCCGACGCCCACGCCGTCCCCGACGGCGACCAGGGTGGTGCCGTACACCTTCTTCCCGGTGGGCTCCTGCTTCGACCACCCGCAGCTGAACAAGACGGTGACCAAGCCGGAGGCGCGCCCCTGCGAGGGCGAGCACGACGGTGAGGCGATCGCCGACCTGCTGCTCCCGGAGGGCCTGACCGGCGACAGCCAGATCAGCAAGGCGATGCGGGAGGGCTGCCAGGCGGTCCAGGCCGCCGCCGAGGCCCGCCAGGGCGGCGGCGGCCCGTACTACGGCTACCCCTTCGGCCCGTCGGCGGCCTACTACCAGCAGGGCTGGCGGGACTTCACCTGCACCCTGACGGCGAGCAACCGCCCGGGCGGCGTCCGGCTCTCCGGGCACCTGCGCTGACGACCCGCCCCCTAGGCTGTTCCGCATGTCGAACCACGCCCTCGCCGAGCGCCACCGGCTGGCCGGACTCCTCGCCGCCGCCGGACCGGACGCGCCCACCCTCTGCGCCGGATGGACCACCCGGGACCTCGCCGCCCACCTGGTGCTGCGCGAGCACCGACCGGACGCCGCGGCCGGCATCCGGGTCGGCGCCCTGGCCGGCTGGACCCACCGGGTGCAGAGCGGCTACGCCGCGCGCCCGTACGAGGAGCTGCTGCGGTCGTTCCGTTCGGGGCCGCCGCTGCTCTCGCCCTTCGCCCTGCCCGGGGCCGACGAGGCGGCGAACACGGTGGAGTACTTCGTGCACGCCGAGGACGTCCTCCGGGCGGGCGAATCGTGGCGGGCGCAGCCGGTGCCGCCCGGGCGGGCCGAGGCGCTCTGGCGCCGTCTGCCGCTGCTCGCCCGGCTGGAGGCGGGCCGGCGCTCCCCCGCCCGGCTGGAGCTGCGCCGCCCGGACGGGCAGAGCCTGACGGTCGGCCCCGCCGGGGCGCCGACGGTGCGGATCACCGGCGAGCCGGGCGAGCTGCTGCTGTTCGTCCACGGGCGGGGCGCCCGCACCGAGCTGTCCGTGGACGGCCCGCCGGACGCCGTCGCCGCGCTGCACCACGTGCTCCCGCTGCCGTCGGCCCGGTCGTAGCGGCAGCGGCGGGAACGGCCGCGGGAACGGGCCCGCGGCCGCCCCGGCTGCGGATGTCGGTGGTGGGGTGCAGACTCGCAACGGGCCGGGAAGAGGCGCGGCCGCGCCTTCGCAAAGCCGCCCGGCCGTCTTTCCCGTCGAAGGAGCACCACCTCATGCTCACCACCGACTTTCCCACCGGCTCGCCCTGCTGGATCGACCTCGGCAGCCCGGATCCGGCGGCCGCCGCCGCCTTCTACGGCGCGGTGTTCGGCTGGACGTTCCAGGGGCTCGGCCCGGAGGCGGGTGGCTACGGCTTCCTGCAGGCCGACGGCAAGACCGTGGGCGCGATCGGGCCGCTCACCGAGGAGGGCGCGAAGTCCGCCTGGACGACGTACTTCAAGACCCCGGACGCGGACGCCACCGCCAAGTCCGTCGAGCAGGCCGGCGGCACCGTCCGGGCCGCGCCGTTCGACGTGATGGACGCCGGGCGGATGGCCCAGCTCACCGACCCGCAGGGCGCGCAGTTCGCGATCTGGCAGGCGGGCACGACCACCGGCCTGGACGCGGTGTCCACCGACAACGCGCTGGTCTGGTCCGAGCTGCACACCACCGACCAGGAGGCCGGGTTCGGCTTCTACCGCGCGGTGTTCGGCTGGCGCTCGGAGAAGTTCCCGGCCCCGGGGATGACCTACCTGGTGCTCTCCACCGCCGCCGGCGACCAGCAGGCCACCAGCTTCGGCGGCATCGCCCCGGTCATGGGCGAGGGCCAACCGCCGTCCTGGACGCCGTACTTCGCCACCGAGCGGGTGGACGAGCTGGTCGGCCGCGCCCAGGCGGCCGGCGGCACGGTGCTGATGCCCGCCGAGGACGTCCCGGAGGTCGGCCGGATCGCCTGGCTGGCGGACCCGTTCGGCGCGCCGTTCGCGCTGATCAAGGGCGAGCCGCGGCAGCAGTCCTGACCGCGGCCGCCCGTGCCGTCCACGCCCGCGGGTGGGGACGGCACGGGCGGGGGATCAGCGGACGGGGTGCCCGGCCTCCCGCAGCGCGTCCTTGACCTCGCCGATCCGCAGGTCCCCGAAGTGGAAGACGCTGGCGGCCAGCACGGCGTCGGCGCCGGCCTCCACGGCGGGGGCGAAGTCGGCGAGCTTGCCGGCGCCGCCGGAGGCGATCACCGGGACGGCGACGCTCTTGCGGACGGCCCGGATCAGCTCCAGGTCGTAGCCGTCCTTGGTGCCGTCCGCGTCCATCGAGTTGAGCAGGATCTCGCCCGCGCCCAGCTCGGCCGCGCGGCCCGCCCACTCGACGGCGTCCAGGCCGGTGCCCCGGCGCCCGCCGTGGGTGGTGACCTCGAAGCCCGAGGCGGTCTCGGTGCCCTCCGGGCAGCGCCGGGCGTCCACCGACAGCACCAGCACCTGGCGGCCGAAGCGCTGCGCGATCTCCCGGACCAGCTCCGGGCGGGCGATCGCCGCGGTGTTGACGCCCACCTTGTCGGCGCCGGCCCGCAGCAGCTTGTCCACGTCGTCGACGGCCCGGATGCCGCCGCCGACGGTGAGCGGGATGAAGACCTGCTCGGCCGTGCGGCGGACCACGTCGTAGGTGGTCTCGCGGTCGCCGGAGGAGGCGGTGATGTCGAGGAAGGTCAGTTCGTCGGCACCCTCGGCGTCGTAGAGCTTGGCCATCTCGACCGGGTCACCGGCGTCGCGCAGGTTCTGGAAGTTGACGCCCTTCACCACCCGCCCGGCGTCGACGTCCAGGCAGGGGATGACACGTACGGCGAGGGTCACGGCTGTTTGCCTTCCAGAGTGCGTGCGAGCCCGGCGCGGTAGGCGTCGAGTTCGACCTCGACCATCATCCGGGAGTCGATCAGGCCGTCGACCACCACCATGGTGGCCGCCGGGCGGACGACGTCGAAGAGGCTGCGGTGGGCGCGGCCCACCTCGTCGGCGTCGCGGGCGTGGGTGATGTACATCCGGGTACGGACCACGTCGTCCGTCGTCAGACCGTACGCGGCCAGGGCCTGGAGGCCGACGCCGAACGCGGCGAGGGTCTGCAGGTACGGGTCGCCCTCGTGCTCGATCTTCCCGTCCACCCAGGCGGTGGAGCCGGCCACGTGCACATGGTCTCCCGCGGCGACCGCCCGCGAGTAGCCGAACTCGTCCTCCCAGGGGGAGAACCCGGCCACCCGACCGCGTACGATCTGACGTTCCGTCATCCTGAAACCGCCTCCAGGGCCTCTTCGAGGGTGAACTTCTGCTCGTAGAGTGCCTTGCCCACGATGGCACCCTCGACACCCTCGCCGACGAGAGTGGCGATGGCGCGCAGGTCGTCCAGCGAGGAGACGCCGCCGGAGGCGACCACCGGCTTGTCGGTGGCGGCGCAGACGTCGCGCAGCAGCTGCAGGTTGGGGCCGGTCAGGGTGCCGTCCCGGTTGACGTCGGTGACGACGTAGCGGGCGCAGCCCTCGGCGTCGAGGCGGGCCAGCACGTCGAAGAGCTGACCGCCGTCGCGGGTCCAGCCGCGGCCGCGCAGGGTGGTGCCGACCACGTCCAGGCCGACGGCGATCTTGTCGCCGTGCTCGGCGATGACCTTGGCGACCCACTCGGGGCTCTCCAGGGCGGCGGTGCCGAGGTTGACCCGGGTGCAGCCGGTGGCGAGGGCCGCGGCCAGCGACTCGTCGTCGCGGATGCCGCCGGACAGCTCGACCTTGATGTCCAGCGCGGCGGTGACCTCGCGGAGCAGGTCGCGGTTGCTGCCGGTGCCGAACGCGGCGTCCAGGTCGACCAGGTGGAGCCACTCGGCGCCGGCGTTCTGCCAGGCGAGGGCGGCGGCGAGCGGCTCGCCGAAGGAGGTCTCGGTGCCGGAGGCGCCCTTGACCAGGCGGACGGCCTGGCCGTCCCGGACGTCGACGGCGGGGAGCAGTTCGAGGCGGCTCATGATGGTGACAACTCTCAGATCGTCAGAGGGTGTTGACCCAGTTGGTCAGCAGGGCGGCGCCGGCGTCGCCGGACTTCTCGGGGTGGAACTGGGTGGCCCAGAGCGGGCCGTTCTCGACGGCCGCGACGAACGGCTGCCCGTGCGTGGCCCAGGTGACCAGCGGGGCGTTGATCCGCGCGCTGTGCACCTCCAGCTCCCAGCGGCGCACCCCGTAGGAGTGCACGAAGTAGAAGCGGGTGTCGGCGTCGAGGCCGGCGAACATCCGGCTCTGCTCGGGGGCGTCCACGGTGTTCCAGCCCATGTGCGGGACGATCGGCGCGTCCAGCGGTTCGACGCTGCCCGGCCACTCGTCGCAGCCGGCCGTCTCCACGCCGTGCTCGACCCCCTTCTCGAAGAGGATCTGCATGCCCACGCAGATGCCCATGACCGGGCGGCCGCCGGCGAGGCGGCGGCCGATGATCCAGTCCCCGCGGACGGCCTTCAGCCCGCGCATGCAGGCCTCGAAGGCGCCGACGCCGGGGACGAGCAGGCCGTCCGCGTCCATCGCGGCCTGGAAGTCCGACGTGACGGTGACGGTCGCGCCGGTGCGCTCGACGGCGCGCTGGGCCGAGCGGAGGTTGCCCGACCCGTAGTCGAGTACGACGACGTTCTTGCCCATGTTCAGGTGTCCAAGTCTCTCGGCTGTTCCTAAGCGGCTCTGTACGGCGCTGTCCGCGCGCGGCGCTAGAGGCGCATCAGGCCGGAGGCCAGGCAGAGCACCGAGCCTATGGCGAGCACGGCGATGACGCCCTTCGGGATCTTCTGCTTCCAGAACGAGATCACGCCGCCGGCCAGGAAGAGGCCGACGAAGAGGAGGACGATCGCGGACTTGCTCACAGCGCACCCTTGGTAGACGGGAGGATGCCGGCCGCGCGCGGGTCGCGCTCGGCGGCGTAGCGCAGGGCCCGGGCCAGCGCCTTGAACTGGCACTCCACGATGTGGTGCGCGTTGCGTCCGTACGGCACGTGGACGTGCAGGGCGACCTGCGCCTGGGCCACGAAGGACTCCAGGATGTGCCGGGTCATGGTGGTGTCGTAGCTGCCGATCATCGGCGCCATGTGCTCCGGCTCGGTGTGCACCAGGTAGGGGCGGCCGGAGAGGTCCACGGTGACCTGGGCGAGCGACTCGTCCAGCGGCACCGTGCAGTTGCCGAAGCGGTAGATGCCGACCTTGTCGCCGAGCGCCTGCTTGAAGGCGGCGCCCAGGGCGAGGGCGGTGTCCTCGATGGTGTGGTGGGTGTCGATGTGCAGGTCGCCGTCGGTCTTCACGGTGAGGTCGAAGAGGCCGTGGCGGCCGAGCTGGTCGAGCATGTGGTCGTAGAACCCGACGCCCGTGGAGATGTCGGTCCGGCCGGTGCCGTCGAGATCGATCTCGACCAGGACCGAGGTCTCCTTGGTGGTGCGTTCAACGCGTCCGATACGGGACATACGGGGTTACAGCTCCTTGATCACTGAAGAGACGGCGGCCAGGAAGGCGTCGTTCTCGGCAGGGGTGCCGGCGGTGACGCGCAGCCATCCGGGGACGCCGTTGTCGCGGACCAGGACGCCCCGGTCGAGGATGGCCTGCCAGACCGCGTGGGTGTCCGCGAAGCGGCCGAACTGGACGAAGTTGGCGTCCGAGTCGGTCACCTCCAGGCCCAGCCCGCGCAGCGCCTCGACCAGCCGGTCGCGCTCGGCCTTGAGCCGGCCGACGTACCCGAGCAGGGTGTCGGTGTGCTCCAGGCAGGCCAGCGCGGTGGCCTGGGTGACGGCCGACAGGTGGTAGGGCAGCCGGACCAGCTGGACGGCGTCCACCACGGCGGCGTCGGCCGTCAGGTAGCCCAGGCGCAGGCCGGCCGCGCCGAAGGCCTTGGACATGGTGCGGGTGACCACCAGGTTGGGGCGGCCGGCCAGCAGCGGCAGCAGCGAGGCGCGGTGCGAGAACTCGACGTACGCCTCGTCCACGATCACCAGGGCGGGCCGGGCGGCCTGCGCGGCCTCGTACAGCCGCAGCACCACGTCGGCGGCGACGGCGGTGCCGGTCGGGTTGTTCGGCGAGCAGATGAACACGACGTTCGGCCGGTGCTCGGCGATGGCCTCGACGGCGGCGTCCACGTCGATGGTGAAGTCCTCGTTGCGCGGACCGGAGATCCAGCCGGTGCCGGTGCCCCGGGAGATCAGGGCGTGCATCGAGTAGGAGGGCTCGAAGCCGAGCGCGGTGCGGCCGGGGCCGCCGAAGGTCTGGAGCAGCTGCTGCAGGATCTCGTTGGAGCCGTTGGCGGCCCAGACCTGCTCGCGGGTGCGCCCGAAGCCGGTGGTCCGCGTCAGGTACCCGGCCAGGCCCTCGCGCAGCTCGACCGCGTCCCGGTCGGGGTAGCGGTTGAGGTCGCGGGCGGCCTCGGCGACGCGCTCGGCGATCCGGGCCACCAGCTCCGCGGGCAGCGGGTAGGGGTTCTCGTTGGTGTTCAGCTGGACGGGGACGTCCAGCTGCGGTGCTCCGTACGGGGACTGGCCGCGCAGCTCGTCACGGATGGGGAGATCGTCGATCTTCATGCGCCGGGCACACTCCAGTCGCTCTGCCAGTACTGTTCGTCGCCGACGAAACGTGCCTTGATCGCGTCGCCGTGGCCCGGCAGGTCCTCGGCGTCGGCCAGGTTGACGACGTGCGCGGCGATGCCGGCCAGCGCCTCCCGGTCGTACTCCACGACCTGGACGCCGCGCAGGAAGGTCTGCACGGAGAGCCCCGCCGAGTGGCAGGCGCAACCGCCGGTCGGCAGCACGTGGTTGGAGCCGGCCGCGTAGTCGCCGAGCGAGACCGGGGTCCAGCGGCCGATGAAGATCGCGCCCGCGTTGCGGACCCGGGCGGCGACCGCGTGGGCGTCCCGGGTCTGGATCTCCAGGTGCTCGGCGGCGTAGGCGTTCACCACCGCCAGACCCTGCGTCAGGTCGTCGACCAGGATGATGCCGGACTGCCGGCCGCCCAGCGCCCGGGCCACCCGCTCGCTGTGCTTCGTCCGGGCGACCTGCGTCTTCAGCTCGGCCTCGACGGCCTCGGCCAGCTCGGGCGAGTCGGTGACCAGCACCGAGCCCGAGGTCGGGCCGTGCTCGGCCTGGCTGATCAGGTCGGCGGCGACGTCCACCGGGTCCGCGCTGTCGTCGGCGAGGACGGCGATCTCGGTCGGGCCGGCCTCGGAGTCGATGCCGATCCGGCCGGCGAAGTAGCGCTTGGCCGCGGCCACGTAGATGTTGCCCGGGCCGGTGACCATGTTCACCGGCTCGCACTCCTCGGTGCCGAGCGCGAACATGGCGACCGCCTGGGCGCCGCCGACGGCGTACACCTCGGTGACGCCGAGCAGCGCGCAGGCCGCCAGGATCGTCGGGTGCACCCGGCCGCCGAAGGCCTTCTGCGGCGGCGAGGTCACCGCGATGCCGGTCACCCCGGCCTCCTGCGCGGGCACCACGTTCATCACGACGGAGGACGGGTAGACGGCGAGGCCGCCCGGCACGTACAGGCCGACCCGGTCCACCGGCACCCAGCGCTGGGTGACCGTGCCGCCCGGCACCACCTGGGTGGTGTGCCCGGTCCGGCGCTGGTCGGCGTGGACGAGGCGGGCGCGGCGGATCGACTCCTCCAGTGCGGCGCGGACCTTCGGGTCCAGCGCCGCCAGGGCCTCGGTGAGCTGCTCGGCGGGCACCCGGGTGGACTCCAGCCGCACGCCGTCGAAACGCTCCGTGATGTCGATCACCGCCGCGACCCCGCGATGATGCACGTCCTCGGCGATCGGGCGCACCGTCTCCAGGGCGGCCGCGACGTCGAAGTCGGCACGGGGCAGCAGGTCACGCGGGTCGTCGAGCGAGCCGCGCAGGTCGATTCGAGAGATCACGCCACCCAGTGTAAGGAGTGGCCGGAACCGGCGGCCCCGCATTTCAGTCCGTGATACGAAAGGCGAGACGACCGGGGGAGACGGGGGAACGATGGCGGAGCGTGCGCCGGACGACTGGACGCGGACCGAGCAGGGGCTCTGGGAGGCGTTCCGCCAGGGCGAGGTGTACGACCTGCGGACCGGCGGCGCCGAGCCCGGGGAGGCCCCCTCCAACACCCGTCCCGGCCCCGACGGCCCGCCCACCGGCACCCCGCTGGACGACCCCTTCGGCGACGAGCCCTGGGGCCCCGGGCGCACCGTCCGCGCCGAGGTCCTGGCCCACCTGCTGCTGGACGGCCCGCCGGCCGCCCCCGGGCGGGTCGCCGCCCTCAAGCTGACCGGCGCCCGGGTCACCGGCCCGCTGGTGCTGGCCGGCGGCAGCATCGGCCACTACGTCGAGATCCGCGACTGCCGCTTCGAGCGCAAGGTGCTGATCTCCGAGGCCGACGCCGGCACGCTGCGCTTCGTCAGCTGCCTGATACCCCGGCTGGAGGCCTCCCGCCTCACCACCTCGGGCGACCTGCACCTGGCCCGCTGCCGGATACCGCAGGGCATCCGGCTCACCGACTCCCGGATCGGCACCGACCTGCTGCTCAACCAGGCCGTCCTCGGCGGCGACCGGTTCGGCCGGGCGCTCTCCGCCGACGGGATGGCGGTCAGCCAGGACTTCGAGGCCGACCGGCTGGAGTCCCGCGGCGAGGTCAGCCTGCGCACCGCCCGGATCGGCGGCCGGCTCTCGCTGCGCGGCGCCCAGCTGTACGCCGTGCCGGAGAACAAGGTCGCCCTCAACGCCGTCCGCATCACCGTCGGCCACACCCTGTACCTCAGCGGCTCGGCGGACGGCGGCTGGTCCTCCTCCGGGTCGTACTACGGCTCCGGCTACGGCCAGGTCGTCCCGGCCGGCTCCCCCAGCACGCCGTTCCGCGCGCACGGCGCCGTCCGGCTCTCCGACAGCCGCTTCGACAGCGCCTGCCTGATCGCCGACGCCGAGTTCCACCTCGGCCCGGACGACGAGCTGGCGCTGCGCCGCATCCACACCCCCGAGCTGCGCTTCACCTGCCGCACCCCGCCCACCGGCAAGGTCTCGCTCTCGCGCGCCAAGGTGGGCAACCTGGTCGACGCCCCCGACTCCTGGCCGCACGGCAAGCACCTCGGCCTCACCGGCTTCACCTACGAGTGCCTGCGCCCGGCGGCCCCGTTCGGCATCCAGCAGCGGATCGCCTGGCTGGAGGGCTCCGCGGTGGAGTTCCAGCCCGAGTCCTACGAGCAGCTGGCCGCCGCCCTGCGCCGCGACGGCGCCGACGACGACGCCCGCGAGGTGCTGTACGCCAAGCAGCGCCGCCGCCGGCAGACCCTGCCGCTGCCCGCCCGGCTCTGGGGCCGGATCCAGGACGTCACCGTCGGCTACGGCTTCCGCCCCGGCCGGGCCGCGCTCTGGCTGCTGCTCGCCTGGGCGCTGGGCAGCGTCTACTTCGCCACCCACGAACTCCAGCCGCTCAAGGCCGACGAGCGCCCGCACTGGAACCCGGTGCTGTACGCGCTGGGCCAGCTGCTGCCGGTCGTCGACCTCGGCCAGCAGGGCTGGAACCCCGGCGGCACCGCCCAGTGGGTCGCCTCCGGCCTGGTGGTCGTCGGCTGGGTCCTGGCCACCACCGTCGCCGCCGGGGCCAGCCGGATGCTCCAGCGGGGATAACCTCCGGGCGTATCCACCGCTCGGGGAACTACGCTGTGCGCCGTGACAGAACGGCTGCCGCTCTTCCCGCTGAACTCCGTGCTCTACCCGGGCCTGGTGATGCCCCTGAACATCTTCGAGGAGCGTTACCGCCGTCTGGTCGCCGACCTGCTCGCCCTCCCCGAGGACCAGCCGCGGCGATTCGGCGTGCTCGCCATCAAGGACGGCCGCGAGGTCGCCCCGGTCCGCCCCGAGGAGGGTCCGGCCGGGCCGCTGGACGGTCTGGGCACCGTCACCGGGGACCCCCTGGAGGCGCTGTACCACGTCGGCTGCGTGGCCGACGTCGCCTCGGCGCAGGAGCAGCCGGACGGCCGGTACGAGCTGCTGGTCACCGGCACCACCCGGTTCCGGCTGCGCTCGGTGGACACCGGCGGCCCGTACCTGAGCGGCGAGATCGAGCCGATCGAGGAGCTGCCCGGCGAGGGCGCCGGGGCGCTGGCCGCCGGCGTGGAGCGGGCCTTCCGGGCGTACCAGAAGCGGCTGGCCGGCGCCCGCGAGGCCAGCACCGTCGGCCGCCAGGAGCTGCCGGACGACCCGCAGGTGCTCTCCTACCTGGTGGCCGCCGCCTCGGTCTTCGGGACGCCGGTCAAGCAGGAGCTGCTGGCCTGCCCCGACACCGCCCGACGGCTGACCACCGAGCTGGAGCTGCTGCGCCGCGAGACGGCGGTGCTCAGCTGGCTGCCGTCGCTCCCCGCGGTCGATCTGACCCGCCAGTCGTTCAGCCCCAACTGACCACGCCCACCCACCCGTTCGAAGAGGTCCCGATGGCCAGGAAGCCGAAGAGGGGCGGCGGGGGCACGCCCGCCACCGTCGCCCTGGAGAACGCCGCGGTGGCGTTCACCGTGCACTCCTACGAGCACGATCCGGCCGCCGTCTCCTACGGCGGCGAGGCCGCCGAGGTGCTCGGCGTGCCGCCCGAGCGGGTCTTCAAGACGCTGGTCGCCGACGTCGACGGCGTGCTCACCGTGGGCGTCGTCCCGGTGGCCGGCCAGCTCGACCTCAAGGCGCTCGCCGCCGCCGTCGGCGGCAAACGGGCCGCGATGGCGGACCCGGCGGCCGCCGAGCGCAGCAGCGGCTACGTCCTCGGCGGCATCTCGCCGCTCGGCCAGCGCCGCCCGCTGCGCACCGTGGTGGACGACAGCGCGCTCGGCCACACCACGGTGTACGTCTCGGCCGGCCGGCGCGGGCTGGAGGTCGAGCTGGCCCCGGCCGACCTGGTCGGCCTCACCGGCGCGCTGACCGCCCCGATCGGCCGCTGACCGCCGGGGCAACCGGACGGGCGCCGCCCGCCCCGCTCGGTGCGCCGTCAGGGCGTGCGGTCCTCCGGCGGCCGGTCGCCCGGGTGCGGCCGGTCCGCCGGGCCCGGGTGGAACGACCCGCCGGTCACCGGGCCGGCACCCGGCTGCCCGTCCGCGGGCCGCTGCACGCCGTACGGGCCCGCCCAGTACGGCGGCGGGTCCTCCTCGCGCTTGCCGAAGGCGGCCGAGAGCGCCAGCAGCACCACCATCGCGGCCATCGGCCAGGCCAGCAGCGCGCCGTAGGCCCCGAGGTCGATGTCGGCGTCGAAGTGGCCGCCGTTGCCGACCCGCCGGGCCTCGGCGACCAGGTCGCTCGCCGGACCGAGCCGCCGGCCCAGGCCCCAGGCGCCCAACGAGGCCAGCAGGCCGCCGGTCGCGAGGGCGATCGCCACCGCGATCCCGCCGCCGCGCCGCCGGGTGAACAGGAACGCGCCGAGCGCGGTCACGATGCCCATGCCCAGCCCGATCAGCACGAAGACGCTGTCGGCGCCGGCCCGCTGCTCGCCCTCCGGGTCGCCGTAGAGGATCTTGTTGCCGTCGACCACCAGGGGCACCTTCGGCGCCAGCCAGGCCCAGAGCGCCGCCATCACCAGGCCCAGCGCCAGACAGGCCAGCACCGTGACCGCACCGACCTTCAGCTCGGGCAGCAGCCGCTCCAGCGGCGCCCGCCGGTCCGCGGCACGCAGCACGGCCTGGTCCACGGGCGGCGGCGCGTACGGGTTCGGGCCGGCGGCCGGACCAGGAGCGGCGGCATCCGCGGCGGCGCGCAGGGGATCCGGAGGTGTGTTCGGTACGGTCACGGGCCCATCGTTTCACGATCGCCGTCCGAACGGACCCGGCACCCGTGCGCCCGGCCCGGGCCGGGCGCGGTCCCGGGCGGCTCCTAGCGCGTGGTGGCCCGCCGGTACGCCCAGGTGGCCGCCGCCAGCGACACCACACCCACCCCGGCGCAGACCGCCAGGTTCCCCGCCACCGCCGCCCAGTCCGGGTCGGCCGCGAAGGTCCGGGCGAAGGCCTCCACGCCGTACGTGGAGGGCAGCAGGTCGCGCAGCCAGAGCACCGGCTGCGGCAGGTGGTCCACCGGGAGCACGCCCAGCAGCAGCGCCGCCGACATGCCGAGCTGCCCCAGCATGGTGGCGATCTCCTGCTTGGGCGCCAGCAGCCCGCAGACCGCGCCGAGCCCGGAGAGCGCCGCCCCGGCCAGCGGCACCACCGCGAGCAGCACCCAGAGCTGCCCCATCGGGAGCCCGAACATCCACGCCCCGGCGACGGCCGTCACCAGGGTGCCCGGCAGCGTGAACGAGGCGTACGCGGCGGCCGCGCCGAGCACCACCGAGGCGGCCGGGACGGGCAGCGTCGCGTAGTGGTCGAGTCCGCCGGTGGCCCGCAGCCGGCCGAAGTACTGGGCGAGCAGGTTGAGCGCCACGAAGGCCACCACCAGCACGCTGGAGCCGGCCACCACCGAACGCGCGGCCGAGGTCTGCCCCGGGTCGACGACGCCGCGCATCATCACCAGGATGCCGAGCGACTGGAAGGTCGCCACGAACAGCAACGGGATGCGGGCCACCTTGGCCCGGGCCAGCTGCGCCCGGTAGACGGCGGCCAGCGCGGGCAGCAGCCGGGCGGCGGGGGCCAGCGGGGCGGGCCCGCCGTCCACGGGCCCGGCGGTCTGCGGCGGCACCGAGAGCAGCGTCACTTGGCCAGTCCTCCATGGCGGCCGCCCAGCTTGAGGTAGGCGTCCTCAAGGCTCGGGGTGGCCAGGGTGAAGTCGTCCAGCGCGGCGAAGGCCGGGCCGGTGGTGACGGCGGCGACCAGTTCGCGGGCCCGCTCGGGGGTGGTGCGCACGGTCCAGCGCCGGCCGGTGCGCTCGGCCCGCTCGGCGAGCGCGGCGACCGCGGGCACCGCCATCGGCGCCTCGTCCCGCCAGACCAGGTCCAGCCGGACGTCGCCGTCCACCAGTGCCTTGAGCCCGCCGGGGGTGTCGCAGGCGATCACCCGGCCCTCGTCCACCACCGCGACCCGGTCCAGCACGGTCTCGGCCTCGATCACGTTGTGGGTGACCAGCAGCACCGTGGTCCGCCGCTCGGCCCGGCGGCGGTCGACGGCGCTCCAGACGGCGCGCCGGGCGACCGGGTCCATGCCGGTGGTCGGCTCGTCCAGCACCAGCAGCGGCCGCTCCCCCACCAGCGCGGCGGCGAAGCAGGCCAGCCGGCGCTGGCCGCCGGAGAGCTTGGCGAGCGGGCGGTGGGCGAGCGGTTCCAGGGCGAGTTCGGTGAGCACGTCGGCGGCCTCGGCCCGGGCGCGGGCCCGGCTGAGGCCGCGCAGCCGGCCGGTGGTCTCGGCGGCGAGCGCGACGGTCAGCTCGTCCAGCGCGGTGGACTCCTGGCCGAGGTAGCCCAGCAGCCGGGCGGCCCGCTCGGGGTGGCGGACGACGTCGTGGCCGAGCAGCTCGATGGAGCCGGAGTCGGGCCGCAGCAGTCCGGTGAGCTGGCGGACCAGCGTGGACTTGCCGGCCCCGTTGGGCCCCAGCAGTCCGAAGATCTCGCCCTGCCGCACGGTCAGGCTGATGCCGTCGTTGGCCCGGATCCCGGTGGCACCGGCGCCGCGCCCGGAGCGGTACGTCTTGACCAGGTCGCGTACGGCACAGCACGGCGAGGCCTCCCGGGGTGCCCGCCCGGCCGTCTCGCTCATCCGCCCGCCTCGCTCCACTGAGCGGTCGCTTCGCGGACGGCGTCCCTGTCGACGCTCCGCTCCTTGCCCTCGCTCACGAGCGAAGACTCTACGCGGTGGACGCCGGTAACCGGACAAGGGGGCCTGATCCCCCGAAACGGGAACGCCGGTCAGTCGTCGACGACGAGGTCGCCACCGGGGACGCGGCCCGCCAGCTCCTTCCAGAATCCCGCCCGGATGGCGTACCGGTCGTGCTCGTCGATCTGGTCGTCCTTGTGCGCGAGCAGGCCGAACCGGGCGGCGTAGCGGAGCAGCTCGCCGTCGACCCGGTGCGGGATGCGCGGGTAGTCGGGCCAGAGCACGGTGAGCCGCTCGACGTCGCCGAGCCGCTCCGTCCAGCGGCGGGCGAACACCTGGCCGACCTCGTGCGCGTCGCCGCCGATGGTGGTGATGTCCTCCTCGCGGTCGGCCCAGCGCTGCTCGGCGGTGGTCAGCTGGGCGAGGGTGGGCAGGCCGTCCCCGGCGGTGACGGCGGGCTCGGCGGCGGGCCGCTCGACCCAGCCCCGGTCGGAGGACCAGCGCAGCACCGGGCCGGTGGGCTGCGCCGCGGTGGCGGGCTGCGGGGCGACGGCGCGCCCGGCGAGGTCCTTGGGCGTGGGGACGACCTTGAGCGCGGTGGCCGCCCCGGCGGAGCGCCCGTTCGCCACCGGCACCTCGGCGGACGCGGGCACGGCGGCGGGCCGGACGGCGGACGCCACGGCCGCGGGCGGGGCGGCCAGGATCTTGGCGATCTCGTGCCGGGGCCCGGGGGCGGGGAAGGCGCTGGCGGTGTCCCGCAGGCTGAAGGAGCCCTCGATCCACTCCCGGTCGAGCACCCGCCGCTCGTCGGCCTCGCCGACCAGGTCCTCGGACTGGTTGAAGTCGCCGTCGGCGGCCTGCAGCGCCCAGAGGTGGACGACCACGCCGTGCTCCTTGGCGGACATCATGCCGGGCAGCAGGTCCCCGTCGCCGGTGATCAGTACGACGTCGGCGCAGGCCCGGTTGCGGGCGAGTTCGGAGAGCTCGGCGTGCATCGCGGCGTCCACGCCCTTCTGCACCCAGCGGCCCTCGGCCCGGGTGAGGGCGCCGAGCCGGACGGTGACCCGCGGCAGGACCCTGAGCCGGCGGTGCTCGGGCATCGGGCGGCGGTCGGGGGCGGCGTCGAACCAGTAGATCCGCAGCAGCGGCAGACCGGTCTCGGCCTCGGCGCGCTCGCGCAGGGCGGTGATGAGCGCGGTGTGGTCGACACTGACGCGGGACCGGGACGGGTCACCGGCGAGCAGGCTGGCGGCGGCGCCCAGCAGGTAACCGGCGTCCACCAGGACGACACAGCGGTCCATCGCGCACCTCTTTTCGCTCGCCCTCGGGGTCCGGCGGCGCCGGTGCGGCGCTGCCGGGTGGGCGCGGTCGGCCCGGCGCTCGGTCCCGCGGGGTGAGGGGTGCCCGTGGCCGCCCGATCGTTGGGTCACCTTTACCCCTGGTTCGCCCGGTGAATCTCGGCGGATGTCGCGGTCCGGCAACAGCCGGCGGCGGCGGATCCGGAGGGCGGAGCGGGCCCCGGCACCGCTGGACCCCGGCACCGGTGAACGCGAAGCGGGCCCCGTCCGAGGACGGGGCCCGCCGGGTGCGACCGCGGACTCAGCCCTTGAGCTCGGCGGCGACCAGTTCGGCCAGCTGGACGGCGTTGAGCGCGGCGCCCTTGCGCAGGTTGTCGTTGGAGACGAACAGCGACAGCCCGTTCTCCACCGTCTCGTCGACGCGGATGCGGCCGACGAAGCTCGGGTCCCGGCCCGCGGCCTGGAGCGGGGTGGGGATCTCGCTCAGCTCGACGCCGGGGGCGCCGGCGAGCAGCTCGACCGCGCGCTCCGGGCTGATCGGGCGCTCGAAGCGGGCGTTGATCTGCAACGAGTGGCCGGAGAAGACCGGGACCCGCACGCAGGTGCCGGCCACCTTCAACCCGGGGATGCCGAGGATCTTGCGGCTCTCGTGGCGGAGCTTCTGCTCCTCGTCGGTCTCGTTGGAGCCGTCGTCGACGATGGAGCCGGCCAGCGGCAGCACGTTGAAGGCGATCGGGCGCTTGTAGACCTTGGGCTCGGGGAACTCGACCGCGGAGCCGTCGTGGGCGAGCGCCGAGGCACCGTCGACGACCTTGGCGGCCTGGTCCTGGAGCTCGGCCACACCGGCCACGCCGCTGCCCGAGACGGCCTGGTAGGTGGAGACGACCAGCGCGGCGAGGCCGGCCTCGTCGTGCAGCGGGCGCAGCACCGGCATGGCGGCCATGGTGGTGCAGTTCGGGTTGGCGATGATGCCCTTGGGGCGGTCGGCGATGGCCTCGGGGTTGACCTCGGAGACCACCAGCGGGACGTCGGGGTCGCGGCGCCAGGCCGAGGAGTTGTCGATCACGACGGCACCGGCCGCGGCCGCCTTGGGGGCGAGGGCCTTGGAGGTGGAGCCGCCGGCCGAGAAGATCACGATGTCCAGGCCGGTGTAGTCGGCCGTGGCCGCGTCCTCGACGGTGACCTCGGTGCCCTGCCAGGGCAGCGTGCGCCCGGCCGAACGGGCCGAGGCGAACAGCCGCAGCTGCTCCACCGGGACGTTGCGCTCCGCCAGGATCTCGCGGACCACGCCGCCGACCTGGCCGGTGGCCCCGACAATGCCGATCTTCATTCCGACTACTCCTCTTGATGTTGCTGGTCACAGCCGCACTCCGCCCATCATGCCTTGTCACCCGGGCGGGGCGACCTGGTATTCCACGGTGTGAGAGCCAGGGCCTGTCTTCAAACTCCCGTCGTCCGCCCGGAGGGCGGGCGGTGCGGCGTTGGGGTGCGTGCATCGCAAGGCGGAGGAAGGAGCCACTGCGGAGCATTGGCGACTGACGACAACGCGGCGAGGTGCGTGCCCCGGCGTCGCACCGCAGGCGGGAGTTTGAAGACAGGCCCTAGTGGTCCAGACCACTGCCGGGACCGGTGTCCGGACCGGCGCCCGGAGCGGTCGCCAGTGCCAGTGCCGCGGCGACCTCCGCCGGCCCGGCCGGCAGCAGCGGCAGCCGGACGTCCGGGGTGGGGATCCGCCCCTGCGCGTGCAGCACGCCCTTGACCACGGCCGGGTTGGGCGCGGCGAAGGCGGCCACCGCCAGCGCGGTCAGCCGGTGCCCCAGCGCCCGGGCGCGGGGCACGTCCCCGCGCTCCCAGGCGGCGGCCAGCTCGACGAACCGGGCGGTGGCCAGATGGGCCGAGGCCAGGATGCCGCCGGCGGCGCCGAGCGCCAGCATCGGCGGGAGGAAGGCGTCCTCCCCCGTCAGGACGGCGAACCCGGCGGGCGGGTCGGCCAGCAGCTCCACGGCGTCCTGGTCCAGCCCGCCGGTCGCGTACTTGACGCCCACCACCCCCGGCACGGCGGCCAGTTGCCGCAGAGCGCCGACCGTCAGCTGCTGCCCGGTCCGGTACGGGATGTGGTACGCGACCAGCGGCACCGGGCTCGCCTCGGCGAGCGCCCGGAAGTGCGCGACCGTCCCGGCCTCGCCCGCGCGCACGAAGGAGGGGACGGTGACCAGTGCGGCCGCCACCCCCGGCACCCGGGTCGCCAGCGCGGCCAGCTCCTCGGCGGCCGCCCGGGTGCCGGGCCCGCCCGCGCCGACCAGCAGCTGCGCACCGCGCTCGGCGCAGACGGCCGCGCAGACCTCGGTCACCGCGCGCCGCTCGTCCGCGCTCAGCGTGGCCGGCTCGCCGGTGGTGCCGAGTGCGACCAGCCCGGCCGCGCCGTCGTCCAGCACCGAGCCGGCCAGCTTCTCCAGTGCGTCCAGCGCCACCGAGCCGTCCTCGGCGAACGGGGTGATCAGCGGGACGTAGATGCCCTTGAGGACCGTGTGTTCCATGCCCACGATCCTGCGGCCCGCCGATCCCGCAGGTCCAGTTCAGATTTGTGACGCTTCTCGTAAGCTGGGCCGATGCTCGACGTCCGACGCCTGCGCCTGCTGCGCGAACTCGCCCACCTCGGCACCATCGCCGCCGTCGCCGAGGCGCTGTCGTTCAGCCCTTCGGCGGTCTCCCAGCAGCTGTCCGTCCTGGAGAAGGAGGCCGGCGTCCCGCTGCTGGAGCGCAGCGGGCGGCGGGTCGCGCTGACGCCGGCCGGGCTGGGCCTCGTCCGGCACGCCGAGGCGGTGCTGGCCCGGCTGGAGCAGGCGGACGCCGAACTCGCCCACGCCAGGCAGGGGTTGGCCGGCCCGCTGCGGATCGGCACCTACCCCTCGGCGGCCCGGGCGGTGATCCCGGCGGTGCTCGCCGAGCTGTCCGGCTGGCACCCGGGCCTGGAGCCGATGGTGACGGAGGTGGACCCGGCGGCGGTGGCCGCGGCGCTGCGCGCGGGCGAGCTGGACGTGGCGCTGGTGCACGAGTACGACCTGGTGCCGGCCGATCCGGAGCCCGGTCTGGCGGTGACCCGCCCGGTGTTCACCGAGCCGATGTACCTCGCGGCCCGGTCGGCCGGCAGCGTGGCGGAGCAGCGCGACGCGCCCTGGATCATGTCGCCGCGGGGCACGCTCTGCCACAGCATGGCCGTCCGGGCCTGCGAGAGCGCCGGCTTCGCCCCCCGGATCCGGCACCAGATCGACGACTTCGCGACGGTGCTGGCCCTGGTCGCGGCCGGTCAGGGGGTGGCGCTGGTGCCGCAGTTGGGCACCGCGCAGCCCCCGCCCGGCGTGGTCCTCACCCGGCTGCCGATGTACCGCCGCACCCGCGCCGCCTTCCGTGCGGGCGCGGGCTCGCACCCGGCGATCTCGGCCTTCGTCTCGGCCCTGTACACGGCCGTCCCGCCCGGGCTCCGCGGCACGGCGGCGTAGGGCCCGGCCGGGCCCGGTCCGCCGGGCGGCCCAAGAGCTCAGTTCGCCAGGCAGCTCGGCCCGAGCAGCTGCTTGAGGTCCCCGAACAGCGCCGGGTCGGACTTCACCCGGTGCCGGTCCAGCCGCAGCACGGTGGTGCTGTCACCGCGCCGCAGATGGACGTGCACCTCGGTGCTGCCCTTGTGGTGGGCCAGCACCTCGCCCAGCCGGGTCACCACCGCCGGGTTGAGCCGGCTCTCGGCGATGGTGAGGGTGATCGGCAGCTGGGCGGCGACGTTGGTCAGGTCCGGCACGGACAGCTCCATGCCCATCAGCCGCGGCACGTCCTCCCGCTTGTCCACCTTGCCGCGGACGAACACCACGGCGTCCTCGACGAGTTGGGAGGAGACCAGCTGGTAGCTGGCCGGGAAGAACATGCAGTCGATCGAGCCGGCCAGGTCCTCGACGGTGGCGATCGCCCAGGCGTTGCCCTGCTTGGTCATCTTCCGCTGGAGGCCCGAGATGATGCCGCCGATGGTGACGATCGAGCCGTCCGGCCGCTCCGCGAGGTCGGCCACCGCGCAGTCCGCCTTGTCGGCGAGGAGGTGCTCGATGCCGTGCAGCGGGTGCGAGGAGACGTAGAGGCCGAGCATCTCCCGCTCCTGGGTGAGCAGGAAGGCCTTGTCCCACTCCTCCTCGGAGAAGACCACGTCCAGCCCGAAGCTCGGCTCCTCGCCGGCCGCGTCGCCGCCGCTCGGCCCGGTCTCGGCGGAGCTGAACAGGTCGAACTGGCCCTCGGCCTGCTTGCGCTTGACCCCGACGACGTTGTCGATCATCGGCTCGAACTGCGCGGTCAGCCCCTTGCGGGTGTGCCCGAGCGAGTCGAACGCGCCCGCCTTGATGAGCGATTCGACGGTCCGCTTGTTGCAGACCACCGACTCCACCTTCTCCAGGAAGTCGGGGAAGGAGGTGAACTTCCCCTTCGCCCTCCGGGTGCGGATCATCGACTCCACCACCGGCCCGCCGACGTTGCGGATGGCGGTGAGCCCGAACCGGACGAGGGTGTCCCCGTGCGGGGTGAAGTCGGAGTCCGACTCGTTCACGTCCGGCGGGAGCACCTGGATGCCCATCTTGCGGCACTCGTTGAGGTAGACCGCCGACTTGTCCTTGTCGTCCTTGACCGACGTCAGCAGGCCGGACATGTACTCGGCCGGGTAGTTGGCCTTGAGGTACGCCGTCCAGTACGAGACCAGCCCGTACCCGGCGGTGTGCGCCTTGTTGAACGCGTAGCCGGAGAAGGGGACGAGGACGTCCCACACCGCCTGGATCGCCGCGTCCGAGTAGCCGTGCTCGCGGCAGCCCCGCTGGAACGGGACGAACTCGGCCTCCAGGATCTCCTTCTTCTTCTTGCCCATGGCCCGGCGCAGCAGGTCGGCCTGGCCGAGCGAGTAGCCGGCCAGGATCTGCGCGGCCTTCTGCACCTGCTCCTGGTAGACGATCAGGCCGTACGTCGGCTCCAGGATCTCCGCCAGGGGCTTCGCCAGCTCCGGGTGGATCGGGGTGATCTCCTGCTGGCCGTTCTTGCGCAGCGCGTAGTTGGTGTGCGAGTTGACGCCCATCGGGCCCGGCCGGTACAGCGCGAGGACGGCGGAGATGTCCTCGAAGTTGTCGGGCTTCATGAGGCGCAGCAGCGAGCGCATCGGCCCGCCGTCGAGCTGGAAGACGCCGAGCGTGTCGCCGCGCGCCAGCAGCTCGTAGGTGGGCTTGTCGTCCAGGGGCAGATCAAGGAGGTTGATCTTGATGCCCTTGTTCTTCTCGATCGCCTTGACGGCGTCGTCCATGATCGTCAGGTTGCGCAGGCCGAGGAAGTCCATCTTGAGGAGGCCGAGGCCCTCACAGGTGGGGTAGTCGAACTGCGTGATGGTGACGCCGTCGGTGTGCCGGGTCCAGACCGGGATGTGGTCGGTGAGCGGCTCGGAGGACATGATGACGCCGGCCGCGTGCACGCCGGGCTGGCGGATCAGGCCCTCGATGCCGCGCGCGGTGTCGATCACCTTGCGGACGTCCGGGTCGTTCTCGTACAGCCCGCGGATCTCGCCGGCCTCGCCGTAGCGCGGGTGCGAGGAGTCGGTGATGCCGGAGAGCGGGATGCCCTTGCCCATGACGTCCGGTGGCATCGCCTTGGTGATCCGGTCGCCCATCGCGTACGGGTAGCCGAGGACGCGCGAGGAGTCCTTGATGGCGGCCTTCGCCTTGATGGTGCCGTACGTGACGATCATGGCGACCTTGTCGGAGCCCCACTTCTCCGTCACGTACCGGATCACGTCACCGCGCCGGCGCTCGTCGAAGTCGATGTCGACATCGGGCATGGAGATGCGCTCGGGGTTGAGGAAGCGCTCGAAGATCAGGCCGTGCGGGATCGGGTCGAGGTCGGTGATGCCCATCGCGTAGGCGACCAGCGAGCCGGCCGCCGAACCGCGGCCCGGGCCCACCGCGATGCCCTGCTCCTTGGCCCACATGATGAAGTCGGCGACCACCAGGAAGTACGCCGGGAACCCCATCTGGATGATGGTGTCCATCTCGTACTCGGCGAGCTTCTTGTGCTCCTCGTCGTACCCGCCCGGGAAGCGCCAGTCCATGCCCTTCCACACCTGGGCCTTGAAGAAGTCCGCCTCGGACTCGAAGCCCGCCGGGATGGGGAACCGCGGCATCAGGTTCTTGAACTCGAACATGCCCTCGGTGTCGACCCGCGAGGCGACCAGCAGCTGGCTGTTGCGGCAGCCCTCCTGCCAGGCGTCCGAGGAGTCCAGCGCGTACATCTCGGCGGCCGACTTGATGTAGTAGCCGGTGCCGTCGAAGCGGAAGCGGTCCGGGTCGGAGAGGTTCTTGCCGGTCTGGACGCAGAGCAGCAGGTCGTGCGCACCGGCGTCGGACTCGGTGGTGTAGTGCGAGTCGTTGGTGACCACCGGCGGGATGCCCAGCTTCCGGCCGATGTCCAGCAGCCCGTCGCGGACCCGCTTCTCGATGTCCAGCCCGTGGTCCATCAGCTCCAGGAAGTAGTTCTCCCGGCCGAAGATCTCCTGGTAGTCGGCGGCGGACTTGAGCGCCTCGTCGAACTGGCCGAGCCGCAGCCGGGTCTGCACCTCGCCGGAGGGGCAGCCGGTGGTGGCCATCAGGCCGGCCGCGTGCTCGGCGATGATCTCCTTGTCCATCCGGGGCCACTTCACCAGCCAGCCCTCGGCGTAGGAGCGCGAGGTCAGCTTGAAGAGGTTGTGCAGGCCCTCCTTGTTCCGGGCCCAGATGGTCTTGTGGGTGTACGCGCCGGACGCCGAGACGTCGTCCCGCTTCTGGTGCGGCTGGCCCCAGAGGACGCGCTTGGTGTTGGTGCGCGCCTCGGGGGCGACGTACGCCTCGATGCCGATCACCGGGGTGATCCCGGCCGCGGTGGCCTGCTTGTGGAACTCGGCCGCGCCGTACATGTTGCCGTGGTCGGTCATCGCGACATGGGTCTGGCCGAGCCGCTCGACCTCCTTGAAGAGCTGCTTCAGCCGGGCGGCCCCGTCCAGCATCGAGTACTCGGTGTGGACGTGCAGATGCGCGTACGGCTGGTCGCTCAAGGCGGGGCCTCCGGAGGCTGGTGCTGTCTGGCTGGCCGGCGAACGCGCAGGTCACGATTGTGCCTGGAAACATATGTGGCCCGAGCCGCCATCGGGGGCCCGGACCAGCTCTCACACGTTCACGGTCCTACTCTAGCCTCCGGTCACAGAAGTCTCCGGCCGCCCACGCGTCGCAAAGGACCCGCCCATGTCCCACCCGCAACCCCCCGCCGACCACCGCGCCGAGACCGTCCTGCGTGTCTTCGACACGGCCTTCGGCGACCTCCTCGCCAAGGACCCGGCGGCGTTCCGGGTGAAGTTCCGGAAGATGGCCGCCTCCGCCTTCGCCTTCTACCGGGGCACCGCCGGGCTCTACTACGCCGACCTCGCCGACGGCCCGTTCGCCGGGTACGGCACCACCTTCCTGGACGAGCGCACCAGCCGGGTCTGGATCCACGGCGACCTGCACGCCGAGAACTTCGGCACCTACCTGAACGCCGAGGGCCGGCTGGTCTTCAACGTCAACGACTTCGACGAGGCCTACGTCGGCGCCTTCACCTGGGACGTCCAGCGGCTCGCCGCCTCGCTGGCCCTGATCGGCTACGCCAAGGCGCTGTCCGACACCACGATCACCCGGCTGGTCACCGCCTTCGCCACCGCCTACCGGGCCCAGATCGCCGCCCACGTCTCCTCCGGCGACGCCGACCCCTTCACCCTGGACACCGCCACCGGCCCGATCCTGGACACCCTGCGCCGGGCCCGGCTGCAGACCCGGGTCGCGCTGCTGGAGTCCGAGACCGTCGTCGACGGGTACGAGCGCCGCTTCCGCACCGGCGGCGGCGCGATCGAGCTGGACGAGCCGACCCGGGCCGAGGTGCTGGAGGCCTTCGCCGCCTACCTCGCCACCCTGCCGCCCGCCTCCCGCACCCGCCCGGAGTCGCTGCGGGTCAAGGACGTCGTCGGCCGCCGCGGCATCGGGATCGGCAGCGCCGGCCTGCCCTCCTACAACCTGCTGCTGGAGGGCCACACCGACGCGCTCGAGAACGACGTGATCATCTACATCAAGCAGGGCCAGACGCCCGCCGTCGCCCGGCACGTCACCGACCCGGCGATCGCCGGCTACTTCGAGCACGAGGGCCACCGCACGGTCATCTCCCAGCGCGCCCTCCAGGCCCACAGCGACCCGTGGCTCGGCTACACCACCCTGCGCGGGCGCGGCCAGCTGGTGGCCGAGGTGTCCCCCTACACCACCGACCTCGACTGGACCGACCTCAACGAGCTGTCCGACCTGCTCGCCGTTACCGAGTACCTCGGCCGCGCCACCGCCACCATGCACGCCGCCGCCGACGAGTCCTCCAGCGGCCACACCCTGGTGCCGTTCTCCACCGAGCACGCCATCGACGCCGCCATCGCCCGCGACGAGGCCGGCTTCACCGCGATGCTGGTCGACTTCGCGCACGCGTACGGGGCGCGGGCCCGTCAGGACCACCAGCTCTTCGTCGACCTCTACCGCAACGGCCGCATCCCCGGCCTGTAGGCCCTACCGGGTCGGGGCCGCCAGCCGCTCCCCGGCGGCGGCCCTGACCGCGGGCTCCTCCATCGGGTCGTCCCGCAGGTACGCCAGCCGCTCCCGCACCTCGGCTCCGTCCGGCGCCCGCCGCACACCGAGCAGCCGGGCGTCGTCCTCGCAGTCCCAGAGGCACTCCACGTACACCGACTCCAACCCGGTCGGGTCGATCTCCGCCAACGCCTCCAGATAGCCCGCCCGCTCGTACGAGTGCGGCGTCCACAGCCAGAACCGCCGCAGCAGCGAGACCGCGTCCCGGGCCCCGGCCCCGAACCGCGCCAGCCCGCGCGCCGTGTGCACCGGCCCGCACCACCGCCGCTCCACCCAGTCCCGCTCCAGGTCCGCCACCAGCTCCGGCAGCCGGGCGTTGTCGGTCTCCGCCAACGGCTTCGGCTCCCGGGGTCCTCCCACCGGACACGGCCCGGCCGGCCCCCACCGGTCCCACGGCTCCCCCCACCGGTCCTTCGGGTCCCGCGCCGCCCGCTCCCGCCCGGTCTCCGCCAGGTCCTCCCACCACTCCACCGGCCACCGGCGCGCCATCTCCTCCAGCGCGGCGACCCAGTGCTCCCCCTCCTTCACGTACTCCCGCAGCGCCTCCCGGGCCTCCCCCGACCCGTCCAGCGCCAGCAGCCCCAGCACCCGGGCCGCCCGCTCGGACCTGCCCCCGTCGCCCCCGAGCCCCTCCGCCACCGGCCCGAGCGGCACCTCCAAGTCCCTCACCAGCCGGGCCAGGTAGAGCGCCCGCCGGTCGACCGAGTCCCACCGCCAGTCCCAGCGGACGCAGCCGTGGACGAGCGCGGCGGCGGCCACCGGATCCTCCGCCGCCATCCGCGCGCCGAGCCCCCGCCCCCGCTGGACCAGCCCGATCATCGTCGCCGCCGGCGCGTACCGCCCGTCACTCATCGCCATGGGCCCATCCTCTCCCTCCGCCGCGGGCAGGTCGACCAGCCGCGTGACCCGCTCCGCCGGTCAGCGCGCGGGGCCGGTCCCCTCCGGCAGACCGGCCACCACGAGGGCCACGGCCTCCTCCGCGGTGTCGAAGCACGAGAGGAGCTCCCCGGAGCTCCACACGGCGTACCGGCCCTCGTGGTTCGGGTCGATCACCTCCCCGACCCTCGCCGTCCACGGCTGCGCGCGGCTCGTGGAGAACCACAGGTTGAAGTGGCTGTTGACCGGCACCAGCCGCCGCAGCACCGGCTGGGCGTACGCGGCCGCCAGCAGCGCGTGGGCGCGCGGGTGCCGGTCGTAGGGCGGGTGGTGGACGCGGTCCAGCTTGATCATCCAGGTCAGCTCGACCTCGTCGAGCCGTTCCCGCTCGTGGGCGAGGGCCCAGTCCCGGAACCGCACGAACGGCGCGGCCGCGGCGACCGCCACGAGGTTCGCACCGCCCATCCACGCCGCCGTCGCCGTGACGACCTCGGCCACCTCCCCGGTCAGCCCGCCGGCCAGCGGGGCGCCGTGGCCCGTGAGGCGCACCTGGTAGGGGCGCCCCCGATCGGGGTCGGGCGGATTCACGACCGCCCTGCGGCCCGTCCCGGGGTCGTCGAACTCGACGATGCGCTCCCACGCCCCGGACGGTGCGGGCAGCACGACCCCGAGCTCCCCGGCCGTACGCCTCAACAGTGCCGCCGCGGGCACCTCGTCGTCTTCCCCACCGAGCCCCACCGAAGAGTCAGCCATGCCCCCAGTCTGACGCTCCCTCCGCGACCGGCCGGCCCGGCCCCCGCCCGTGCGGGGCGGCCTCAGGCCGCCTGCTCGTCCAGCTCCGCCAGGAACTCCAGGGCGACCGCCCAGGTCCGCTCGGCCGCCTCGGCGTCGTAGTCCGGCAGCTCCGGGTCGGTGTAGACGTGCCCGGCGCCCCGGTAGCGGTGCACCTCGACGTCGGCGCCGGCCCGGCGCATCTGCAGGTACCAGGCGTTCAGCCAGTCCTCGGACTCGAACGGGTCCGGCTCGGCCACGTGCAGCTGGACGGCGATCGAGGTGGCCGCGTCCTCCCGGATGTCCGAGGTGCCGTGCAGGAGGAGCAGGCCGAGCGCCTTCTCGTCGGCCAGCGCCAGGTTCTGGGCGAGTGAGCCGCCCAGCGAGAGGCCCGCGTAGACGAGCGCGGCCCCCGAGCCCAGCAGCGGGGCGGCGGCGCCGACGGCCCGGCGCAGCAGTTCGTCGCTGCCGAGCTCCTCCTTGTAGGCCGTGCCCTCCTCGACGTCGTCGAAGGTCTTCCCGTCGAACAGGTCCGGGGTGTGCACGGTGTGCCCGGCGGCGCGCAGCCGGTCGGCGGCGGTGTGGACGGCGGGGCGCAGGCCGTAGACGGAGTGGAGGAGCAGGATCTGGGCCACGGTCGAACTTCCTTGCAGGGTGGGCAGGGGCTCCCCCATCATCGCGCATGGCCGCCGGGTGGCGTCCCGCCCGCGCGGCGGTGGCGGGACGTCACACATCGGTGAATCGGCGACAAACAGTCAGTTCAACATATGGAACAGCCCATTACTGCCCGGTAGCCTGTCGGCCGTGACTGACCTTGTCGAAGACATGACTGCTGCCCGCCCGCACCGTCGCCAGGTGCTGAAGGCCACCGCGATCGTGGCCGGCGCCGCCGCCCTGCCGCTCGCGCTCGGTTCCGCGGCCTCGGCCGCGACCGCCCCCCAGTTCCTGCACGGCGTCGCCTCCGGCGACCCGCTCCCCGACGGCGTCCTGCTCTGGACCAGGGTCACCCCGACCCCCGACGCCGTCCCCGGCTCCGCCGCCGGCCCCGACACCGAGGTCCGCTGGGAGCTCGCCTCCGACAAGGGCTTCACCCGGATCGCGGCGAGCGGCACGGTGACCGCCACCGCCGCCTCCGACCACACCGTCAAGGCCGACGTCCGCGGCCTGACCCCGGACACCCTCTACTGGTACCGCTTCACCGCCGGCGGCACCGTCTCCCCGGTCGGCCGCACCCACACCACCCCGGCCGCCGACGCCGCCCTCGCCCGCCTGCGCCTCGGCGTCGCGTCCTGCGCCAACTGGGAGGCCGGCTACTTCTCCGCCTACCGCCACCTCGCGGCGAGAGGCGACCTGGACGCCTTCCTCTTCCTCGGCGACTACATCTACGAGTACAAGACCGGCGAGTTCTGCGCCCGCGGCACCGTCGTGCGCCCGCACGCCCCCGCCCACGAGATCCTCAGCCTCGCCGACTACCGCACCCGGCACGGCCGCTACAAGACCGACGAGGACCTCCAGGCACTGCACGCGCAGGTCCCGACCATCGCGATCTGGGACGACCACGAGTTCGCCAACGACGCCTGGTCCGGCGGCGCCGAGAACCACACCCCCGGCACCGAGGGCAACTGGGCCGACCGGATGGCCGCCGCCAAGCAGGCCTACTTCGAGTGGATGCCGGTCCGCCCGTCGATCGCCGGCACCACCTACCGCCGCCTGCGCTACGGCAAGCTGGCCGACCTCCACCTGATGGACCAGCGCTCGTTCCGCTCGGAGCAGGTCAAGGTCGGCAACGGCGACGTCGACTCGGCCGACCGCAGCATCACCGGCCGCGCCCAGATGGACTGGCTGAAGGCCGGGCTCGCCGCCTCCGACACCACCTGGCGGCTGATCGGCAACGAGGTGATGATCTCCCCGGTCGCCTTCTTCTCGCTGCCCGACTACCTGCTGCGCCCGCTGGCCAAGCTGCTCGGCCTGCCCGGCGAGGGCCTCGCGATCAACACCGACCAGTGGGACGGCTACACCCACGACCGCCGCGAGCTGCTCGGCCACCTCAAGGCCAACGGCATCAACAACACCGTCTTCCTGACCGGTGACATCCACTCCGCCTGGGCGTCGGACGTCCCGCACGAGGCCGCCACCTACCCGCTCTCGGGCAGCGCGGCCACCGAGTTCGTGGTCACCTCGGTGACGTCGGACAACATCGACGACGTCCTCAAGGTCGCCCCGCAGACCCTCTCGCTGGTGGCGGCCGCCGCGATCAAGTCGGCCAACCCGCACGTCAAGTGGGTCGACCTGGACTCGCACGGCTACGGCGTCCTGGACATCACCCCGGGCCAGACCCAGATGGACTACTACGTCCTGTCCGACCGCACCCGCAAGGACGCCACCACCAAGTGGACGCGCTCCTACCGCACCCGCTCCGGCACCCAGCAGGTCGAGCGGGTCTACTCCCCCGTCAAGTGAGCCGCCCCTGAGGGGTGCGCCGCCCGGCGCACCCCTCAGGACACCACGTCCTTGCGGGCGAACCCGCGGAACGCCAGCGCCAGCAGCACCACCGCGTAGGAGAGCGACAGCGAGACGCCCTGCACCATGCCGCCCCACTCCAGCTGCGGCTGCAGGGCGTCCGCCCAGGCGTACTGCCAGTGCGCGGGCAGCCATTCGCGCAGGTCACCGAGGGCGGTGACGGCGTCCAGCACCCCGGTGACGATCGAGGCGAAGACCGCCCCGCCGACCGCGCCCAGCGGCGCGTCGGTGGCGGTGGACAGCCAGAACGCCAGCGCCGCGATCACCACCTCGCTCAGGAACACGAACGCGACCGCGAGCGCCAGCCGCGGCAGCGCCTCCCCCGCCGACAGGCTCACCCCGGCGGGCAGCTTGAGGTCCCCCCAGCCGTACGCCGCGGTGCCGACCAGCAGCCCGATCGCCGGCAGCAGCACCACGGCCGCCGCCGAGAAGGCCAGCCCCACCGCGAACTTGCGGGCCAGCAGCCGGGCCCGGGGCACCGGCGCGGCCAGCAGGTAGCGCAGCGAGGACCAGCTGGCCTCCGAGGCCACGGTGTCCCCGCAGAACAGCGCGACCGGGATCACCAGCAGGAAGCCGGTGCCCATGAAGAGCAGGGTGGTCGCGAAGTTCGGGCCGGAGGCGGTGGCCAGCTCGATGAAGCTGGTCCGGTCGGCCCGGCCCGGCGTGCCGCCGATCTGGAACGCCGCCAGGATGACGAACGGCATCGCCGCCAGCACCCCGCCGATCACCAGGGTGCGCCGGCGCCGCAGCTGGCGCATGGCCTCGACCCGCAGCGGCAGCGTCCGGCCGGGCCGGTACCCGGGCGCGTGGTCCGGTGACACAACGGCGCTCACGCCGTACCTCCGATCAGCGACAGGAACGCGTCCTCCAGCCGGCGGTGCGGCCCGGCCCGCTCCACCGGCACCCCCAGGCGCACCAGTTCGGCCAGCAACTGGCTGGCCGCCATGCCGTCCAGCCGCACCAGCAGCCCGTCCCCGACCGGCTCCGCCGAGCCGACCCCGGCCAGCGCGGCCACCTTGTCGGCGGCCGCCGCCAGCTCCTCCGGCCCGAACGAGGCGGGCGTGCCGATCAGCAGCTGCTCGCCCGCGCCGACGATCTCGGCGACGGCGCCGGCCGTGACCAGCCGGCCGCGGTCCATCACCACCAGGTCGGTGCAGCTCTGCTCCACCTCCGCCAGCAGGTGGCTGGAGACGATGACGGTCCGCCCGGCGGCGGCGTAGCGCACCATCACCTCGCGCATCTCGCGGATCTGCGGCGGGTCGAGCCCGTTGGTCGGCTCGTCCAGGATCAGCAGGTCCGGCAGGCCGAGCATGGCCTGGGCGATGGCCAGGCGCTGCCGCATGCCCTGCGAGTAGGTGCGCACCGCCCGGTCCAGCGCCTCGCCGAGCCCGGCGATGGCGAGCGCCTCCGCCAGGTGCGCGTCCGCCTCCGGGCGGCCGGTGGCCTGCCAGTACAGCCGCAGGTTGGCCCGGCCGCTGAGGTGCGGCAGGAACCCGGCGCCCTCGACGAAGGCGCCGACCCGGGAGAGCACCGGCGCGCCGGGCCGCACCAGGTGGCCGAAGATCCTGATCTCCCCGGCGTCGGGCCGGATCAGGCCCATCAGCATCCGCAGCGTGGTGGTCTTGCCGGCGCCGTTGGGCCCGAGCAGTCCGAGCACCTGGCCCTGCTCCACCCGGAAGCCCACGTCCCGGACGGCGTACCGGTCGGTGGCGCCCTTGTAGCGCTTGCCGAGGCCGGTGATCTGCAGCGGCACCCCGGCCAGCGCCGGGTCGTAGGCCGGCCTGCGGGCGGCCCGCCCGCGCCGGCGCAGTCGCGGCACCAGCAGCAGCGCGGCCGCCACCAGGACGGCGACCAGCGGCAGCGCCCAGGTCCGGGCCGGCAGCGGCGCGGCCTCGGTGACCAGCTCGTCGACGGTCGGCACGGTGAGCGGACCGGCCAGGGCCGCCCGGTAGGCGGCCGGCTCGGCGGGCGAGGCGTAGGCCAGGTCGGTCGAGGCGAGCACCAGCCGCAGCCGGTGCCCGGCCGCGAAGGTGTGGTCCACGGCGGGCAGCGCCACCGTGACGGTCCTGCCGCCGGGTGCGTCCGCGCCGGTCACCCGGAGCGGGGCGGCCAGCTGCTGCGGCAGGCTCTGCTTGCCGTCCGGCGCGACGTCGTACAGCTTGGCGAAGAGCACCGCGTCCGGCCGGTCGGCCCGGACGTTCACCGGGACGGTCGGCTGCCCGGTCAGGTGCAGCTGCCCGTCCAGCGGCGCGGAGTCGAACCCGGCGTACTGGCCGGGGAAGTCGATCGAGAGCCCGCCGCCGAGCGCGGCGGCCTGGCTGAGCGCGCCGATGCCGGGCAACGCGGAGATGTTGGGCGGAGCGCCGCCGGGCGGGTTGGCGAAGGCCTGCTCGGCGCCGGCCGCACCGCCGGTCAGCTCCAGCCGCCGCGAGCCGGTGCCCGCCAGGCCCGGGTAGGCGTCGGCGGAGGCGCCGCGCAGCACGGCCTGGAAGCCGGTGGAGTCGACCCCGCCGGTGCGGGTGACCCGGAACGCCGGGCCGGTGTCCGCGCCGGCCGGGCCCGGCCGCTTCACGTCCGGCTTCAGATAGCTGTCGAACCAGGCCCCGACCCGGTCGTCCACCCGGGCGCTGGTGTCGGTGCCGCCGTCGTGGCCGCCCGCGAACCAGTCCACCGCGACCGGCGCGCCGTTGGCCGCGACCGCCCGGGCGATCGCATCGCCCTGGTCGAGCGGGAACAGCGAGTCCTGCTGGCCCTGGACGACCAGCGTGGGCACCTTGAGCCGCCCGGCCACCGAGGACGGGCTGGAGCGTTCCAGCAGCGCCACGGCGTCCGGATCGGCGCGTCCGGCGGTCGCGACCCGGTCGTACATCCGGCAGAGCTCGTCCAGGAAGCGGCCGCAGCCGACCGCCGCGTCCGTCGCCTCGCCCGGGGCCCGCTGCGGGCCGGTGCCGCCGCGCGGCGCCTCGCCCGAGGGGCCGAGGTCCCCCGCCGATCCGGTGGTGAAGAACAGGCCGGCCCAGAGCTTCTTGAACACCCCGTCCACCGCGCCCGAGCCCTGCACGCCCTGGGGGAACAGCGCGTCGGCCAGGTTCCACCAGGTGATCTGGCTGGCCACGGCGTCGATCCGGGTGTCGTAGGCCGAGCCGAGCAGCGCCGCCGCCCCGCCGTACGAGGCGCCGGTGATGCCCACCCGCGGGTCGCCCGGCCCGTCCAGCCGCACCTCGGGCCGCTGGGCCAGCCAGTCGACCAGGTGCCGGACGTCCTCGACCTCGCGGTCGGGCGCGTTGAGACCGATCCGGCCGCCGGAGTGGCCGAAGCCGCGCGCCGACCAGGTCAGGACCGCGTAGCCCTGCCGGGCGAGCTGCCGGGCGCGCTCGCGCTCGTCCTCCTTCGAGCCGCCGAAGCCGTGGGCGAGCAGGACCGCCGGGCGCGGGCCCGGCCCGGTGGTGAAGAACGAGGTGTCCAGCTGGACCACGGCGTCGCTGCCGGGCGTCTCCGGCATGGCGAGGAATCGATCCTCCTGACGGACCGTCCCGTCGCCGCCCGCCGCCACGGCCACCGCCGTACCGATCCCGGCCACGGCCACCAGGGCCACCGTCGCGGCCAGTACTCTCCGTCCGGCCGTCGTCCCACGGCCGCGCCACCGGCGCCACGCCCCACCGAGCTCCATGGTCGGTGATCGTATCCGCCACGCCGGTAGGCGTCCGATAAAGCCGCCCGGGCCGGAGCGCACCGAATCAACCGATTCACCCGACTACGCCCGGGTATCGTACGCACGTCCCGCCCCACCGCCCGACGACGAGGTGTGCCTGTGCTCCGGCCGCTGCTCGCCCTGCTCGCCGCCGTCGCCGCCACCCTGGTGACCGGCTGGGTCGTCGACCAGGTGCTCCAGCGCGTCGCCGCGAGTCACCCGGACGCCGCCGTCTGGCCGCTGCTGCGCCGCTGCCGGATCCCCCTGCAGCTCGTGGTCGTGTCGGCCCTGCTGCTCGCCGCCGCGCCGCTGGAGCGGATCTTCCACCAGCACGACGACAGCCTGCACCACCTGGTGCTGCTGATCCTGCTCGCCGCCGTCGGCTGGCTCGCCGTCCGGGTGGTGGCGGCCGTCCTGGAGGCGGTGCTCAGCCGGTACGAGACGGTCGCCGACGACCCCGCCCGGGTGCAGCGGGTGCACACCCAGATCAGCATGCTGCGCCGGGTGGCCGACGCCGTGATCGTCGTGGTCACCGTCGCCGTGATGCTGCTGACCTTCTCCGCGATGCGCACCGTCGGGGCCGGCCTGCTCGCCTCCGCCGGCATCCTCGGCATCGTGGCCGGCATCGCGCTCCAGGGCACCCTGAGCAACTTCTTCGCGGGCCTGCAGATCGCCTTCGGCGACACCGTCCGGATCGGCGACACCGTGGTGGTCGACGGCCAGCAGGGCACCGTCGAGGAGATCACCCTCTCCTACCTGGTGATCCGGCTCTGGGACTACCGCCGGCTGGTCGTCCCGGTCTCGTACTTCGTCAACAAGCCCTTCGAGAACTGGACCCGCCGCGACCCGGGCCTGCTCGCCGCGGTCGTCCTGCACGTCGACCACACCACCCCGGTGGACCGGCTGCGCGCCGCCCTGCACGAGCGGCTGGAGCGCGATCCGCGCTGGGACGGCGCCGAGTGGGCCCTCCACGCCACCGACAGCACCCCGAGCACCCTGGTGGTGCGCGCCACGATGACCGCCCGCAACCCCGACGACGCCGCCCTGCTGCGCTTCGCCGTCCGCGAGCAGCTGGTCGCCTACCTGCGCGACGAGCACCCGGGCGCGCTCCCCCGCCTGCGGACGGAGGAGCACCCCGAATCGTCCTAGAGCACCCGGGTCATGGTGCGGTGCGGGATCCCGGCGTCGTCGTAGACCGGCCCCTCGGCCGTGTAGCCGAGCCGCTCGTAGAAGCCCAGCGCCTGGACCTGCGCGTGCAGCTCGACCTCGCGGGCGCCCCGCCCGCGTCCGGCCGCCTCCACCGCGCGCACCAGCTCGGCGCCCAGCCCGGTGCCGCGCGCCGCCTTCACCACCGCGAGCCGGCCGAGCAGCACCCGGCCCGCCGTCCCGCCGGTGAGGGCGAGCGCCTGCGGGCCGTGGATCAGCCGGGCGGTGCCGAGCGGCTCGCCCTCCGGGCCGACCGCCAGCAGGTGCTCGGAGGTCGCGTCGAGCTCGTCGTACTCCAGCTCCTCGGGCACGCCCTGCTCGGCGATGAACACCTCGTGCCGGACACCCCGCACCAGCGCCAGGTCGTCCTCGCCGTCGGCCACCCGGATCCGCACCGCGAACGGGCTCATGTCAGCTCTCCGCGGCGATGATGTCCAGCGCCTTGCGCAGGTCCTCGGGGTACTCGCTGGAGAACTGCACCCACTCGCCGTCGGCCGGGTGCTCGAAGCCGAGCGAGACCGCGTGCAGCCACTGCCGGGTCAGCCCGAGCCGCTTGGCCAGCGTCGGGTCGGCGCCGTAGGTGAGGTCGCCGACGCAGGGGTGGCGCAGCGCGGACATGTGCACCCGGATCTGGTGGGTCCGGCCGGTCTCCAGCTTGATGTCCAGCAGCGACGCGGCCCGGTACGCCTCGATGAGGTCGTAGTGGGTGACGGACGGCTTGCCCTCGCGGGTGACCGCCCACTTCCAGTCCGAGCTGGGGTGGCGCCCGATCGGGGCGTCCACGGTGCCGCTCATCGGGTCCGGGTGGCCCTGCACCAGCGTGTGGTACTTCTTCTCGGTCACCCGGTCGTGGAACTGCCGCTTGAGGTCGGTGTAGGCGCGCTCGGACTTGGCGACCACCATCAGCCCGGAGGTGCCGACGTCGAGCCGGTGCACGACGCCCTGGCGCTCGGCGGCGCCGGAGGTGGAGATCCGGTAGCCGGCGGCGGCCAGGCCGCCGATCACGGTCGGGCCGGTCCAGCCGGGGCTGGGGTGGGCGGCGACGCCGACCGGCTTGTCGACGAGCACGATGTCCTCGTCGTCGTGGACGATGCGCATGCCCTCGACATGCTCGGCGACGATCCGCACGGGCGCGGCGGGGGCCGGGATCTCGACCTCCAGCCAGGAGCCGGCGGTGACCCGGTCCGACTTTCCGGCCAGGGCGCCGTCGAGCGTCACCTTGCCGTCGGCGGCCAACTCGGCGGCCTTCGTCCGGGAGAAGCCGAACATCCGGGCGAGGGCGGCGTCGAGACGCTCGCCCTCCAGGCCGTCGGGTACGGGGAGGCTGCGGATCTGCGCTGCGGTACTCACCCGTACGAGTATGCCGGACGCGGGAGCGGCCCCTTACGCGGTCGGGCCGGGCCGGTCCTCGTCCGCGTCCCCCGCGCCGGCCTCGCCCTTGCCCGCGCCGCCCTTGTCGGCCGGCTGGTGGACGGTGCCGTCCGGGTTGCTGCCGCGGAAGGAGAGCAGCACCACCAGGATGCCGCCGCAGACGATCGCCGAGTCGGCGAGGTTGAAGACCGCGAAGTGCTGGACGGAGATGAAGTCCACGACGTGGCCGCGGAACGCGCTCGGCGAGCGGAACAGCCGGTCGGTGAGGTTGCCCAGCGCCCCGCCGAGCAGCAGCCCCAGCGCGATCGCCCACGGGAGGCTGTACAGCCGGCGGGCGATCCGCCAGATGACCACGATGACGGACGCGGCGATCACCGTGAAGACGATGGTCAGCGCCTGTCCCATGCCGAACGCGGCGCCGGAGTTGCGGATCACCTGGAAGGTCACCACGTCGCCGATCACCTTGATCGCCGCGTGGTTCTCCAGCCGGGCGACCACCAGCAGCTTGGTCCCCAGGTCGATCAGGAAGGCGACCAGCGCGACGCCCAGCAGGACGCCGATCCGCCGGCGCCCCTTCGGCGCCTCCCGCTCCACCGGAGCGGTCACCTCACCGGGCTCGACCACGGCCTCCTCCACGGCTACGGCGGGGGTCGGGACGGACTCGTCCCGCGTCTGGGGGGAACCTTGCGTACTGATGATCCGCTCCGCTGCCGATGAGGGTCCCCCGGGGCCGAAGGTCGGGGGAGAGTGGGCCGGTGGTCGCCGACCTCGACGAGTCAGGCGACGTTACGGGGTCGAGCGTACGGCAAGCCCGACCCCCCGCGTCGCCCCGGTCAGCGGCGTTCCTGCTTGGCCTTGCACTGGACGCAGAGCGTCGCCCTGGGGAAGGCCTGCATCCGGGCCTTGCCGATGGCCTGGCCGCAGGACTCGCAGGTCCCGAAGCCGACCCCCTCCAGCCGGGCCAGCGCGCGCTCGGCCTGGGCGAGGCTGTCCCTGGCGTTGTTGGCCAGCGCCAGCTCGCTCTCCCGGGAGATGTTCTTCGTACCGGCGTCCACCTGGTCGTCGCCGGCTCCGTCGTTGGAGTCGCGCATCAGCCCGGTGATGGCGGCCTCGGCCGTCCCGATCTCGTTCTGCAGCCGGTCCAGCTCGGTGATCAGCTCGGCGTGCAGCTCGTGCACCTCCTGCGAGGTCCACGGGTCCTCGCCCGGGCGGACGGGCAGCTCGGCCGGGTCCACCGATTCGGCGCCACCGCCGCGGGCCGCGGCCGCGGCCGGCGTGCGGGTGCGGCCGGGGCCCACAAGTGCGGAGTCGTTGCTGGTCTTGTGCCGTGCGGTAGTGGTCACGGTCCCCTCCCCTGGTTCGCCTGCCACAGCCTTGCGAGCCCGCTTGGTGACGGTACCCGCGCCGGTTGCCTCATCAGCCATGGCTTCGACCCCATCTACGAACGAATCGAGCCGCCGGTTCCCGGCGGCTTCCAGTGCCGGAACGATAATCCCCATCAAAACCGGTCACAACATGACATACCGACGCCTCACAATGATCCCACCCAGGCAGCCGTCACAGCCGCCCCGCCCCGCGCGCTGACCAGAGTTGTGCCCAGAACACCCCCGCCTAACCGCCTCCGCCCGCCGTCGCGGCGCCGGACAAACCGACTTGCGGCTGCCGATAGACTGGGCCGGCAAGGCGCAGATGGGACGAGTACCGACGTACGCAGCCACCAGCGACCCGGGGACGGTGCGAGCCCGGGGGTGTGCACGGCGGGAAGATCACCCCGGAGCCGCCGGAAGAACGGCCGCTGGGCAGGTCCCAGCAGCCCGGTAGACCCGGCAGCAAGCCCAAACAAGAGGGTCGCAGCAGCACCGCGGCCAAGGAGGGTGGTACCGCGGGGCGGCATGCCGTCTCGTCCCTCCGTCGGATCCAGCCCACATCCGTCGGAGGTTGACAGCCGCGATGACCACCTACAACTCCGTCCCCGCGCAGGTGGACCTGCCTGCCCTCGAACACCAGATCCTCTCGTTCTGGCAGGACAACAAGATCTTCCAGCGCAGCCTGGAGCAGTCCGAGGGCCGCCCCGAGTGGGTGTTCTACGAGGGACCGCCGACCGCCAACGGCATGCCCGGCGCCCACCACATCGAGGCCCGCGTCTTCAAGGACGTCTTCCCGCGCTACCGGACGATGAAGGGCTACCACGTCGCCCGCAAGGCCGGCTGGGACTGTCACGGCCTCCCGGTCGAGCTGGCCGTCGAGAAGGAGCTGGGCTTCTCCGGCAAGCAGGACATCGAGGCGTACGGCATCGCCGAGTTCAACGCCAAGTGCCGCGAGTCGGTGACCCGCCACACCGACGCCTTCACCGAGCTGACCACCCGGATGGGCTACTGGGTCGACCTCGACGACGCCTACCGGACGATGGACCCGTCCTACGTCCAGTCGGTCTGGTGGTCGCTCAAGCAGATCTTCGACAAGGGCCTGCTGGTCCAGGACCACCGGGTCGCCCCCTGGTGCCCGCGCTGCGGCACCGGCCTGTCCGACCACGAGCTGGCCCAGGGCTACGAGACCGTCGTCGACCCCTCGGTCTTCGTCCGCTTCCCGCTCACCTCCGGCCCGCTGGCCGGCGGGGCCGCGCTGCTGATCTGGACGACCACCCCGTGGACCCTGGTCTCCAACACCGCCGCCGCCGTCCACCCCGAGGTCACCTACGTGGTGGCCACCGACGGCACCGAGCGGCTGGTCGTCGCGGAGCCGCTGCTGGCCAAGGCGCTCGGCGAGGGCTGGGAGGCCACCGGCGAGTCCTTCACCGGCGCCGAGATGGAGCGCTGGACGTACCGGCGCCCCTTCGACCTGGTCGAGATCGAGGACGCGCACTACGTCCTCAACGCCGACTACGTCACCACCGAGGACGGCACCGGTATCGTCCACCAGTCCCCCGCCTTCGGCGCGGACGACCTCGCGACCTGCCGCCGCTACGGCCTGCCGGTGGTCAACCCGGTGCTCGCCGACGGCACCTTCGCCCCCGAGGTCCCGCTGGTCGGCGGCCAGTTCTTCAAGAAGGCCGACGAGGCCCTGGTCGCGGACCTCAAGGAGCGCGGCCTGCTCTTCCGCCACCTGCCGTACGAGCACAGCTACCCGCACTGCTGGCGCTGCCACACCGCGCTGCTCTACTACGCGCAGCCGTCCTGGTACATCCGGACCACCGCCGTCAAGGACGCGCTGATCCGCGAGAACGAGGCCACCAACTGGTACCCGGAGAACGTCAAGCACGGCCGCTTCGGCGACTGGCTGAACAACAACATCGACTGGGCGCTCAGCCGTAACCGCTACTGGGGCACCCCGCTGCCGATCTGGCGCTGCGAGGAGGGCCACCTCACCTGCGTCGGCTCGCTGGCCGAGCTCTCCGAGCTGACCGGCACCGACCGGAGCGGCCTCGACCCGCACCGCCCGTACATCGACGACGTCACCTTCGCCTGCCGCGAGTGCTCCGGCACCGCCACCCGGGTGCCCGAGGTGATCGACGCCTGGTACGACTCCGGCTCGATGCCCTTCGCCCAGTACGGCTACCCGTACGAGAACAAGGAGCTGTTCGAGAAGCGCTACCCGGCGCAGTTCATCTCCGAGGCGATCGACCAGACCCGTGGCTGGTTCTACACGCTGATGGCCGTCGGCACCCTGGTGTTCGACAAGAACAGCTACGAGAACGTCGTCTGCCTGGGCCACATCCTGGCCGAGGACGGCCGCAAGATGTCCAAGCACCTGGGCAACATCCTGCAGCCGATCCCGCTGATGGACCAGCACGGCGCGGACGCGGTGCGCTGGTTCATGGCGGCCGGCGGTTCGCCCTGGTCGGCCCGCCGGGTCGGCCACGGCACCATCCAGGAGGTGGTCCGCAAGACCCTCCTCACCTACTGGAACACCGTCGCCTTCCAGGCCCTGTACGCCCGCACCTCCGGCTGGGCGCCCTCCGCGAGCGACCCGGCCCCGGCCGAGCGCCCGCAGCTGGACCGCTGGGTGCTCTCCGAGCTGAACACCCTGGTCCGCGAGGTCGACGCGGCCTTCGAGGCCTACGACACCCAGCGCGCCGGCAAGCTGCTCTCCGGCTTCGTCGACGACCTCTCCAACTGGTACGTCCGCCGCGGCCGCCGCCGCTTCTGGCAGGGCGACGCCGCCGCGCTCGCCACCCTGCACGAGGCGCTGGAGACGGTCACCCGGCTGATGGCCCCGCTGACCCCGTTCATCACCGAGCAGGTCTGGCAGGACCTCGTCGTCCCGGTCGCGCCGCAGGCCCCGGCCTCGGTGCACCTGGCCACCTGGCCGGAGGCGGACGAGGCGCTGATCGACGCGGACCTCTCGCGCCACATGGCGCTGGTGCGCCGGCTGGTCGAGCTGGGCCGGGCCACCCGCGCCGAGTCCGGCGTGAAGACCCGTCAGCCGCTCTCCCGCGCGCTGATCGCCGCCCAGGGCTGGGACGAGCTGCCGGCCGATCTGCGCGCGCAGATCGCCGAGGAGCTCAACGTCTCCGCCCTGGAGTCGCTGGCGCAGGTCGGCGGCTCGCTGGTCGACACCACCGCGAAGGCCAACTTCCGCGCGCTGGGCAAGCGCTTCGGCAAGGGCGTCCAGGACGTGGCCAAGGCGGTCGCCGCCGCCGACGCCGCGCAGCTCGCCGCCGAGCTGCGCACCGACGGCACCACCGGCGTCGAGCTGAACGGCGAGCGGATCGAGCTGGGCCCGGACGAGGTGATCATCACCGAGACGCCGCGCGAGGGCTGGGCGGTCGCCAACGAGTCCGGCGCGACCGTCGCGCTCGACCTGCACATCACGCCGGAGCTCAAGCGCCTGGGCGTCGCCCGGGACGCGATCCGCCAGATCCAGGAGGCCCGGAAGAACTCCGGCCTCGACGTCGCCGACCGGATCGTGCTGCGCTGGCAGGCCGCCAACGAGGAGACCGCCGAGGCGATCGCCGAGCACGGCCCGCTGGTCGCCGAGGAGGTGCTGGCCACCGACTTCGCGGCCGGCGCCGCCGACTGGGAGTCCGAGACCTTCTCGGACGAGGGCCTCGGCCTCGCCTTCCAGCTCCGCAAGGCCTGATCCACCGGCCGTGATCCGCAGGGCCCGATCCACCGGGCCCGACCGGAACGCCCCGAAGCCGCCGCCGCCCCACCCGGGGCGGCGGCGGCTTCGCCGTCCCCGGACGCGCCCGCGTCCGCCCCCCTGCGGGCACGGACGAGGGCGCCCCCGTCATGACCCGGAAGTCACGGCAGGGGCGCCCTCGAAATGCCTGGCTACAACCTCAGTTGTCGCCGTCCTCGTCGATCAGGAACCCGCGCATCGGCGCCGGCGCCTGCTGCATCGGCTGCGGCGGCTGCGGACGGACGGCCGCCATCGGCTGCGTCATCCCGGCCGGCTGCATCTGCGGGGCACCGGAGTTGCCGCCGGAGGACTGCCCGCCGAAGCTCGGCGCACCGTTGTTGCCGCCGAAGGAGCTCTGGCCACCGAACGAGGGCTGGTTCCCGCCGAAGGACGGCTGGTTGCCACCGAAGCTCGGAGCACCCCCGCTCATCGCGGACGCACCGGCCGGAGCCATCGACGACGCGGCCGGCGGCAGCGAGGCGGTGGCCGGGATGCGCGGCGGAGCGAGCGAGTCGTCCGCCTGCGACTCCAGCTGGCGCAGCTGGGTCTCCAGGTAGGACTTCAGACGCGTGCGGTACTCGCGCTCGAAGGCCCGCAGGTCCTCGACCTTGCGCTCCAGCGTGGCGCGCGCGGACTCCAGCGAGCCCATCGCGACGCGGTGCTTCTCCTGCGCGTCCCGCTCCAGGGCGTCGGCCTTGGCACGGGCGTCGCGCTCCAGGCCCTCGGCCCGGCTGCGCGCCTCGCCGACGATCTTGTTGGCCTCGGAACGGGCCTCCGAGATCGCCTGGTCGGCGGTCTGCTGGGCGAGCGCCAGCACGCGGGCCGCGCTGTCGCCACCGGGGCCCTGCTGCTGCTGCTGCATCGGAGCGCCGAGCGGGCCGCCCATCTGCTGCGGCTGGCCCATCGGGCCACCCATCTGCTGCATCTGCTGCTGGCCCATGCCCTGGCCCATCGGGTTGCCCATCTGCTGCGGGCCACCGGGGCCGCCCATGGGCTGGAGCATCTGACCGCCCATCGGCTGCACCAGCTGCTGCTGGCCGCCCATGGTCTGGTTCATCTGCTGCTGCGGGCCGCCCATCGGGCCGCCCTGGCCGGACGGGAGCTGCGGGGCGCCGGACGGCAGGCCGAGGGGCTGGTTGCCCATCTGCTGCTGCTGCGGGCCGCCCATCTGCTGCGGACCGCCGGGGCCGCCCATCTGCTGCGGGCCGGGGCCCTGCTGCTGCCCGGGCACCGGCGGGCCGGATATGGCGGCCGGCACCGGGGCGCCGGGACGCGAGTCCTGCGGCGGCTCCTTGCGCATGTTGGCCTGGTTCTGCGCGGCGGCACGGGTCGCGGCGGCCAGCTTGGCGCGCAGGTCCTCGTTCTCGCGGAGAAGGCGGGTCAGCTCCGCCTCGACCTCGTCGAGGAAGGCATCGACCTCGTCCTCGTCATAGCCTTCGCGCAGGCGGACGGTCGTGAACTGCTTGTTCCGAACGTCCTCGGGGGTCAATGGCATCTCTTCACCTCAACGTGATCGTCGGCACACCGGCATCCTGTCGCATCGCTCACCTACGACTAGGGCCGCACAAGCGAGATCAGGACATACACAATGATCATCAGTACGAAGAAGGACAGGTCGAGCGCCACGCCCCCGAGACGCAACGGCGGAATGAACCGCCGAAGAAGCTTGAGCGGCGGATCCGTGACAGTGTACGTGGCCTCCAGGACCAGGACCATGGCCTTGCCGGGCCGCCACGAACGTGCGAACTGGAACACCCAGTCCATCACCAGCCGCACAAGCAGGAACACCAGGAAGACGGTCAGCGCGTAATAGAGCACCGCCCACACGATCCCCATCGCGCTTCCCTCTCCCCGGTTCTCGGCCCTTCGGCCGTGCCGCCTGTCACTAACTCACTGTCGATCAGATCCACACGTAAAGTCGTGGCCGGGTCAGCTCTGGTTGAAGAACCCACCCTCGGCGATCCGAGCCTTGTCCTCCGCCGTGACATCGACGTTAGCAGGCGACAGCAGGAACACCTTCTGTGTCACGCGCTCGATACTGCCGTGCAGACCGAAGACGAGTCCAGCGGCGAAGTCTACGAGCCGCTTGGCATCGGTGTCGTCCATCTCGGTCAAATTCATGATCACCGGGGTGCCGCCACGGAACTGTTCCCCGATCGTACGGGCCTCGTTGTAGGTCCGGGGGTGCAGCGTGGTGATGCGGTAGGGCTCTCGTTCGTTCACTACCTTGGGCATGATCACCGGGGCGCTCTTCTCCAGGTTGTGGCGGCGTTCGGGTGTGATGGACGACACTGGGGCCATCCTCGGGGTCTCCTGGCGGATCGGCACCGCGGCCGGCACCGGCTGCGGCGTGATCGAGGAGACCGGGGCGGGTGCCGCGGCGGGCCGGGGGATGTCCTCCGTCCGCCCCGTTCGGATCGGCTCGGGGTCCGCGTCGTAGTCGTCGTCGGGGTCGTACCCCTGGCCGTCGTACGTCTCGTCCTCCACGAGGCCGAGGTAGACCGCCATCTTGCGCATTGCGCCGGCCATGCTCCTGTCTCCTCCGCTCATGCCCGCCCCGCTACGCGAGGTGGTCGCTTCGCGAACGCGCGCCTCTCGATGGTCGCTCGCCCTGCTCGCTCCGTGGTGGACCGGCTCCGTACCGACGGCCGGGCCGTCCGGCCCCGCCTGCGGATTCCGCGGTCCGCCCACGACGAGCCGTCGGGCCGACGGCCGGTCAGAACTCGTGGGTGGGGGCCGCGGAGCTGCGATCCACGGTTCGCTAGCGCTCTGGAAAGCTGCTAGTTTCTGTCCTATTTTGTCCTGCAGTCTGATCTACTACCCGGTGACGTTACCTGAGGGGTGACCGCACTCCGAGTACCGCCGTTCCGACGCGCACATGTGTCGCCCCGGCGGCAACGGCCTGCTCAAGGTCACCGCTCATTCCTGCGGAAACCATGGTGGCAGCAGGATGGGCCGTCCGTACGGCGGTTGCGATTTCCGTCAACCGCCCGAAGGCCCGGGCCGGGTCCCCAGCGAGCGGCCCGGAGAGCGGGGCGACGGTCATCACACCGTCCAGTCGCAGCCCGGGCGCGGCGGCGATCGCGTCGGCCAGCGCCCCGACCTCCGCCGGGGCGACCCCGGCCCGGCCCTCGCCCTCGCCGTGCTCCTTCTCCAGCGCGACCTGCACCAGGCAGCCGAGCTCCGGGCGCTCGGCCTTGAGCACCGCCGCGGAGAGCGACTCCACCAGCCGCAGCCGGTCCACCGAGTGCACGTGGTTCGCGTACCGGACCACCGAGCGGACCTTGTTGGTCTGCAGCTGGCCGACGAAGTGCCAGTCCAGCGGAAGGTTTCTGCACTGCTCCGCCTTGGGCGCCGCGTCCTGGTCGCGGTTCTCCGCGACATCGGTGACGCCCAGTGCGGCCAGCAGCGCGCTGTCCTGTGCCGGGTAGGTCTTGGTGACGACGATCAGCCGCACCTCGTCACGCGCCCGCCCCGCGGCCGCGCAGGCGTCGGCGATCCGGCGCTCGACCACGTCGAGGTTGGTCCCGAGTTCCTCGTACCGGGCGCGCTGGCCCTCCGTCAGGGCGGCCAGGAAATCCGCACCGCCCGGGAACGGTCCGTAGATGTCGTTCGTCATGAGTGATCAGAGCCCAACCAGACGTAGCTCGCGAGCCGGCCCGTGCGCTGCTCGCGGCGATAGGAGTAGTGATCGGCGGATTCGAGGGTGCAGACCGATGATCGCACCAACTCGGTGACTCCCGCAGCGGCCAGCTGGGCCGCCACTCCCTCCGCCACGTCCAGGGCCGGGGTGCCCCAGGAGGTCTCGGCGTGCGCGGCCGGCACCAGCGCGGCCACCTCGGCGCGCAGCTCGGCCGGCACCTCGTAGCAGCGGCCGCAGACCGCGGGCCCGGTCGCGGCGGTGATCCGCCCCGGCTCGGCACCCAGTTCGACCATCGCCCGGACCACCGCCGGCACCACCCCGGCCGCGAGCCCGGGCCGGCCCGCGTGGGCCGCGCCCACCACGCCCGCCACCGGGTCGGCCAGCAGCACCGGCGTGCAGTCCGCGGTCAGCACCGCCAGCGCCAGCGGCCGGTCGGTGACCACCGCGTCGACGGTCGGCGCCTCCCCCGCGGGCTGGCGCCGCGTCACCACGGCCACGTCCGCGCCGTGGACCTGGTTCATCCAGACCACGTCCGCCGGGTCGAGGCCCAGCGCGCCGGCCGCGATCTCCCGGTTGCGCCGGACGGCGGCCGGGTCGTCCCCCACCGCGCCGCCGAGGTTCAGCTCCCCGTACGGCGAAGTGCTCACCCCGCCCCACCGGTCGGTGAAGGCGAAGTGAGCACCGTTGCGTACTGCGTGATCGACCACTGCTTACTTCAGGAAGTCCGGCACGTCGAGCTCCTCGGCGGGGCTCTCCACGTACGGCTGGCGGACCGGCTGCACCTGCGGCGGCACCGGAGCGGCCGTCGTGGTGGCCGGGCTCTCCGCCGAGCGCGCCGGGGCCTCGTTCTCCGAACGGGAGGTGACCGAGCCGATGCTCCCGTACGAGGGCCGGGTCGCCGGACGCTCGGGGGCGGCGGGCGGCGTGGCCGGGGTGGCCTTGACCACCGGGTCGCGGACGATCGCCGGGGGCTGGCCGCCGTCGAAGCCGGCCGCGATCACGGTGACCCGCACCTCGTCGCCGAGCGCGTCGTCGATGACCGCACCGAAGATGATGTTGGCCTCGGGGTGCGCGGCCTCGCTGACCAGCTGGGCGGACTCGTTGATCTCGAACAGGCCGAGGTCCGAGCCACCGGAGATGGAGAGCAGCACGCCGCGGGCGCCGTCGATCGAGGCCTCCAGCAGCGGCGAGGAGATCGCCATCACGGCGGCCGCCTTGGCGCGGTCCTCGCCGCGGGCGGAACCGATGCCCATCAGCGCCGAACCGGCCTCCGACATGACGGACTTGACGTCCGCGAAGTCGAGGTTGATCAGACCCGGGGTGGTGATCAGGTCGGTGATGCCCTGGACGCCGGAGAGCAGCACCTGGTCGGCGGAGCGGAACGCGTCCAGCACGCTGACCTGGCGGTCCGAGATGGACAGCAGCCGGTCGTTGGGGATGACGATGAGGGTGTCGACCTCTTCGCGCAGGCCGGCGATGCCGTCCTCGGCCTGGTTCGCGCGGCGGCGGCCCTCGAAGGTGAAGGGGCGGGTGACCACGCCGATGGTCAGCGCGCCGAGCGAGCGGGCGATGTTGGCGACGACCGGCGCGCCGCCCGTGCCGGTCCCACCGCCCTCGCCCGCGGTCACGAAGACCATGTCGGCCCCCTTGAGGACCTCCTCGATCTCCTCGCGGTGGTCCTCGGCGGCCTTGCGGCCGACCTCGGGGTTGGCGCCGGCGCCGAGGCCCCGGGTGAGTTCACGGCCCACATCGAGCTTGACGTCGGCGTCGCTCATCAGGAGGGCCTGCGCATCGGTGTTGATCGCGATGAACTCGACGCCCTTGAGACCGACCTCGATCATCCGGTTGATGGCGTTGACACCACCGCCGCCGATGCCGACGACCTTGATGACTGCGAGGTAGTTCTGCGGTGCTGCCACGTCGAAGGCCTCTCGCCTCGAATTTCCGGGTCGGCCGGCCCCGGTGGGGTGCCGTACCGACGGATGTCGATGGGTAGGGAGCCTGGTTTCTGACTGAATGTCCGAAATGCCGACCGCCGACCCCAACCCTAAACTTGACCTTTAGGGTTAGTCCTGTGCCTCCGTCACATCACCAGGAAACACAGTCTGGTGACACAGGACACTAGGTGGCCCCGGGCACGTGTTTCAACGAACACGCCGAGCTTCCCTTTTTCTTTTGAGCCTATGTGATCATCAACCGGCTTATGAAACCGGGGTGACCACCAAGGGTCGGGCCGTCACCGAAAGGCGTCAACCCCTCCCCCAGAGAGAGAACCTACCGGATCATCACGACACCGCCGGCGCCTCCGGCGCACTGACGTCGAAGTTCGTACCCTTCTGACTCATCAGTGCCACCAGCACCCGGGCTTTTCGATCGATCTGCTCCGGACTCCCCCAGCGCACCGTCGCACCCCCGCTGAGCTGCAGCTGGATGTCGTCGTAGGAGTGCACCAGCACCGCCCCGGCCCGCTGGCGGACCTCCGCCGGCAGTCCGGCCGCCACCGCCACCGCCCCCTGCACCAACTGCGGACGGGTGATCACGGCGGCCACATCGTTCGCCTGCTGACTGAGCCGCAGTTCGACCACCGGCACCCCCGCCGGGGCGGCGTCCTCGGTGGCGAAGCTCACGCCACCCGCATCCACCTGGGTGAACTTGCCGTCCTCCCCCTTGACGGCGGCGACCGCCGTGCGCTGGGTGATCTTCACCCGCAGGGTGTGCGGCCAGCCTCGCCAGACCTCGGCCCGGGCCACCCGCGGGATCGCCTCCACCCGCCGGGTGGCGTCGTCCAGGTCCACCCGGGCCAGCGGGCCGGCCCCGACCGTGCCGATCGCCGCACGCACCTGCTCGACCGTCAGCCGGTCGTCCTGCACCCCCTGCACCGCGACGCTGCGCACGTCCAGCGCCGAGGAGAAGAACACCAGCCAGGCCAGCACGCCCAGCACCGCGGCGCCGAGCGCACCCAGCACCGCGATGCCCCGCCGGGAGAGCCGGAGCCGGGGCGAGTGGTCCTCGTCCCCGAACTCCACCTCCTCCTGCGGGTACCCGCCCCCGGCCCGGCGGCCGGGAGGTGTCCCCCGGCCGCCGGGCCGGGACGGATCGGCGAGCCGGCCGTCAGCCACGTCGGCGGCCACCCCTGGCGGCCTCGATCGCCTCGTAGACCATGCCGACCAGCAGCTCGTCGGCGTCCCGGCGGCCGAACTCGGCGGCCGCCCGGCTCATGTCCCAGAGCCGCTGCGGGTCGGTGAGCACCGGCAGCACGTTCTGCAGCACCCACTCCGGGGTCAATTCCGCGTCGTCGACCAGCAGGCCGCCGCCGGCCTTGACCATCGGCTGGGCGTTCAGCCGCTGCTCGCCGTTGCCGATCGGCAGCGGGACGAAGGCGGCCGGCAGGCCGACCGCCGCCAGCTCGGCCACCGTCATGGCGCCGGCCCGGCAGAGCATCAGGTCGGCGGCGGCGTACGCGAGGTCCATCCGGTCCACGTACGGCACCGCGCGGTACGGCGGCATCCCGGGGATGTCGTCCACCTGCGGCAGCTCGTTCTTCGGGCCGACGGCGTGCAGGATCTGCACGCCGTACTGCTGCAGCCGGGGCGCGATGGCGGTGACGGTCTCGTTGAGCCGCCGCGCGCCCTGCGAACCGCCGGAGACCAGCAGGGTGGGCAGCCGCTGGTCGAGGCCGAAGTAGTGCCGGGCCTCGGGCCGGGCCGCGTTGCGGTCCAGGGTGGCGATGGTCCGGCGCAGCGGGATGCCGATGTACCGGGAGTCGCGCAACTTGCTGTCCGGCGTGGAGACCGCGACGAAGTCGCTGTAGCGGGCGCCGATCTTGTTGGCCAGGCCGGGCCGCGCGTTGGCCTCGTGGACCACGATCGGCACCCCGGCCCGCTTGGCGGCCAGGTAGGCCGGCATCGCCACGTAGCCGCCGAAGCCGACCACGGCGTCGGCGTTGACCCGCTCGATGATCTCCTGGGCGGCCCGGACGGTGCCGCGCAGCCGGCCCGGGACGGTGATCAGTTCGGGGGTCGGCTTGCGGGGCAGCGGAACGGCCGGAATCAGCTCCAGGTGGTAACCCCGCTCGGGTACCAGCCGGGTCTCCAGTCCGCGCTCGGTGCCCAGGGCGGTGATCCCGATGGACGGGTCGTGCCTGCGGAGGGCGTCCGCGAGGGCGAGGGCCGGCTCGATGTGACCGGCGGTCCCCCCGCCGGCGAGTACGACATGCACCGAAATTCACCGCTCCCTGCGTGCCGGCACCGGGGCCGGGCGCGCTGTGGTTCGTCGTCGTGGCAGCACCCGGGCCAGTCGTCTCCTGATCCGGGAGTTCTTGCTCCGGGCGGCCAGGGCCGCCTTCGCGCCCGAGGTGCTGCGTGCGAGGCACAGCAGCACACCGATCGCGGACATGGCCGACAGCATGGCGGAACCGCCGTAGGAGAACAGCGGGAGCGGGACGCCCGCGATGGGCAGCAGTCCCAGCGCCGACCCCAGGTTGATCACGGCCTGCGCCATGATCCAGGTGGTGGCGGCTCCCGCGGCGTACCTGACGAAGGGATCCTTCGTACCGATGGCCACACGGATACCCGCGTAGCCTAGTGCCGCGAAGAGACCGATCACCGACAGCGTCCCCACCAGGCCCAGTTCCTCGCCCGTCGTGGCGAAGATGAAGTCGGTGTGCGCCTCCGGGAGCTGGCCCCACTTCTCGACGCCGGCGCCGAGGCCGGAACCGAACAGGCCGCCGAGTCCGAACGAGTACACACCGTGCAGGGCCTGGAAGCAGGAACCGGCCGGATCGAGCTTGGTCACGCCGATGCAGGAGAGCCGTTCGGCCCGGTGCGGGACGGTGACCACCAGGGCGGTGCAGACCACGACGGCGACGCCGAGGGTGGCGACGAACAGCCGCATCGGGGCGCCGACCATCCAGAGCAGGCCGAAGAGCATGGCCACCAGGATCATCGAGGTGCCCATGTCCCCGCCGAGCATGATCATCGCGAGCAGCAGCAGCGCGCCCGGCACCAGCGGGACCAGCAGGTGCTTCCACTGGTCGAGGGTGCCGTTCCGCTGCTTGCGGGCGAGCAGGTCGGCGCCCCAGAGCACCAGTGCGAGCTTGGCGAACTCGGACGGCTGGAACTGGAAGAACCCCAGGTCCAGCCAGTTGCGGTTGCCGTTGACCTCCACCCCGACGCCGGGGATCGCGACCAGCGCGAGGGCGCCGATCACGCCGAACATCACGGGGTAGACGATCACGCGGAGCACCGCGACCGGCACCAGGGCGAAGCCGACCAGCAGCGAGAAGCCGAGCAGCACCGCGACCAGCTGCTTGAAGAAGTAGAACTGGGTCGAGCGGTGCTGGCCCAGCGCGAGGATCTGCGAGGCCGAGAAGACCATCATCAGGCCGAGCACCACCAGCAGCAGCGTCGCGCCGATGATCAGCAGGTAGGGCGTGAGCGGCCGGTCCAGGGTGTACCGCAGACGGGCCCGGAAGGCCTGCAGACGGGCCACCGGGCCGGCCGACTTGTAGGCGGTCGTGGTGGCCGAGATCACCCGCCACGGATCGGCGGGGCCCTTCTCCGGCGTACCGGAACCGCCCACCCTGCCCTGCCCCGCCACCACGTGCTCCCCTTCTCTCGTGGCTCGGCCCGCCTCCGGGCCGCTTCTGTCCGGCCCTTCGGCTCGTTCGCCCGTGCACGGGAGGACGGCCGTCGGGCTCGTCCGCCCTCGCGCGGGTGGACGAACGGCCCGGCACCCCGTTCGGGTGGCGGGCCGCTGTCACGCCTCAGCTGTCCGTGAGGTCCCGGACCGCTGCGGCGAAGAGGTCGCCGCGCTCGCCGTAGTTGGTGAACATGTCCATCGAGGCGCAGGCCGGGGCCAGCAGCACCGTGTCACCCGATCGGGCGAGCGACGCGGCCGTCCGCACCACCTCGGCCATCGCCACCGCGCCAGTCTGGCCCTCGGCCGCCTCGATCACCGGGACATCCGGCGCGTGTCGCGCCAGCGCCTCCCGGATCAGCGCGCGGTCCTCGCCGATCAGCACCACCGCGCGCAGCCGCTCGGCCGCGCCCTGCACCAGGTCGTCGAACGCGGCGCCCTTGGCCAGGCCGCCGGCGATCCAGACGACCGGCCGGTACGCGGCCAGCGAGGCCGCCGCGGCATGGGTGTTGGTGGCCTTGGAGTCGTCGATGTACGTGACCCCGTCGACCACGCCGACCTCGGCGATCCGGTGGGCGTCCGGACGGAAGGCCCGCAGGCCCTCCCGGACGGCCGCGGCGTCCACCCCGTACGCCCGGGCGAGGGCGGCGGCGGCGAGGGCGTTGGCGATGTTGTGCGGGGCCGGCGGGTGGACGTCGGCGACCGAGCCCAGCTCGGCGGCGCTCTTGGCCCGGTCCGGCACGAAGGCGCGGTCCACCAGCAGGCCGTCGACCACGCCGAGGTTCGACAGGCCGGGCGCGCCGAGGCCGAATCCGATCGCCCGGCAGCCCTCCTCGACGTCGGCCTCGCGGACCAGCGCCTCGGTGGCCGGGTCGGCCAGGTTGTACACGCAGGCGACGACGTTGCCCTCGTAGATCCGGCCCTTGTCGGCGGCGTACGCCTCCATCGAGCCGTGCCAGTCGAGGTGGTCGGGCGCCAGGTTGAGCACGGCCGCCGCGTACGGGCGCAGCGAGGGCGCCCAGTGCAGCTGGTAGCTGGAGAGTTCGACGGCGAGCACGTCGTACGGCTCCTCGGCGAGCACCGCGTCCAGCACCGAGACCCCGACGTTGCCGACGGCGGCGGTGCGCCGGCCGGCGGCGGTCAGGATCGAGGCGAGCATCTGGACGGTGGTGGTCTTGCCGTTGGTGCCGGTGACGGCCAGCCAGGGGGCCGGCTCGCCGGTGGACGCCAGCGGGCGGCGCAGGCGCCAGGCCAGTTCGACGTCGCCCCAGACCTCGACGCCGGCCGCTCCGGCGGCGGCGAACAGCGGGCTGGTGGGCGGCCAGCCCGGCGAGGTGACGACCAGCCGGGTGCCCCCGGGCAGGCTGTCGCCGTCGCCGAGGCGGACGGTGACGCCCTGCGCCCGCAGCTCGGCGGCGCGGGCCTCCAGGCCCGGGCCGGAGCCGCCGTCCACGACGGTGACCTGCGCGCCGAGGCCGTGCAGCACCCGGGCGGCGCTGATCCCGGAGACGCCGAGGCCGGCGACGGCGACCGGCAGTCCGGTCCACTCGGGTCCGGTCATCCCGTCACCCATCCCGCGTAGAAGAGGCCGAGGCCGACGGCCACGCAGAGGCCCTGGATGATCCAGAACCGGACCACGATCAGGACTTCGGTCCAGCCCTTGAGTTCGAAGTGGTGCTGGAGCGGGGCCATCTTGAAGACGCGCTTGCCGGTCATCCGGAAGGAGCCGACCTGGATGATCACCGAGAGGGTGATGATCACGTAGAGGCCGCCGAGCAGCGCGAGCAGCAGCTCGGTGCGCGAGCAGATCGCCAGACCGGCCAGGGCGCCGCCGAGCGCCAGCGAGCCGGTGTCGCCCATGAAGATCTTGGCGGGCGAGGTGTTCCACCAGAGGAAGCCGAAGCAGGAGCCCATCAGGGCGGCGGCGACCACCGCGAGGTCCAGCGGGTCGCGGACGTCGTAGCAGCTGGAGGTGGCCGAGATCGCGTAGGCGCAGCTCTGGCCGTACTCCCAGACGCCGATGAAGGTGTAGGCGCCGAAGACCATCACCGAGGCGCCGGTGGCCAGGCCGTCCAGACCGTCCGTCAGGTTCACGCCGTTCGACATCGCCGCGATCATGAAGTACGCGAAGATGACGAACAGCACCGGTCCGATCGACCAGCCGAAGTCCCGGACGAAGGAGAGGTGCTGGGAGGCCGGGGAGAGCCCGCGGTCGTCGCTGAACTGCAGGGCCAGGATCGCGAAGGCGAGGCCCACGAACGACTGGCCGAAGAGCTTCGCCTTGGCCCGCAGACCGAGCGAGCGGCGCTTGACGACCTTGATGTAGTCGTCCAGGAAGCCGACCAGGCCCAGACCCACCGTCAGGAACAGCACCAGCAGACCGGAGGCGGTCGGGGACTCGCCCGTTATCGCCTTGGTCGCGAAGTAGGCGATCAGCGTCGCCAGGATGAAGGCGATGCCGCCCATGGTGGGCGTGCCCTTCTTGCTGTGGTGCGCCTTGGGGCCGTCGTCGCGGATGTACTGGCCGTAGCCGTGCTTGGCGAGCAGCTTGATCAGGGCCGGGGTCCCGAGCAGCGAGAGGACCAGGCCGATCATGCCGGAGAAGAGGATCTGCTTCATTACTCGGCCGCACCGTCCGCGAGCAGTGTCTCGGCCACCTTCTCCAGCCCCACCGAACGGGACGCCTTCACCAGGACCACATCCCCCGGCCGAAGCTGACTGCGCAGCAGTTCGACCGCCGCGTCCGCGTCGGACACCAGCACCGACTCCTCACCCCACGAACCTTCGTTCCTAGCGCCCAGTTCCATACAGGCCGCCTCGCGTCCGCCGACCGCCACCAGCTTGGTGACGTCCAGCCGTACCGCGAGCCGCCCGATGGCGTCGTGCTCGGCCAGGCTCTCCTCGCCGAGCTCCCGCATCTCGCCGAGCACCGCCCAGGTGCGGCGGCGCTCCGGGCCGCGTCCCCCGATCGAGACCAGCGCCCGCAGCGCGGCCCGCATCGAGTCGGGGTTCGCGTTGTAGGCGTCGTTCACGACGGTGACACCATCGGCCCGGTCGACGACCTCCATGCGCCAGCGGGACAGCGCACCCGCCTCGCTCAGCGCTTCGGCGGTGTCGTCGACGGTCATCCCGAGCTCCACCGCCACCGCGGCGGCGGCGAGGGCGTTCGAGACGTGGTGCTCACCGTACAGGCGCAGCTGCACGGGTGCGGAACCGGCCGGGGTGGTCAGCGTGAACGATGGCCGTCCGGTGGAGTCCAGGCGAACGTCCTGTGCCCGGATGTGGGCCTCCCGGGACTCCCCGAAGTACACCACCCGGGCCTTGGTGCGGGAGGCCATCGCGCGTACCAGCGGGTCGTCTGCGTTCAGGATCGCCGCGCCGTCCGCCGGCAGGGCCTCGACCAGCTCGCCCTTCGCCTCGGCGATCGCCTCCTGGGAGCCGAACTCGCCGACGTGCGCGGTGCCGACGTTCAGCACCAGGCCGATCCGCGGCGGGGTGATCGAGGTGAGGTACTGGATGTCGCCCTTGTGCCGGGCGCCCATCTCCATCACCAGGTGCCGGGTGCCGGCCTCGACCCGCAGCGCGGTCATCGGGTGCCCGATCTCGTTGTTGAGCGAGCCGGGCGGGTAGACGGTCTCGCCGAGCCGCTGGAGCAGCTGGGCGATCAGGTCCTTGGTGCTGGTCTTGCCGGCCGAGCCGGTCAGCGCGACCACGGTGGTGGCCTCGGCGCGGGCCACCACGGTCCGGGCCAGCTTGCCGAGCGCGTCCACCACGCTGTCGACCAGGACGGCGGGCACCCCGACCGGGCGGGAGGCCAGCACGGCGACGGCGCCGGCGGCGACCGCCTGCTCGGCGTAGTCGTGGCCGTCCACGCGGTCGCCGGCGAAGGCCGCGAACAGGCAGCCGGGGCGCACCTTGCGGGAGTCGACCTCGACCGGGCCGGTCACCGGGGTGTCGGGGTCGGCGCCGTCCAGGGTGCCTCCGACGGCTGCGGCCACCTCGGCGAGGGTCAGTGCGATCACGGCTGCTCTACTCCTCCGGTGCCCCGGGCGGCCGTGGTCCGCGTGATCGAGTCCCGCAGTACCTCCCGGTCGTCGAAGGGGCGGATCTCGTCTCGTACGTACTGGCCGAGCTCGTGGCCCTTGCCGGCCACCAGCACGGTGTCGCCGGCCTGGGCACGGGCCACCGCGAGGTGGACCGCCTCGGCCCGGTCGGGCACGACCAGGACGGCGCCGCGCTCGGCCTCGGGCACCGAGGCGGCGCCCGTGAGCATGGTGGCGAGGATCGCCAACGGGTCCTCGCTGCGCGGGTTGTCGCTGGTCAGCAGGGCGGTGTCGGCGAGCTCGGCGGCGATGGCGCCCATCGGGGCGCGCTTGTGCGGGTCGCGGTCGCCGCCGCAGCCCACCACCACGTGCAGCCGGCCCTTGGTGACCTCGCGCAGCGAGGCCAGGACGGCGCGCAGGGCGTCCGGCTTGTGGGCGTAGTCGACCACCGCGACGAACGGCTGTCCGGCGTCCACCCGCTCCAGCCGGCCCGGTACCCCGGGCACCGCGGCGATGCCGGCGACGACCTGCTCCAGCGGCAGCCCGGCGGTCACCAGCACGGTGATCGCGGCCAGCGCGTTGGCGACGTTGAACGGTCCCGGCAGCGGGACGGACGCGTCGGCCTCGGCGCCGTCGGGGCCGAGCACCCGGAAGGTCGACCCGACCGGGCCGAGCTGGACGTCCACCGCCCGCCAGTCGGCCTGCGCCGCGCCGGTCGCCGAGAACGAGGTGACCGGGATCTTCGCCTCGGCCACCAGCCGGCGACCGTACGGGTCGTCCAGGTTGGCGACGCCGAGCCGGGACTTGCCGGGCTGGAAGAGCCGGGCCTTCGCCTGGAAGTAGTCCTCCATGTCCGGGTGGAAGTCGAGGTGCTCGGGCGTGAGGTTGTTGAACAGCGCGACGTCGTAGGCCACGCCGTCGGTGCGGCCGAAGACCAGCGCGTGGCTGGAGACCTCCATGGTCACCGCGTCCGCGCCGCGCTCGCCCATCACGGCGAGGATCGCGTGCAGGTCGGTGGCCTCGGGGGTGGTGCGCTCGCTCTTGATCCGCTCGTCACCGACGCGCATCTCGACGGTGCCGATCACCCCGGGGCTGCGCCCGGCGCCGCGCAGGCCGCCCTCGACCAGGTAGGAGGTCGTGGTCTTGCCGTTGGTACCGGTCAGCCCGATCATCAGCAGCCGCTCGGAGGGCCGGCCGTAGACCGCGGCGGCCAGTTCGCCCATCCGGGCCCGCGGGCGGTCGACCACCAGCGGCGGCAGGCCGGTGCCGGCCGCCAGCTCGGCGCCGGCCGGGTCGGTGAGCAGCGCCACCGCGCCCGCGGCGGCGGCCTGGGCCGCGAAGGCCGCGCCGTGGTGGTTGGCGCCCGGGAAGGCCACGTAGACATCGCCCGGGCGCACCGCGCGGGAGTCGTGGGTGACACCGGTGACCGGGCCCCCCTCGACCGGCGCGAGGCCGAGCAGACGGGCCAGCTCGGCGAGCGGCAGGGCCTGCGCCCGGGCGGGGCGCGGCGGGCTCACGGTGATTTGATCGGGTTTCGGCACGGCGGGAAGGCTATCCGCCGGAGGGTGTCCAGGGCCAAACCGGGCCTTCGCCGTGCCGTCGTCCCGCCCGGTCCGCTCGTTGCTCATGGTCGATCACGGCTTCCACTCGACGGGCAGGTTGGGTGCCTCGCTGCCGCTCGGCGGCACCTGCAGGGTCTTCAGGGTGAACTCCATCACCTGCTTGAACACCGGACCGCAGAGCTGGCCGCCGAAGTGGCCGTTGACCGGGTCCTGGATCACGCACGAGACGGTGACCCGGGGGGCGTCGGCGGGGGCGAAGCCGATGAACGAGGCCGTGTACCCGCGGTAGCCACCGGTCTTCGGGTCCACCCGGTTGGCCGTGCCGGTCTTGCCCGCCACCCGGTAGCCGGGGATGGCGGCCTTGCCGCCGGTGCCCTGCTCGTCGGTGACGACCGACTCCAGCATCTCGGTGAGCGTCTTCGCGGTCTGCTCGCTGACCACCCGGGACTGCGCGCCGGGCGCGGCCGGGGTGAAGCGCCCGTCCGGCGCGGTGGTGCCCTGGACGACGCTCGGGGCCACCCGGACCCCGCCGTTGGCGATGGTGGAGAACACCGAGGTGGCCTGCAGGGCGTTCACCGACAGGCCCTGGCCGAACGGGATGGTGTACTGCTTCGAGGCCTTCCAGTCCTCCGCCTTGTCCAGGATTCCCGGGGTCTCGCCGGGGAAGCCGAGACCGGTCTGCTCGCCGATGCCGAACTTGCGCAGGTAGTCGTGGAGCACCTTGTTGGCCTCGGGCTGGGTGGCGCCGAGGGTCTGGGCGGCCTCGATGGTGCCGATGTTGGAGGACTTGGCGAGCACGCCGGCCAGCGTCAGGTACCAGGTGTCGTGCCAGACGTCGTCCTTGAACGCGACATCGCCGCGGACCAGCGGGTACGGCACGGTGACCTTGGTGTCCCAGGTGGCCTTGCCGGTGTCCAGCACGGCGGCCATGGTCATCAGCTTGGCGGTGGAGCCCGGCTCGTAGGCGTCCTGCAGGGCCGGGTTGCCGAGCTGGGAGGACTTCGCCGTGCTCAGGTCGTTGGGGTTGAAACCGGGCGAGGTGGCCATCGCCAGGACCTGGCCGTTCTTCACGTCCTGGACGATGACGTAGCCCTTCTCCGCCCCGGCGTTGGCGACCTGGTCGGTGATGGCGCGCTGGGCGGCCCACTGGATGTCCCGGTTGACGGTCAGCCGCAGGTCGGTGCCGGGCACGGCCGGGTCCAGCGAGCCCCCGGCGGTGGGCACCAGCCGGCCGCCCGCCTGGGCGTAGCTGCTGTGGCCGTCCTTGCCCGCCAGCACCTTCTGGTACTGCGACTCCAGGCCGCCGGCGCCCTCGCCCTCGGCGTTGACGAAGCCGACCAGGTTGGCGGCCAGGCCGTCCGAGGGGTAGACCCGCTTCTGGGTCTCCCGGTTGAACACCCCGGCCAGCGGGTTGACGCACTCGTTGTCCAGCCTGGTCCGGCCGCCCTCGTCCACGGCCTTGCTGAGCAGACGCTTCTGGGCCGCGCAGGCGCGCGAGCCGGCCTGCTTCTCCAGGCCCGACTTGAGGTCGCTGATCTGGTTCTTGACGTCCGGGGTCTGCTGGGCGGCGAGCCGCTTGTAGCGGGTCTTGGGGGTGTGCAGGTCGGCGGCGATCTTCTCCTTGGGCAGGCCGAGGATCGGGGCCAGCAGCGCGGCCGCCTGTTCGGGGGCGTCCGGGATGCCGGCCGCCTCCGGGGTGAACATGGCCGGGTCGGCGGTGATGTCGTACGCGTCGACGGTGGTGGCCAGTGCCACGCCGTCGGCGGACGTTATCGAGCCGCGCTCGGCGGTGATCGGGATGTCCAGGTAGCGGTTGGTGTTGGCGTCGGCGGCCAGCGCGTCGGAGTCCAGCAGCTGGAGCTGGACGAGGCGGCCGGCGAAGACCGAGAACACCAGGGAGAGCGCCACGGTGACCACCCGCAGCCGGCGGCGCGGGTCGGCCAGCCGGATCGCCTTCGGCTGCGGGCGCTGCGCCGGGCGGGGTTTCGGGCGCGGCCGGCCGGGTGCCTGGCCCCGCAGGGGCGAGCGGCCCTCCGGGCGGCGCTGCTGCGGGGTCCGGGCCGACCGGCCGGCGGCCTGCGGATCCCGGGCCCTGGCCGACTGGGCCTTCGGGGGCTGGGCCTTGGCCGACTGCGCCTTGGGGGTCTGGGACTTCGGGGGCTGAGCCTTCGGAGGTTGGGCCTTCGGAGGTTGGGCCTTCGGGGGCTGCTTGGAGCGGGCGGGCTGGGGCTTGGCCGGCTGCGCCTTCGGGGGCTGGGCCTTGCCGGCCTGGCCGCGCGGGGTCAGCCGCGGTGCGGCGCCCTTGGCGACGGGCCGGCGGCCACCGGCGCCGCCGGTCCCGCCGGTGGGCTGTCGGGGCGTGCTCATGCGCCCACCTCGCTGCACTCGGCGAGCACTCCGCCCAACGCACACCCTCCGACGACCCGCCCGCTCATGCGCCCACCTCGCTGCACTCGGCGAGCGCTTCGCGCAACGCACACCCTCCGATTGACTCGCTCGCTCCGCTCGCTCATGCGCCCACCTCGCTGCACTCGGCGAGCACTCCGCGCAACACACACCCTCCGGCGACCCGCCCGCTCATGCGCCCACCTCGCTGCACTCGGCGAGCACTCCGCGCAACGCACACCCTCCGATTGACTCGCTCGCTCATCGGCCCGCACCTCCGGTCGTGGTCGGCGCCGGCTGGGGCGCGGCCGGCGAACCGGCGGGGGCGGGAACGGCCGGATTGATCTGGACCGTGGTGTCACCGCCGGGCGCCGGCGCGGCCGGGGCACCCGGCTGGGCGCTCGGCGACGGCTGCTTCCCGGGCCACGGCTCGGTGGTGGACCGTTTCACCGGGGGGCTGTCCTGGGCCGGTCCGGGCGTACCGAGCACCTTGCCACCGTTCGGGACGTCCAGGAAGGCCAACCCCCCGGCGGGCACCATGCCCAGCTCGGCGGCCCGGCGGGCGAGCGCGTCCGGCGCGGAGTTCTGGTCGATCTGGTGCTGCAGGCCCTGCTGCTCGTCGGTGAGCACGGTGGTCTGCCGCTGCAGTCTGGACAGCTCGAAAGAGCCCTCGTTGAGCGCGGTGTTCAGGGCCAGCAGACCGAGCAGCCCGGCCGCGAGCAGGACCACGACCAGGACGGCGAACGGCGTCCTCCCCCGTACCGGGCGCCGCCCCGGCCGGACCGTGATCCGCGCCCTGCCGCCCTGCCCGGGGAGCACCGCGCTCCCCGCCCCGCCTCCGGCCACCGGCCCCACGCTGTCTCCTCCGCCCTTCGGACCGCCCCGCGAACCTGGTCAGCCCCGGGTGCTTCGGTCCCTGATCCTCTCCGCCACCCGCAGTCGCACGGGCGCGGCGCGCCGGTTCTCCTCGATCTCCTCCTCGGTGGCCAGCTCGGCACCGCGAGTGATCAGCTTCAGCCAGGGCTGGTGCTCCTCCGGGACGAACGGCAGCCCCGGCGGGGCGGTGGTGGTCGCGCCCGCCGCGAAGTACTGCTTGACCAGGCGGTCCTCCAGCGACTGGTAGGACATCACGACGATCCGCCCGCCCAGCGCCAGCGCGTCGAGCGCACCCGGGATCGCCCGGTCCAGCACCTCCAGCTCGCCGTTGACCTCGATCCGCAGCGCCTGGAAGGTGCGCTTGGCCGGGTTCCCGCCGGTGCGGCGGGTGGCGGCCGGAATGGCGTTGCGCACCAGATCGACCAGACGCGCGCTGTTGGTGAACGGTTCCTTCTCCCGCTCGCGCAGGATCACCGAGGCGATCTTCCCGGCGAACCGCTCCTCGCCGTACACCTTGAGGATCCGGGCCAGCTGCCCGTGGGTGTAGGTGTTCAGCACCTCGGCCGCGCTCAGGCCCCGGGTCTGGTCCATCCGCATGTCCAGCGGGGCGTCCTGGGAGTAGGCGAAGCCGCGCTCGGCCTCGTCCAGCTGCATCGAGGAGACGCCGAGGTCGAACAGGACGCCCTGCACCCGGGGGATGTCCAGGCGCTCCAGCACCTCGGGGATCTCGTCGTAGACGGCGTGCACCAGGGTCGCCCGGTCGCCGAACGGGGCCAGCCGTTCGGCGGAGAGCTTGAGGGCGGCCGGGTCGCGGTCCACCGCGACCAGCCGGACGTCCGGGAACTGGGTCAGCAGGGCCTCGCTGTGCCCGCCGAGGCCGAGCGTGGCGTCCACCACCACCGCGCCGGGCTGCGAGATCGCCGGGGCCAGCGCGTCCATGCACCGCTGCAGCATCACGGGGACGTGCTTGGGGGCCGGATCGTTGGTGCTCATGCGCGGTGGCGCCCTTCTTCGGTGCGAAGCAGCCCCGACGTCCGGGAGCTCCGACCATTTTGGCCCACTGTGTGCCGGAGTCGGCGCCTGGGGCGGCGGGTGGCAGCCGCCGGCGGCCGGAACGCGGCCCGTGGTCCCCGCCCGCTCAGGGGGAAGATCGTGACCGCCCGGCGCCGGGGAAGGTGCGCCAGGTGGCACGGAGCGGGTGGAGGCCACCGGCCGCGTCGGCCGTCGCACCGGCCGGAAAACGCCCGGTTGACGGGCCTCGGCGGGTGTGCTCCACTGCGCCGCAACTCTATCGCGGACACCCCGTCAGTCAATGGTCCGCTCCGGCGCACCACCCGGGCGGCGGTACGGATCACCGCAGGTCGTGGGCGTCCGACGGGCCGCCGGGGGCTCCGCCCGGGGATCGCGCGGCACCGCCGCGCGCCCCGAGCCCGACGAGGCGGGACAAACCCGCCCGGAACACCCCGGCGGCCGGTCGGCGACCCCGCCCGGTTGTCGATATGCACTCGGTCACAGCAGCCCGCTCTGTAGCCCTCGACCCCACCACGGACGCCCGAATCGCACTAACGTCTTCACCATGACAGTGACCCCCGACCGGCCCACGCCGACAGCCGCTGCCGACACCACCGAACCGAACATCATCGACCGCTTCGTGGCGGCCAACCGCGAGTACGCGGTGACCTTCCGCGACGGCGGCATGGACGCCCGGCCCGTCCAGCACATCGCCGTGGTGGCCTGCATGGACGCCCGACTCGACCTGTTCGCCGCGCTCGGCCTCGAACTGGGCGACGCCCACGTCATCCGCAACGCCGGAGGTGTGGTCACCGACGACACCATCCGCTCGCTCACCATCAGCCAGCGCGCCCTCGGCACCCGCTCCGTCGCCCTGATCCACCACACCGGCTGCGGTCTGCTCGGCCTCACCGAGGACTTCCGGCGCGAGCTGGAGCAGGAGGTCGGCCAGCGTCCGCAGTGGGCGGTCGAGGCCTTCGTCGACCTCGACAGCGACGTCCGGCAGTCCATGCAGCGGGTCCGCACCTCGCCCTTCCTGCCGCACACCGACGACGTCCGGGGCTTCGTCTTCGACGTCCACACCGGGCTGCTCCGCGAGATCGCCTGACCCACCCCGCCCACCGTCCGCCGCCGGCCCGGCCAACGTCGTCCGGGCCCCGCCGGCGTTCCCGCCGCGGCACTCCCCCCGCTCCCGACCGGGTGCCCCGCCACCCCACGGCTTTCCCGGGCGCCTTTCGGCCGGGTGGTGACTTCTGGCCACCGCCCGGGGGAGAATGCGCCTGCCGGTCGGACCCCGAACCACCTGGGGCGGCCAGCCGCAGGCCCCACCACGGCACCGGCTCCCGCTACGGAACCGCTCCCGGAGGAGCCGCGTCCAGCATGGGGTGGGGGCCCGCCTCGGGGTGAGGCGGGCGCAGTGTGCCAGGGAGCGTACGGGTGACGAGCTACAACGATCAGGCCGGTCTCGAAGGTCGCGCGGGGAGCGACCAGGGGGCGAAGGGTTACCACCCGGTCGGCCTGCCGGAGCTCGCCGCCGTCGTGGAGCGGGTCCGGGCCAACATCGAGAGCGTGATCGAGGGCAAGCCGGAGGCCGTCCGGATCGCGCTGACGGTCCTGCTCGCCGAGGGCCACCTGCTGCTGGAGGACGTGCCCGGCGTCGGCAAGACCATGCTGGCCAAGGCGCTGGCCAGGTCCGTCGACTGCACGGTGCGGCGCATCCAGTTCACCCCGGACCTGCTGCCCTCCGACGTCACCGGCACCAACATCTTCGACCAGCACCAGCGCGACTTCGAGTTCCGCCCGGGCGCGATCTTCGCCCAGATCGTGGTCGGCGACGAGATCAACCGGGCCTCGCCGAAGACCCAGTCCGCGCTGCTGGAGTCGATGGAGGAGCGCCAGGTCACCATCGACGGCACCAGCTACGAGCTGCCCTCGCCGTTCATGGTGGTCGCCACCCAGAACCCGGTCGAGATGGAGGGCACCTACCCCCTCCCGGAGGCCCAGCGGGACCGCTTCATGGCCCGGATCTCGATCGGCTACCCGAGCCCCGAGGCCGAGTTCGCGATGCTCGACGTGCACGGCGGCGCCAGCCCGCTGGAGGACCTCCAGCCGGTCGCGCACGCCGCCGACATCCTCAAGCTGATCGACCTGGTGCGCACCGTGCACATCGCCGACCCGGTCCGCCGCTACGCCGTCGACCTGGTCGGCGCCACCCGCACCAGCCACGAGCTGCGCCTGGGCGCCTCGCCGCGCGCCACCCTGCACCTGGTCCGGGCCGCGCGCGCCGCCGCCGCGCTGGACGGCCGCGACTACGTCACCCCGGACGACATCCAGCGCCTGGCCGTCCCGGTGCTCGCCCACCGCCTGATGCCGACCGCCGAGACCCAGCTGAGCCGGCGCACCTCCGAGCAGATCGTGGCCGACCTGGTCGCCCGGCTGCCGCTGCCGCGCCCGCAGGGCCAGGCCGGCCCGGCGCTGCGGAGGGGCTGAGGTGGGACCGTCCGACGCACCGTCGGGCCTGCGCGCCGGCCTGAACGGCCTCACCACCCGGGGCCGCTCCTTCCTCGCCGCCGGGGTCACCTCGGTGGCCTGTGCCTACCTGCTCGACCAGGACGCGCTGCTGCGCGTCGGCGTGCTGCTGGCGGCGCTGCCGCTGGCCGCCGCGCTGCTGCTGGCCAACACCCGCTACCGGGTGGCCAGCGGACGCCGGCTCAGCCCGCGCCGCGCCGTCGCCGGCCACGAGGCCCGGGTCCACCTGCGGGTGGACAACGTCTCCCGGGTGCCCACCGGCCTGCTGCTGCTGGAGGACAAGGTCCCGTACGTGCTCGGGCCGCGCCCGCGGTTCGTGCTGGACCGGGTCGAACCGCACGGGCACCGCGAGGTCTCCTACCGGGTCCGCTCCGACCTGCGCGGGCGCTACCCGCTCGGCCCGCTCCAGCTGCGGCTCTCCGACCCGTTCGGCATGTGCGAGGTGAACCGTTCCTTCACCGCCTCCGACGTGCTCACCGTCGTGCCGCAGGTGCAGCAGCTGCCGCAGGTGCGGCTCAGCGGCGAGTGGCTCGGCCAGGGCGAGAGCCACACCCGCACCCTGGCGCTGGCCGGTGACGACGACGTCATCCTGCGCGAGTACCGGCACGGTGACGACCTGCGCCGGGTGCACTGGAAGTCCACCGCCCGGTACGGCGAGCTGATGGTCCGCCGCGAGGAGCAGCCGAAGAAGGCCCGGGCCACCGTCCTGCTGGACACCCGGGAGACCGGCCACCGCGGCAGCGGCCCGGCGTCCTCCTTCGAGTGGGCGGTCAGCTGCGCCGCCTCGGTCGCCGCGCACCTGCTGGAGCGCGGCTACCAGACCCGGCTGCTCACCGACACCGGCCACTGCGTGCCCGGACCGGACGCCGGCGGCGGGAACACCGCCGCCGACGCCTCCGGCCTGATCCTGGACGCGCTCGCGGTGGTCGACCTCTCCGACGGCGGCGGGCTCTCCCGCGCCGAGGAGCCCCTGCGCGGCTCCGGCGAGGGCCTGCTGGTCGCCGTCCTCGGCGAGCTGGACGAGGCGCAGACCGCCCGGCTGGCCCGGCTGCGGCGCCGCACCGGCGGCGCCGTCGTCTTCCTGCTCGACACCGGCACCTGGGCCGGCCTGCGGATGCTCGCGCCCGACACCGGCGGGGAGGAGTTCCGCGACCGGGTCCGGCAGCTGCGCGAGGCCGGCTGGACCGTCCTGCCGGTCCGCGCCGGGGACTCCGCACCGGAGCTCTGGCAGGCCGCCGACCGGACCGAGTCGCCCTCCCCCTACCGAGATGAGGCCGGCGCGTGACCACCCGGGCCAAACTGACCGTGTACTCGGCGCTGGCCACCGCCCTGGCCGCGCTCTGCCTGATCCCGCTGCTGACCACCAAGGGCTGGATCACCCACGCCTACCTGGTGATCGCCGTGGTCGCGGCGGCCGGCGCGGGCCTGCGCCGGACGCCGTTCTACCGCTGGACGGTGCCGCTCGGGCAGCTGATCGTCCTGTTCGTCCTGCTGCTGGTCGGCTTCGCCAGCTCCACCGCCCTCTGGGGCGGCGTGGTGCCCGGCACCCGGTCGGTGCACACCCTCGCCCAGGTCCTCGGCCGTGGTCTCGACGACATCCGGGAGTACGCCATCCCCGCGCCGCCCGAGCCGGGCCTGCGGCTGATCCTGGTCGGCTCCGTCGGTCTGATCGCCATCGCGGTGGACACCGTCGCGGTCACCTACCGGCGCTCCGCGCTGGCCGGGCTGCCGCTGCTGGCGCTCTACTCGGTCGGCAACGGGCTGGCCGGGGACGGCGGCAGCTGGGTCTGGTTCGGCCTCGCCGCCGCCGGCTACCTGGTGCTGCTGTTCGCCGAGGGCCAGGACCGGGTGTCCCGCTGGGGCCGGGTCTTCCGCGGCACCGCGCGCCAGGGCGAGGGCTCCGGCGCACTCAGCCAGGGCGGCCAGCGGATCGGCGTCCTGGCGCTCGCGCTGGCCCTGCTGGTGCCCGCCTTCCTGCCGCGCTGGGAGGGCGGCCTGGTCCACACCGGCCCGTCCGGCGGCTCGGGCGCCGGGGTCGGGGCCGGCGGCGTCACCACCCTCGACCCGCTGGTCACCCTGGAGGCGGCGCTGGCCACCCCCAGCGACGTCGAGCTGCTCACCTACCGGATGGACAGCAGCCTCGCGGACACCGCCTACCTGCGCACCGGCTCGCTGGACCAGTTCGACGGCACCGCGTGGAAGCTCAGCAACCCCGCGGTGACCGAACTCAAGGACGGCCTCCCCGCCCCCGAGGGTCTGGCGAAGACCGACATCCCGGCACAGCAGGGCGACTTCCAGGCCACCGACAGGCTGGAGTCGAGCTGGCTGCCCATGCCCTACCCGGCCAGCGGCGTCAGCGTCCCCAACCCCGGCGACTGGAAGGTGGACACCCTCACCGGCACCGTGCTCTCGACCAGGGACAAGGCCATCAAGGGCCTGCGCTACAAGGCCACCGCCTACGACGTCCGGCCCACCGCGGCCGAGCTGCGCGGCGCGGGACCGGTACCGCCCAAGCTCGCCGAGCACTACACCGAGCTGCCCAAGGACCTGCCGCCGGTGGTCCGGGAGAAGGCCCAGGACGTCACCCGGAACGCGTCCACCGCGTACGACCGGGCGCTCGCGCTGCAGGACTGGTTCACCAGCTCCGAGTTCACCTACAACACCAAGATCAAGGCCGGTACCGGCAGCACCGCGATCGCGGACTTCCTGCGCGACCGCAAGGGCTTCTGCGTGCACTTCGCCTCCACCATGGCGGCGATGGCCCGCACCCTGGGCATCCCGTCCCGGGTCGCGGTCGGCTTCACCCCGGGCGACGCCAAGGGCGGCGACCGCTACTCGGTGAACGGGCTGATGTACCACGCCTGGCCCGAGCTGTACTTCCAGGGCTTCGGCTGGCTGCGCTTCGAGCCCACGCCGACCCGTGGCGTCCAGCCCCGCTACACCGAGCCGGTCGCCGCGCCCGCCACCGCGCCGACCCAGCAGCCGACCGCCGCCGCGCAGAGCACCGCCCCGGTCGCGGCGCCCTCCAGCAGCAGCGACTGCGACCCCAAGCTGCGCCGCATGGGCGAGTGCGGGGACAAGGGCAAGTCGGCCGCCGGCGCCCGGCAGGACTCCTGGCTGCTGTCCTGGCAGGTGCTCACCACCCTGGCCGCGGTGCTGGTGGTGCTCGCCCTGCTGCTCACCCCGATGGTCTGGCGGGAGCTGCTGCGCCGCCGCCGGCTCGGTGCGGGCGGGCGGCGCCGGCCCGGCGGGGACGGCCCGGCCGAGCCGACCGACGCACAGGTGCTGGCCGCCTGGGACGAGCTGATCGACTCCGCCTGGGACCTCGGCATCCCGCCGGACGAGTCGCGCACCCCGCGCGCCGCCGCCCGCCGGATCGCCGAGGCGGCCGAGCTCGACGAGGCCTCGGCGGCCGCCGCCGGGCGGGTGGCCCTGGCCACCGAGCGGGTGCTCTACGCCCGCTCCGCCGAGGTGTCCACGCCCGTGGCGGCGGACGTCCGGACCGCCCGGGACGGCCTGCGGGCCGGCGCCGGCCGGGTCGGCCGGACGAAGGCGGTGCTGCTGCCGCCGTCCTCGGCCAAGCTCTGGTGGCAGCTCTCGGACGCGGTGCTGGCCGCCCGGCTCGCGGCCCGCGGCCGGGTCGCCCGGGCGACCGCGCCACTGCGTCGGGGCCTGGACCGGCTGCGCCGTCGCAAGGGTGCGGACCGCGAGACGCCCTGACACGGGGCGCACACGGAACGCCGACACGGGGCGCACACGAAACACGAGGGCGGGCAGTCGGATCGACTGCCCGCCCTCGTGGCGTTCTCCGGTGTGCGGCCGGTGGCTCAGAAGCCGCCGGTCTGCTCGTCCCGGCGGCGCTGCCAACGCTGCTCCACCCGGTCCATCACCCCCGCCTTGCGGCGCGGTGCCGCAGCCGGCCGGGGGCCGGAGGCCTGGCCCGCGGGCCCGCGGCGCCAGCCGGTCACGGCGAAGACGGCGCACCCCAGCATCACCAGGAACCCGACCACGCTCACCCAGATCTGGTCCGGGACGACCATGCCGCCCATCAGCAGTCCGATGCCCACCACGAAGCCACCGACGGCCAGGTAGACCCGCCGACGGGTGTAGGTGCGCAGCCCGGTTCCCTCGAGCGCCGTCGCGAATTTGGGATCTTCGGCATACAGCGCTCGCTCCATCTGGTCGAGCAGTCGCTGCTCGTGCTCCGAGAGCGGCACGGAGTCCTCCTACTCGTCGGTCGCCGGTGCGACCGGTCCGCCGCCCCGGTCGGGGAGGCAAAGTCCAATCAGCCTTCAGAACACGCGGTCGGACGCCTGTACGGGGGCCCAGGCCCGTGTCGTCCATATGCCCCATGCATCCGGCTGTCATGCTTTCCGGCTTTACCCAGATCATACGGTCCACCGGCCCGTTGCGGGGTGGTCGACCACGCGAGGGCCGGGCCGCACCGGGCGGTCCGGGCTGCACAGTGCTCAACGCGGCCGGGAGCGGACAAGTGCCCGACCGGGTGGAATCGGTCGGGACCTGGGGAGCTTCGGCGCCGGCCGCGAGGAGACCGGGCGGAGAACCGCGGGAGAAGGCGGGGTCAGGCCAGGGTGGCCAGCAGGTGGAGCTGGGTCGCCACGGCGTGGAAGGCCGGCTGCTCGGCGGCGGCCTCCTCCAGCTTGAGCAGCGCCTCCAGCGCGCCCGGCTCGGTGTCCACCAGGACGCCGGGCACCAGGTCGGCGAAGACCCGGACGCCGTGCACCGAGTCCACCCGCAGGCCGGCGCCGACGGCCAGCCGGTCGAGCTCCTCGCCGGTGAAGCGGCGCGGCATCGGGTCGCTCGCGCCCCAGCGGCCGTCGGCGGCCTCCAGGACGGTGCGGGCGTCGGTGAAGTGGCCCCCGAGCGCGCGGGCCAGCACCGCGCCGTTGCGGTTGGCGGCCAGCAGGCTGACGAAGCCGCCGCGGCGCAGGGTGCCGGCCAGGCTGCCGAGCGACTCGGCCGGGTCGTCCACGACCTCCAGCACCCCGTGGCAGAGCACCGCGTCGACGGTGCCGGGGGCGACCAGCTCGGGCAGCGTCTGGGTGTCGCCCTGGACGGCGCGGACCAGGTCGGTGACGCCGGCCTCGGCGGCCCGGCGCTCCAGCGCGAACAGCGCGTCGGGGCTCGGGTCGACCACGGTCACCCGGTGGCCGAGCCGGGCGACCGGCACCGCGAAGTTGCCGGTGCCGCCGCCGGTGTCGACCACGTCGAGCACGGGCTGGTCCAGCTCGGCCGCCCGCTTCTCCAGGGCTGCCCGCACCACCTCCCACACCACGGCGGTACGCAGGGCGCTGCGGGGACGCGTCGGGTACAAGGTCGGGCTCCTTGGCACGTGCAGATCGATCAGGATGCCTCCACCTTAGACCGGGACGGGGGCCGGGCCCCTCCGCCGGTCACCGCCGGAACACCGGGTCGTGGCCGTCGCCCCCGCCGTCGCCCCCGTCGTCGTCCAGCGGCAGCCGCGGGGCGGGCGGCGTCGGGTGCAGGCCGAGCAGCCGTTCGACCAGCCGCAGGAAGAGCGCGGAGTTGCGGATCAGGTCGTCGGCGTCGCGGGCGGAGGCGGCGCCCCTGATCCCGGCCTCGGCGGCGGCCCGGCGGCGGGCGCCGGCCGCGAAGTACACCGCCCACTCGGCGAGCTCGGGGGCGATCTCGGGCAGCACCTCCCAAGCGCTGCGGATGGCCTGGCGGCGCCGGGGGCTCTTCTCCGGGCGGCCACGCGCGGCCAGCACCGCCGCGACGGTGCGCAGCGCGGCGAGGTGGGCGGCGGCGTACCGCTCCAGCGGGTCCTCCCGGGCGCGGGCCCCGGCGAGGGTGCGGTGCGCGTCGGCGAGCAGGTCGAGTGCGGCGGGCGGCGCGGCGACCCGGCGGACCACCGGGTGGACGTCCCCGGCGGCGGGGCGGTGCGCGTCCGGCCGGTGGGCGGCGGAGTGGAGGCGGGTGGTGACGGGCTCAGGACGGCTGATGGTCATGGTCTCCCCCGGTCCGAGGCAGCGCGCGGACCGGGTGGTCCGTGCTCCTCCATCGTGACCGGGGCCACTGACAACGCGGCCGCGCGCACCGGCTCCGGCCGCGCGCACGCGTGCGGGCGGCGGCCCGCCGGCCGGCCCCGCCGGTCCCGCGCCCCACCGCCCCGCACCCTCGCCGGAGCGCCGTCCCCCACGGTCGTCGCTTCGGAGCCCCCTCCGGGTCGCCGGTCCCCCCTGACCCCGCTCCGCCGCCCCGTGTCGGCGGTGCGCGGCCTACGACCGGCTCCGGTGCGGACCGAGCGGTGGCGTCCGCGGCCCCCGTGCCCGCTGGACGGCACCTGTCCGCCGTCCCGGGGCCGCGGCGCCCGACGCGCCGCTGTCCCGGTGTCACCACTGTCCCGTCTCCGCAGGTCGGAGGCCATCCGCTCAACTACTCAACCGGGTTCCTGAGTATCCGTACTCAGTTCCGCCGGGGCGGGAACCGACGGCCGCCCGCCGGGCGTCCCGGTACGGTACGGCGAGCCGGGCGGATCCCGGCGGGCGCCACGAGGAGGAACGGATGACCATCGTTCCGCTGATCTTCACCAGCGGACTGGCCAGCGGGATCAACGCGTACGCGGTGGTGCTGCTGCTCGGACTGCTGGGCCGGTTCGCCGGCGCCGACTCGGTGCCGCCCGCGCTGGAGCGCACCGACGTGCTGGTCGCCGCCGCGGTGCTGTTCCTGCTGGAGGCGGTGGCCGACAAGATCCCGTACGTGGACAGCCTGTGGGACGCCGTCCACACGGTGATCCGCCCGATCGCGGGCGCCACCGTCGGCGCGCTGCTGGCGAGCGCCGACCCGGGCTCGCTGGGCGAGGTCGCGGCGGGGGCGATGGGCGGCACCACCGCGCTGGTCAGCCATCTGGTCAAGGCCTCGCTGCGGATGGCCGTCAACACCTCCCCCGAGCCGGCCAGCAACATCGCGGTGAGCCTGGCCGAGGACGTCTCGGTCGCCGCCCTGGTCACCCTGGCGATCTTCCACCCGTGGCTGGCCGCCTCGATCGCCGCCGTCCTGCTGGCCGTCGGCCTGCTGCTGGTTTGGTTCGCGATCAGCCGGATCCGCCGCTTCCGGGACCGCCGCCGCGAGCGCCGGGCCGCCCGCGCGGCGGGCGTCCGACCGGCGGAGAAGGTGCCCGTACCCCGGCCGTAGGATGCGGTCCATGGCACGGATCGTCATCATCGGCGCAGGAATGAGCGGGCTCGCGACGGCTTCCCGGCTGGCGACCCTCGGCCACCGGGTGACGGTCTGCGAGGCGAGCGGGACGTACGGGGGCATGGTCGGCCGGTACGAGCGCGACGGCTTCGCCTTCGACACCGGGCCCGGGCTGCTCACCCTCCCGGCCGTCTACCGCGACCTCGCGCTGAAGACCGGCCGGGAGCCGCTGGAGCAGCTGGTCGAGCTGGCCCCGGTGGACCCGGAGAGCCGGCACCTGTTCCCCGACGGCACCGACCTGCTGCTGCCCAACGCCTCCCGAGGCGGCGTGATCCAGGCCCTGGACGCGGCGTTCGGCGCCGGCTCGGGCGCCCGCTGGGCCGAGGTGATGAACCACGGCCGCACGGTCTGGGAGGCCACCCGCCGCCCGCTGCTGGAGGAACCCCTCCCGGCCGACCCCGCGCCGCTGCGCACCGACCCGTACCCCACGGCGCCACCCCCGCCCGGTCTGCTCGCCCGCCTGTTCGGCGCCAAGCCGTGGACGCTCGCCGACGTCGCCGCCAAGGAGCTCGGCGGCCACGACGGGCTGACCGCGCTGCTGCACGAGCACGCCCTGCGCTTCGGCTTCGACCCGCGCACCGCGCCGGCCGGGGCCACCGTGCTGCCCTACATGGAGCAGTCCTTCGGGGTCTGGTACGTCCGGGGCGGCATCCGCGCGCTGGCCGACGCGGTGTACCGGCGGTGCGAGCAGCGCGGGGTGGAGTTCCGCTTCGACACCCGGGTCGAGGAGGTGCTGGAGAAGGACGGCCGGGCGTGCGGCGTCGACACCACGGCCGGCCGGCTCGACGCCGACGTGGTGGTCTCCGCGATGGACGCCCGGGTGGTGTTCTCGGAGTACCTCGGCACGGCCGGCTCCCAGGACGACTGGCCCTCGTCGATGGAACGGCTGTACGCCGCGCCCGGCCGGGTCGTGGTGCTCCTCGCGCTGCGCGGGGAGCGCCCCGCCGGCACCGCGCACCGGACGGTGGTGCACGCCGCGGACCGCACCGCCGAACTGGACGGGGTCTTCGACGCCGGCACCCCGCTCGCGGACCGGCCGACCGTCCAGGTGCTGCGCCCGGACGACGCGTCGCTGCACCCCGCCGGCCACGAGGCCGTGGTGCTCACCGCGACCACCCCGGCGATGGGGCTCGACTGGACGGCGCCGGGCGTCGCCGACCGCTTCGCCGACCGGATGCTCGCGCAGGTGGACGCCGCCGGGCTGGGCCTCGGCGAGCGGGTGCTCTGGCGGGTGGTGCGCACCCCGGCGGACACCGAGCGGGAGACCGGCTCCTTCTTCGGCTCCGTGCCGCTGCCCGCGCTGGCCGGCGCCCGCGGTGCCTACCTCCAGGCCCCGACCGAGGAGGCGCCCGGCTTCTACCTGGTCGGCGGCGCGGCCCACCCCGGCGGCGGACTGGCCCGGGTCGGGATGTCGGCCTGCATCGCGGCCAACCTCATCGGCCCGGCCTGACCGGCCCGGCCTGAGCGGCCCGGCCGGAGGGCGGGCTCAGCTCTGCTGCTGCCAGCTGGTCTGCTGCTGGTGCTGGTAGCCGTAGTCGTAGCCGGGCTGCTGCGGGATGCCCGGCTGGGGCTGGTGCGGCTGCTGCTGGTCGAACTGCTGCTGCCACTGCTGCTGGGCGTGCTGCGCCTGCTGGTCGTAGCCGTACTGCTGCTGCTCGGGCTGCTGCTGGCCGTGCTGCTGGTAGGCGCCGTACGCGTCCACCTGCGGTTGCTGCTGGTAGCCCGCGTACGGGTCCGGCTGCTGCTGGTAGGTGCCGTAGCCCTGGTCGTAGGCGAAGGCCGGCTGCTGCTGGGTCTGCCACTGCTGCTGGGCGTTCGCGTCCCAGGCGGGCTGCTGCTGCGGGGTGTCGTAGCCGGCCTGGTAGGCCTCGGCGTACGGGTCGGGCTGGGCTTGCGGAGCGGGCTGCTGCTGCTCGTAGTAGCCGGGGGCGTAGACGCCGTCCGCGGCGAGCTCCTGCATCTCGAAGGCGGCGGTCTGCTCGACGGCCGGGACGTCCTCGGCCACCGCGACCGGTGCCGGGCTCTCCTCGATCGCGCTGACCGTGCCGATCCGGTCGGCCGCCACCGCGGTGGCCGCCGCCGCGCCACCGGTCAGCGCGCCCAGCAGGGGCACCTTGGCCAGCGGGCCGGGCAGGCCGCCGTCGGCCCGGCGCAGCGACCAGCCGGCCGCGTAGCCGCGCTTCACGGAGAGGGTGACGAGGGTCTGGCCGAGCGCGAACAGGGCGGCGCCGGCGCCGATCACCACGACCGAGCCGATCGCCATCCCGGCGGGCACCCCGAGGAAGCCGGCCAGGGCGAGCGCGCGCCAGTGCACCGGGGCGCGGTTCTGCAGCAGCAGCTCGGCCAGCAGCCAGAGCGCCACCACCGCCAACGCCCCGTACAGCAGCAGGTATCCGATGCCCATCCGCCCGCTACCTCCGAGTCGCGTGCCCGCGCGCGCCGCGCGTGTGCGGCGACTGTACCGGTTGAACGGCCCGGGTACCGCATTGCGTTCCCGGCCGCCCGAAGGCCCGGCCGGCCGGGAGAGCGGGCCCGATCAGCGCTGGTGCAGGCCGAGGTTCTGGTAGATCTCCAGCGTCGCGGTCGAGTGGTTGAGCGTGATGAAGTGCAGCCCGGGGGCGCCCTCCGCCAGCAGCCGCTCGGACATCGCGGTGGCGTGCTCCATGCCGATCGCGCGCAGCGCCGCCGGGTCGTCGATCGCGGCCCGCAGCCGCTCCTCCAGGTCCGGCGGGAAGGCCGACCCGCTCAGCTGCGGGAAGCGCTCCAGCTGCTTGGCGTTGGTGACCGGCATGATCTCCGGGATGATCGGCGCCTCGCAGCCCGCGGCCGCGACGCGGTCGCGCAGCCGCAGGTAGTCGTCGACCTCGAAGAACATCTGGGTGATCGCGTAGTCGGCCCCGGAGCGGATCTTCGCCACGAAGTGCCGGATGTCCTCGTCCCAGTCGGTCGAGCGCGGGTGCATGTTCGGCGAGGCGGCGACGCCCACGCAGAAGTCGCCGATCCCCTTGATCAGCTCCACCAGCTCGTAGGCGTAGGTGACGCCCTCCGGGTGGCTGACCCACTCGCCCGTCGGGTCGCCGGGCGGGTCGCCGCGCACGGCGAGGACGTTGCGCACGCCCTGGTCGGCGTACTGGCCGATGATGTTGCGCAGCTCGGCGACCGAGTGGTCCACCGCGGTCAGGTGGGCCACCGGGGTCAGGGTGGTCTCGGTGGCGATCCGGCCGACCATGTTGACCGTGCGCTCCCGCGAGGAACCGCCGGCGCCGTACGTCATGCAGACGAAGTTGGGGTCGAGCGGTTCGAGGCGGCGGATGGCGTCCCAGAGGCGGTGCTCACCGACCTCGGTGCGCGGGGGCATGAACTCGAAGGAGAAGGACCGCTTGCCGGCCGCCAGAAGCTCGCGGACCGTCGAAGCGCGGTCTGTTCTGGTGGTAGCGATGCCGAGTGCCATGGTGGCAGGTTAACCGTCGGCCGAAGGGCACGGACAACCCGGTTCCAGCTATTGAGACAATCAATGGACGATATTCCGCTTACCACCCGGACGGCCGCATCGGGCTCGTCCGTACAGCTGTTCGCGTCCGTCCGGCTACGCTTGCCGCACCCCCAGCGAAACCTCCGGAGCCTCATCGTGACCTCGTCCAGCAACCGGCCGGCCAACCCGATTGACGTGGAGGACGTGCGCGAGCGCGTCAACGCCGCCCTCGCCGGGTTCATGGACGGCCAGTCGGCCCTGCTGGGGAAGATCTCCCCGCAGCTGACGCCCGCCGTCGAGGCACTGCGCGACTTCCTGCTGGACGGCGGCAAGCGGCTGCGCCCGGCGTTCTGCTACTGGGGCTGGCGCGGCGCCGGCGGCCCGGCCGCCGGCGAGGCCATCGCGCACGCCGCGGCCGCCCTGGAGCTGCTGCAGGCCAGCGCGCTGGTCCACGACGACCTGATGGACCGCAGCGACACCCGCCGCGGCCTGCCCTCCGTCCACCGCCGCTTCGAGGCGCTGCACCGCGCGAGCGGCTGGCGCGGCGACCGCGAGCAGTTCGGCGCCTCGGCGGCGGTGCTGCTCGGCGACCTGCTGCTGATCTGGTGCGACGAGCTGTTCCTGCGCTCGGGACTGGACCCGGCCGCCGTGCTCGCCGCCAAGCCGGCGTTCGACCTGATGCGCACCGAGGTCATGGTCGGCCAGTACCTGGACGTCCTGGAGCCGGTCGCCGGGGACTCCACGGACGAGGGCGCGCTGGACCGGGCGCAGACCGTGCTGCACTACAAGTCGGCCAAGTACACGATCGAGCGGCCGCTGCAGGTCGGCGCGCTGCTGGCGGGCGCCGGGCCGGAGCTGGTCGAGGCGTACGGGGCGTTCGGCCTGCCGCTGGGCGAGGCGTTCCAGCTGAGGGACGACCTGCTCGGCGTCTTCGGGGACCCGGCGGTCACCGGCAAGCCCGCCGGGGACGACCTCCGCGAGGGCAAGCGGACGCTGCTGGTCGCGCACGCGATGCGGGGGCTGCCCGCCGCCGACGCCCGGTACCTGGACGAGCGGCTCGGCGCGCCGGACCTGGCGCCCGAGGAGGTGGCCCGGCTGCGCGAGCTGGTCGGGCGCAGCGGCGCGCCCGAGCGGGTGGAGCAGCGGATCGAGGAGCTGATGCGGCAGTCGCTGGCCGCGCTGGAGGCGGCGCCGCTGGCCGACGGGCGGGCCCGCGAGGTGCTGCTGGCGCTGGCCGAGGCCGCCACCGTCCGCAAGTACTGAGGCCTCCGGCACCCGGGGGTGGGTGCCGGAGGTCCCGGGCCGCGGGTGCCGGAGAACCCGCTGCCCGGCAACGCGCTGCCCGGGACGTGCCGGGACGGCGGCAGCCGTCCGGGTCAGACCGCCCGCAGCCGACGGGCGAACGCGGCGGCGGCCGCCTGCGGGTCGTCCGCGGCGGTGATGGCGCGCACCACCACGACCCGGCTCGCGCCGGCCGCCAGCACCTCGTCCAGGTTGCCCAGGTCGATGCCGCCGATGGCGAACCACGGCCGGTCGGTGGTCCGCTCCGCCGCGTACGCGACCAGGCCGAGGCCGGGCGCGTGGCGGCCCGGCTTGGTCGGGGTGGGCCAGACCGGGCCGGTGCAGAAGTAGTCCACGCCGGGCTCGGCGAGCGCCGCGTCCACCTCGGACTCGGCGTGGCAGGAGCGGCCGATCAGCACGTCCTCGCCGAGGATCGCCCGGGCGGCGGGCACCGGCAGGTCGTCCTGCCCGAGGTGCAGCACGTCGGGCCGGGCCGCGTGCGCGACGTCGGCGCGGTCGTTGACGGCGAGCAGCTTCCCGTGGCGGCGGCAGGCGTCGGCGAAGACCTCCAGGGCCGCCAGCTCCTGCTTGGCCTCCAGGCCCTTGTCGCGGAGCTGGACGATGTCCACCCCGCCGGCCAGCGCCGCGTCCAGGAACTGCGCGAGGTCGCCCTGCTCGCGGCGGGCGTCGGTGCACAGGTAGAGCCGGGCGTCGGCGAGCCGCCGGCGCGGTGTGTCCGCCGCCATCAGATCAGCATCGCCTGGGCGCGGCGCTTCACCTCGGTGCCACGGTTCTCCTGCAGCGCCTGGATCGGGCTGCCGGGCAGCGACGGGTCCTCGGTGAAGAGCCACTCCAGGATCTCCGCGTCGTTGTACCCGCAGTCGCGCAGCACCGTCAGGGTGCCGGACAGGTGCTTGACCAGGCCCGGGCCGTCGATGAACGCGGCCGGCACCTGGAGCGACTTGTTCGGGCCCCGCCGGACGGCGATCAGCCCGCCGTTCTTGACCAGGTCGCGCACCTCGGTGACCCGGACCCCCCACTGCTCCGAGATGTCGGGCAGGTACATCCACTCGGTGACCAGGGCTTCAATCTTGCTTTCGATCTCACTCACGTCACCAGACTGCCACCTCCACGGCCCGCCGCGCACCAATCGGCCGCCCGGGCTACTCCGCGACGGCCGACTTCAGCGCCACCGCCGGGTCCGCCGCCCGCCCCGGATCGAGCACCGCGCCGCGCTCGACCAGCCGGCGGCCCTGGGTGAGATCGCGCGGGCGGTCCACCGTCAGCAGGGCGCGCAACGCGCCGTCGCGCAGCCAGAGCACCGCCCAGGACGGGTCCTGCGGCGAGCCGCGCCAGACCAGCTCGTCGCCCTCGCCGTGCCGCCCGGCGTACTGCACCATCCGGCCGAACTGCTCCGACCAGAAGTACGGCACCGGGTCGTACGAGAGGTCCGCGCCGAGCACGGCGGCGGCCGCCGCCCCGCCGGACTGCAGCGCGTGGTCCCAGTGCTGGACGGTCAGCCGGGCGCCGGCCCGCGCCGACGGGTAGCTCACGCAGTCGCCGGCCGCGTAGACGCCGGGCAGGGTGGTGCGCAGCCGCTCGTCCACCAGGACGGCGCCGGCGGCGTCCAGCCCGACACCGGAGCCGGCCAGCCAGTCGGTGGCCGGGCGGGCGCCGATGCCGACCACGACCTCGTCGGCGGGCAGGTGCGAGCCGTCCGCCAGCAGCACCGCGCCGGGCTCGACCGCCGCGACCCCGACGCCGCAGCGCAGCTCCACACCGGCCTCGGCGTACCAGGCCGCCATCGCGTGGCCGACCGCGGCCGGCAGCGCGCCGGGGACGGGCGCCGGGCCCGCCTCGACGACGGTGACCTCGCAGCCGGCCGCCCGGGCGGCGGTGGCCACCTCGGCGCCGATCCAGCCCGCGCCGACCAGCACCAGGCGCAGGCCGGGGCGGAGCAGGGCGCGCAGCGCCAGCGCGTCGTCCAGGGTGTGCAGCAGGTGGGCGCGCTCGGCACCGGGCAGGGCGCGCTCGGCACCGGGCAGGGCGCGCGGAGTGGCGCCGGTGGCGAGCACCAGGGCGTCGTACGGCAGGTCGCCGCCGTCGGTGTGCAGCACGCCGGGGGTGAGGCCGGTCGCGCGGCGGCCGGTGAGCAGTTCGACGCCCAGCTGCGCGAGGTCGAGGTCGAGCGGGGTGGCGTCGGCCTTGCCGAGCAGCACCTCCTTGGAGAGCGGCGGCCGGTCGTACGGCCGGTGCGGCTCCTCGCCGACCAGGACGATCCGCCCCCGCCAGCCGCCCTGCCGCAGGCCCGCGGCGCAGTGCGCCCCGGCCAGCCCGGCCCCGACCACGACCACCTGATCCGTCCCGCTCAGCTCTGCCACGCCCGTCACTGTACTGGCGCCCGCCGGGAGCACCGGAGGACGGTCGGCCCGTCCGCCGGACCCGCCGGCCACCCCGCCGTCCACCCCTCGTACGCGCCTTCGGCGGCGACAACCCCCGGAGTTATGGTGGGGGCACCATCACGGGAGCCCGGCGGACCGGGCTGAGAGGCGGGCTGACACGGCCTGCGACCGTCCGAACCTGATCCGGGTCATACCGGCGAAGGGAGAGCAGCGACTTTGACACGCTTGGCAGCAGGCGCCCATGCCGACGTCCTGGTCGTCGGCGGCGGCATCATCGGCCTCGCCGTCGCCTGGCGGGCGGCCCTGCGCGGGGTGCGGAACATCGTGGTGGTCGACCCCGACCCCGGCGGCGGCGCCGCCCGGGTGGCGGCCGGCATGCTCGCCCCCGTCACCGAACTCCAGTACGGCGAGGAGCCGTTGCTGCGCCTCGGGATGGCCTCCAACGAGCGGTACGCGGCCTTCGCCGCCGAGCTCACCGAGGCCTCCGACGGCCAGGACACCGGCTACCGCCGGTGCGGCACCGTCGCCGTCGCCCTCGACTCCGACGACCGCGAGGAACTGCGCGAACTGCACGCCTTCCACCGGCGGCTCGGCCTCGACTCGCAGTGGCTGACCGGCCGGGAGGCCCGCCGGCTGGAACCGATGCTCGCCCCGGGCGTGCGCGGCGGCCTGCACGTCACCGACGACCACCAGGTGGACGGCCGCCGGCTGGCCCGGGCCCTGGTCCTCGCCTGCGAGCGGGCGAACGTGGGGCTGCACCGCACCGAGGCCACCGAGCTGCTGGTCGAGGACGGCCGGGCCGTCGGCGTCCGGCTGGGCACCGCCGAGACGCTGACCGCCGACCGGATCGTGCTCGCCGCCGGCTCCCGCAGCCATCTGCTGCCCGGCCTGCCCGAGGGCGTGCTGCCGGCGATCCGTCCGGTGAAGGGCCAGATCCTGCGGCTGCACATCCCGCCGGCCTACCGCCCGTTCCTCTCCCGCAACGTCCGCGCGGTGGTCCGCGGTCAGCACCTCTACCTGGTGCCGCGCGAGAACGGCGAGCTGGTGATCGGCGCGACCAGCGAGGAGCAGGGCTACGACACCACCGTCACCGCCGGCGGGGTGTACGAGCTGCTGCGCGACGCCCACGAGCTGGTCCCCGGCATCACCGAGCTGCCGCTGGTGGAGACCTCCGCCGGGCTGCGCCCGGGCTCGCCGGACAACGCGCCGCTGCTCGGGCCCACCGCCCTGCCCGGCCTGGTCGCCGCCACCGGCCACTACCGCAACGGCGTGCTGCTCACCCCGGTGACGGCCGACCTGGTCGCCGAGTACCTGGCCACCGGCACGACGCCCGAACTCGCCGCGCCGTTCTCCCCCACCCGCTTCACCACGAAGGTCCCCGCATGAGCGAGATCGAACTCACCGTCAACGGCGAGCCCCGCCGGGTGCCCGCCACCACCACCCTGGCCGAGGTGGTGACCACCCTCAGCCGGGCCAACTCCGGCGTCGCCGCCGCGCTCAACGAGGCCGTGGTGCCGCGCGGTTCGTGGCCGCAGACGCGACTGGCCGCCGGCGACCGGGTCGAGATCCTCACCGCCGTCCAGGGAGGCTGACCATGGCTGACGACGTGTTCACCATCGCCGGGACGGCCTTCGGCTCGCGCCTGATCATGGGCACCGGCGGCGCCCCCAGCCTGGACGTCCTGGAGCAGGCGCTGCGGGTCTCCGGCACCGAGCTGACCACCGTGGCGATGCGCCGGGTCGACGCCACCACCCAGGGCTCCGTCCTGGACGTGCTGACCCGCAACGGCATCCGCGTGCTGCCCAACACGGCCGGCTGCTTCACCGCCGGCGAGGCCGTGCTGACGGCCCGGCTGGCCCGCGAGGCGCTCGGCACCGACTGGGTGAAGCTGGAGGTCATCGCCGACGAGCGGACCCTGCTGCCCGACCCGATCGAGCTCCTGGACGCGGCCGAGACGCTGGTCGACGACGGCTTCACCGTCCTGCCCTACACCAACGACGACCCGGTGCTGGCCCGGAAGCTGGAGGACGTCGGCTGTGCGGCGATCATGCCGCTGGGCTCGCCGATCGGCTCCGGCCTGGGCATCCGCAACCCGCACAACTTCCAGCTGATCGTGGAGAGCGCGAACGTCCCGGTGATCCTGGACGCCGGTGCCGGCACCGCCTCGGACGTGGCCCTGGCGATGGAGCTGGGCTGCGCCGCGGTGATGCTCGCCTCGGCGGTGACCCGCGCCCAGGAGCCGGTGCTGATGGCCGACGCGATGCGGCACGCCGTCGAGGCCGGCCGGCTCGCCCACCGGGCCGGCCGGATCCCGCGCCGCTTCCACGCCGAGGCCTCCTCGGCGATGGCCGGCCGGGCCGACCTGGACACCCGCGAGCGCCCGGCGTTCTAGCGCCCGCCCTCGGACCCCACCCGCGGGGCCGGCCCCGGGGCGTGTCACAAGCCGGGCACAGACCGCCCCGGGAGCGGTGTCTCCCGGGGCCGGCGCCGGCCCGCGCCCCTAGAATCACCGGGTGGACATGGCATTGCACGACCCTCTGATCGGTACCCTGCTCGACGGCCGGTACCGGGTCGAGCAGCGCATCGCGACCGGCGGGATGTCCACCGTCTACCGGGGCACCGACACCCGGCTGGACCGGGTCGTGGCGGTCAAGGTGATGCACCCCTCGCTCGCCGGCGACGAGGACTTCACCGGCCGGTTCATCCGCGAGGCCAAGGCGGTGGCCCGGCTCGCGCACCCCAACGTGGTCAACGTCTTCGACCAGGGCGCGGACGGCGCCCATGTGTTCCTCGCGATGGAGTACGTGCCCGGCCGGACGCTGCGCGACCTGCTCCGGGACCGCGGCGCCCTGTCCATCCGGGCCGCCCTGGACGTCCTGGAGCCGGTGCTCGCCGCACTCGGCGCCGCCCACCGGGCCGGCCTGGTCCACCGCGACGTCAAACCCGAGAACGTGCTGATCACCGACGGCGGCCTGGTCAAGGTCGCCGACTTCGGCCTGGTCCGGGTGCTGAACGCCGGCGACGGCGCGGCCGGCTCCGGCACCGCGACCACCGGCACCGTCCTCGGCACCGTCTCCTACCTGGCCCCCGAGCAGATCCGCCCCGGCGCCGGGACCGACCAGCGGGTGGACGTCTACGCGGCCGGCATCCTGCTGTACGAGATGCTCACCGGCCACCGCCCGCACACCGGCGAGAACCCCGTCCAGGTCATGTACCGCCACCTGCACGAGGACGTCCCGGCGCCGTCGCTGACCGTGCCGAGCGTCGTCCCCGAGCTGGACGCGATAGTGGCCGGGGCCTGCGCCCGCGACCCGCGGGCCCGCCCGTACGACGCGGTCGAGCTGCTGGCCGCCCTCCAGCGGGCCCGCCGCGCGCTCACCCCGGCCCAGCTGGACGCCGAGCCGCCCGCCTCCACCCGGCCCAGCCCGCAGTACCCGACCAACGAGCCGACCTCGGTGATCCGGCCGGCCGTGGTGGCGCCGCCGGTCGAGCGCACCAGCGTGCTGGACGTCCCGCCGGAGGTGATGGAGCAGCTGCTCACCGAACCGCGCCCGTACGACGAGCCGCCGCCGGAGCGCACCCGGCGCCGCCCGGGGGTGTGGCGCCGCCTCCCGCGCAAGCCGCTGATCTGGACCTCCGTGCTGGCCGCCCTGGTGCTGCTGGTCGGCGGCACCACGTTCGCGCTCTCCGGCGCGCTGTACACGACGGTGCCCGGCGTGATCGGCAAGGACCGCGCCGAGGCGCAGCGGATCCTGGACGGCGCGGGCATGCACGGGCGGTTCAGCGAGGTGTACAGCGAGAGCGTGCCGGCCGGGCAGGTGATCTCCACCGACCCCGGGGTCGGTGCCCGGGCCCGCAAGAGCGACGCGGTCGGCGTCACCGTCTCCCGGGGTCCGAAGCGGATCGCCGTGCCCGAGCTGGCCGGCCGGCCCGCCGAGCAGGCCGCCGCCGCCCTGACCGGGGCCCAGCTGGCGCGCGGCGGCGTCACCGAGACGTACAACGACACCGTGCCGGAGGGCTCGGTGATCAGCAGCTCGCCGGTGGCCGGGCAGCAGGTGCCGGAGAACACTCCGGTGTCGCTGGTGGTCAGCAAGGGCATGGTGCCCGTCCCGGACGTCACCGGGATGTCGAAGGACGACGCCGCGAAGGCGCTGCAGGCGGCCGGGTTCGCCATGCAGAGCAGCGGCGTCAACCTGTTCGGCACCGGCAAGGTGTCCAGCCAGTCGCCCGCCCCGGGCGAGCGCCGCCCGCAACGCTCCGTGGTGACGGTCAACTTCCCGTTCCTCTAAGGATTTTGCCCAGCCTTGGGGTCACCCGGCGTAGCGTGGAACCAGGCCTGCCCGGCCCCGCCTGCCACGGCCAGGAGGGCTGCGGCGCCGGGATCTCCGGACGGGGCTGCGCGGCGGCCGGTACCCGAGGATGTGGTCGTCATGGGCGGACCAGCCGTCGACGGCTTGAGGGAGCGCGTGCGGGGCGCGGTGATCACCCCCGCGGACGAGGGCTACGAGCAGGCCCGCCGGGTCTACAACGGCATGGTGGACCGCCGGCCGGCCGCGGTCGTCCGGGTGGCCAACGCCGGGGACGTGATGGCCGCCGTCGACTTCGCCCGGGAGAACGCGCTGGAACTGGCGGTGCGCGGCGGTGCCCACAGCGCGCCCGGCTTCGGCACCTGCGACGACGGCCTGGTGATCGACTTCTCCGGACAGCGCGGCGTCCGGATCGACCCGGTGCGCCGGACGGCCCGCTGCGAGGGCGGCGTCCTCTGGGGCGACCTCAACGACGCCGGGTACGCCTTCGGGCTCGGGGTGACCGGCGGGATCATCTCCACCACCGGCATCGCCGGGCTGACCCTCAACGGCGGTTTCGGCCACCTCGCCCGGGGGCTGGGGCTCAGCAGCGACAACCTGATCTCGGCCGACGTGGTCACCGCCGACGGCCGGTTCCGGACGGTGAGCGGGGAGGAGGAGCCGGACCTCTTCTGGGCGCTGCGCGGCGGCGGCGGCAACTTCGGCGTGGTGACGTCCTTCGAGTACCGGCTGAGCCCGGTCAAGGACGTGGTCGCCGGGCCGTTCGTCTACGAGCTGGAGCACGCGGCCGAGGTGCTGCGGTTCTACCGCGAGTACGTCCAGGTGGCGCCCGAGCAACTGGGCCTCTTCCCCGGCTTCCACCTCGCGCCGCCCCTGCCGTTCGTCCCGGAGGACCGGGTCGGCGACCCGTTCATCCTGCTGATCCCGTGCTGGTCCGGGCCGCCGGAGCAGGCCGAGGAGGTGCTGGCGCCGTTGCGGGACGCCGCGCCCGTGTTCGCCGAGGGGGTCGGCACGGTGCCGTACCCGGCGTTCGCCGCGGCCTTCGACCCGCTGGTGCCGCCCGGCCTCCAGCAGTACTGGAAGGGCGTCTTCGCGAGCGAGCTGACGGACGGCGCGATCGCCGTGCACGCCGAGCACGGCCCGCTGGTGCCGACGGTCCACTCGGCGGTGCACATCTACCCGATCAACGGTGCCTGCCACCGGGTGCCCGCCGACGCGACGGCCTTCGCGCACCGGGAGGCGACCTTCGCCACCGTGCTCCTGGCGGCCTGGCCGGACCCGGCCGACGACGCGGCGAACACCGCCTTCGTGCGCGACTACTACGACGCGCTCGCCCCGCACTCGGACGAGGGCGGCTACGTCGGCTTCATGGACCACGACGACCAGCACCGGATCGAGGCCAACTACCGGGGCAACTACACCCGGCTGGCGGAGCTGAAACGGCGGTACGACCCGGACAACCTGTTCCACCTGAACCAGAACATCCGGCCCTGACGGCGCGCCCTGCCCCCGGCCGGCCCCCGGCTACCGCAGCGGGCCGTCGCCCGGCTCCTCCTGGTAGGAGTAGCGCTGCTCGCGCCAGGGGTCGGCCAGGTTGTGGTAGCCGCGCTCCTCCCAGAAGCCGCGCCGGTCGGCCCGCATGTACTCGACCGCCCGCACCCACTTGGGCCCCTTCCAGGCGTAGAGGTGCGGGACGACCAGCCGGACGGGGAAGCCGTGCTCGGCGGTGAGCGGCTCGCCGTTGCGGTGGGTGGCGAAGAGCGTCGCGGGGTCGGCGAAGTCGGCCAGCCGCAGGTTGGCGCTGTAGCCGTACTCGGCCCAGACCATCACATGGGTGACACCGGGCGCCGGGGGCACCTGCTCCAGCACGACGGAGGCCGACACGCCCGTCCACTCGCTGCCGAGGATCGAGAACTTGGTCACGCAGTGGAAGTCGGCACGGACGGTCGTCCGGGGCAGGGCGTTGAAGCCGGCGAAGTCCCAGCGGTGCTTCTCCGCCGAGGCGGTGGCACCGAACACCTGGAAGTCCCAGGTCAGCGGCTTGAAGCGGGGCACGGGGCCGTAGTGCAGGGCGGGCCAGCCGCGTTGCGTGCGCTGCCCCGGAGGGAGTCTCGGGTCAGACGGCGGAAGTGGTTCTTGTTCGGACTGACCCATGGCTCCATGGTGACAGACGGCGGACGACGCCCGACGCGCGCCCCTTTCGGGCGTCGTGCGCCCCGCCCGGACGGCCGATTGAGCGGCCAAATCGGATATTCCGACACATGTCCTAGTGAGTGTGAACTTACTGGAATTTCGCCCCGGGCCGGTGCCAGGATGCGTGCAGCCGGAGGGTACGGCCGTGATTCCCGGACGCGAAGCAGGAAGGCACCGCCATGAAGGGCGACGCAGAGGTCATCGAATTCCTCAACGAGCAGCTCACCGCCGAGCTGACCGCCATCAACCAGTACTTCCTGCACGCGAAGATGCAGGAGAACTTCGGCTGGACGAAGCTCGCCAAGTACACCCGGCACGAGTCCTTCGACGAGATGAAGCACGCCGAGGTGCTCACCGACCGGATCCTCTTCCTGGACGGGCTGCCCAATTACCAGCGGCTCTTCCACGTCCGGATCGGCCAGACCGTCAAGGAGATGTTCGAGGCGGACCGGCAGGTCGAGGTCGAGGCGATCGACCGGCTGAAGCGCGGGATCGTGGTGATGCGGGCCAAGAACGACGTCACCTCGGCGAACATCTTCGAGGACATCCTGGCCGACGAGGAGCACCACATCGACTACCTCGACACCCAGCTCGAACTGCTGGAGAAGCTCGGGGAGGCGCTCTACCTCGCCCAGCTGATCGAGCAGCCGGAGTCCTGACCCCCCGGCCGTGCCCTCAGGCCGCGCGCAGCGTCCGGGACGGCAGGGCGGCCGGGGCCTGGGCCCCGTCCTGCGGCTCGGCCTCCGCCTCCGCCTCGGCGAGCCCCAGCTTGGCCGCCAGCCGGGCGGTCGGGCAGGGCCGCGCGCCGTGCTCGCCGAGCAGTGCCTGTATCCGGCGGACGCAGGAGCCGCAGTCGGTGCCGGCCTTGCAGCCCCGCGCGATCTGGCGCGGGGTGTTGGCACCCGCGTCGATCTCCTTCTTCACCTGGGCCTCGGTGACCGCATGACACATGCACACGTACATCGCGGGCTCTCCCGGGGTGGTGCGAGGCGACTGGCTCGAATCGATCTCGACTAAGGCATGCCTTAGTTCACTAAGCCTCACCTTACCCGGCGATCCGGGCAGGAAAAAGCCCCTCCGGGCTCGGGAATCCCGAATCCGGAGGGGCTTTCGTCACATCGGGGCCGGCCGCGGGGCCTGCCGGGGGGCGACGGCTCAGTTGCCGCCGCGGTACATCTCGGCCACCAGGAAGGCCAGGTCCAGCGACTGGCTGCGGTTGAGCCGCGGGTCGCAGGCCGTCTCGTAGCGCTGGTGCAGGTCGTCGACCAGCACCTCGTCGCCACCGCCGACGCACTCGGTGACGTCGTCGCCGGTCAGCTCCACGTGGATGCCGCCCGGGTGGGTGCCGAGGCCGCGGTGCACCTCGAAGAAGCCCTTGACCTCGTCGAGCACGTCGTCGAAGCGGCGGGTCTTGTGGCCGCTGGAGGCCTCGAAGGTGTTGCCGTGCATCGGGTCGCAGATCCAGACCGGCTGGGCGCCCGAGGCGGTGACCTTCTCCACCAGGGTGGGCAGGTGCTCGCGGATCTTGCCCGCGCCCATCCGGGTGATGAAGGTGAGCCGGCCGGGCTCGCGCTCCGGGTCCAGCTTCTCGATCAGGGTGAGCGCCTCGTCGACCGAGGTGGTCGGGCCGAGCTTCACCCCGATCGGGTTGCGGATCTTGGACGCGAACTCGATGTGCGCGTGGTCCAGCTGGCGGGTGCGCTCACCGATCCAGACCATGTGGCCGGAGACGTCGTACAGCTCGCCGGTCCGCGAGTCCACGCGGGTCAGCGCGGTCTCGTAGTCGAGGATCAGGGCCTCGTGCGAGGAGTAGAACTCGACGGTCTTGAACTCCTCCGGCGCCACGCCGCAGGCGTTCATGAACGCCAGCGCGTTGTCGATCTCGCGGGCGAGCTGCTCGTAGCGCTGGCCGGCCGGCGAGTTGCGCACGAAGTCCTGGTTCCAGGCGTGCACCTGGCGCAGGTCGGCGTACCCACCGGTGGTGAAGGCGCGGACCAGGTTGAGCGTCGCGGCGGAGGCGTTGTACATCCGCTTCAGGCGCTCCGGGTCCGGGTTCCGGGACTCGGGGGTGAAGTCGAAGCCGTTCACCGAGTCGCCCCGGTAGACCGGCAGCGTCACGCCGTCGCGGGTCTCGGTCGACTTGGAGCGCGGCTTGGAGTACTGGCCGGCGATCCGGCCGACCTTCACCACGGGGACGGAGGCGGCGTACGTCAGCACGGCCGCCATCTGCAGCAGGGTCTTCAGCTTGTTCCGGATGTGCTCGGCCGAGACACCGTCGAAGGCCTCGGCGCAGTCACCGCCCTGCAGGAGGAACGCCTCACCACGCGCCACGGCACCGAGCCGGGCGCGCAGCTGGTCGCACTCGCCGGCGAAGACGAGCGGCGGATAGGAGGCGAGCTCCGCAAGGGTCTTGCGCAGAGCCTCGTGGTCCGGCCATTCAGGCTGCTGCGCCGCGGGCAGGGACTGCCAGGGGTGGGGATTCGTCACGGTCACACGGCAAGGCTACGGGGTGGGACAACCGAATTGTGACCGCCGCTCGCTGGGTGAGACACATGGTGGACAATCATGTGAGTCGCCTCACGCCGCCTCCTCATCCGCTACTCTCGACCCATGAACACGCCGCACACCTGCTCCTGGTGGTGGGCCGACCCCTCGGGTGGCCCACAGAACGCGCGTTCCTGAAACGAACACGACGGCCGCCCCTCGGGGCGGCCGTCGGCGTTTGCGCGGACGGCCCTCCCGGGAGCGGAACCCCGAAACACCCCGCCCTCCCCGGAAGGAAGCCGCCACCGTGACCACCGCTGCCGACCTGCTCGCCCGCCTCACCGGCCCCGACGCCCCGGCCTTCGCCCTGCTGCACCGCCGCGCCCCCCGGCTCGCCCCGGACACCGTCGAGGTGCTGCTGGGCGACGTCGACACCTACGAGCGGCTGGCCGACCTGCCGGTCCGCACGGGCGTCCCGGCCGACGGCCCGGTGCACGACCTGCTCGCGCTCGTCCCGTACCGGCAGATCCGTGAGCGCGGTTTCGAGGCGGTGGACGACGCCACCCCGCTGCAGGCGCTCTCGGTGACCGAGCAGTACGCCCTCCCGCTGGCCGAGCTGACCCGGGCGCTCCCGCAGGAGCCGGTCACGCTGACCGGCGGCGCGTTCGACATCGACGACCAGGAGTACGCCGGCATCGTCCGCCGGGTGATCGCGGACGAGATCGGGCGCGGCGAGGGCGCCAACTTCGTGATCCGGCGCGACTTCACCGCCACCCTGGAGGGCTACTCCCCCGCGCTCGCCCTCACGCTCTTCCGCCGGCTGCTCGAACAGGAGCGCGGCGCCTACTGGACCTTCGTGGTGTACACCGGCGAGCGCGTCCTGGTCGGCGCCTCCCCGGAGGTGCACGTCCGGCAGAGCGGCGGCACCGTCGTGATGAACCCGATCTCCGGCACCTACCGCTATCCGGCCGGCGGCTCCGACATCGACTCGCTGCTCGCCTTCCTGCGCGACCCCAAGGAGCTGGAGGAGCTCACCATGGTGGTCGACGAGGAGCTCAAGATGATGTGCACCGTCGGCGACCTCGGCGGCCAGGTGCTGGGCCCCCGGCTCAAGGAGATGTCCCACCTCGCGCACACCGAGTACGAGCTGCGCGGCCGCACCTCGCTGGACGTCCGCGAGGTGCTGAAGGAGACCATGTTCGCCGCCACCGTCACCGGCAGCCCGGTCCAGAACGCCACCCGGGTGATCAGCCGGTACGAGCGCGGCGGGCGCGGCTACTACGCCGGCGCCCTCGCCCTGATCGGCCGCTCGGCCAGCGGCGGCCAGCAGCTGGACTCCCCGATCTGCATCCGCGCCGCCGACATCGACCCGGCCACCGGCCGCCTGGTCGTCCGGGTCGGCGCGACCCTCGTCCGCCACTCCGACCCGGACTCCGAGGTCGCCGAGACCCATGCCAAGGCCGCCGGGGTGCTCACCGCGATCGGCGCCCGCCCGGCCCCCGCCCGGGTGCCGAACCCGTCCGGACCGCGACTCGCCGACGACCACCGGGTCCAGGCCGCGCTGGACGCCCGGCGCGCCGACCTCGCCCCGTTCTGGCTGCGGATGCAGGAGCCGGCCCCGGTCACCGAGGCCGCGCCGACCCTGGTGGTGGACGGCGAGGACACCTTCACCTCGATGCTCGCCCACCTGCTGACCTCGCTCGGCCACCGGGTCACCGTGGCCCGCTTCGACGAGCCCGGCCTGCGCGAGCGGGTCGCCGCCCACCCCGGCCCGCTGGTCCTCGGCCCCGGCCCGGGGGACCCGGCCGCCGCCGACGACCCCAAGATGGCCGTGCTGCGCCCGATCGTCGCCGACGCGCTGGCCGCCGTCCGCTCCGGCGCCCGCACCGCGCCGCTGCTCGCCGTCTGCCTGAGCCACCAGCTGCTCGCGGACGTCCTCGGCCTGCCGCTGGCCCGCAAGTCCGTGCCGTACCAGGGCGCGCAGGAGACGGTCGACCTCTTCGGCACCCGGCACACGGTGGGCTTCTACAACACCTTCACCGCGCGCTGCTCGGACGAGGACGCGGCCCGGCTGGCCGCCGAGGGCGTCGAGGTCTCCCGGGACGCCCTGACCGGCGACGTCCACGCGCTGCGCGGCCCCGGCTTCGCCGGCCTCCAGTTCCACCCGGAGTCGGTGCTCACCCGGGACGGGGTCGGCATCGTCGCCGGGCTGCTGCGGGCGGCCGCCGCCGTCCGCGGCTGACGCCCGGGGCGGGGCGTGCCGGACGGCGCGCCCCGCCCGAACGGCGCCGGACCGCGTCAGATCTCGTCGTCCAGGCCCTGCTCGATCGCGTACCGGACCAGCTCGACCCGGTTGTGCAGCTGGAGCTTGCCGAGGGTGTTCTGGACGTGGTTCTGCACCGTGCGGTGGGAGAGCACCAGCCGGTCGGCGATCTGCCGGTACGACAGGCCCTTGGCGACCAGCCGCAGCACCTCGGTCTCCCGCGCGGTCAGCTGCGGGGCGGCGGGGGCCGTCGGGGCGGTGGGCTCGGCGGCGAGCCGGCGGAACTCACCGAGCACCAGCCCGGCCAGGCCCGGGGTGAAGACCGCGTCGCCGACGGCGGTGCGGCGCACCGCGTCCAGCAGTTCCTCGCGGCCGGCCGACTTCACCAGGTAGCCGGTCGCGCCGGACTTCACCGCCTCCAGCACGTCCGCGTGCTCACCGCTCGCGGAGAGCACCAGGACGCGCACCGAAGGATCCTGGGCGACCACCTGGCGGCAGGCCTCGGCACCGGACAGGCCGGGCAGGTTGAGGTCGAGCACCACCACCTGCGGGGCGCAGGCACGGGCCCGGCGGACGGCCTCCTCGCCGTCCCCGGCGGTGGCCACCACGTCCAGCCCGGCCTCGGCGAGGTCGCGCGAGACGGCGTCGCGCCACATCGGGTGGTCGTCCACGACCATCACCCGCACCGGCGGCCGGTCGGTCCTCGGCTGATCAGTCATCAGAACCCTTCCTCGGGACGCGCAGTTCGACCTCGACGCCCTCCCCGGGCACCGAGTACAGCTCGGCCGTACCACCGAGGTCCAGCAGCCGGCCGCGGATCGACTGGGAGACCCCGAGCCGGCCGGCCTGCTCCGCCTCGCCGAGCCGGCCGGGCGCGAAGCCCGGACCGTCGTCGCGGATGCTGACCGTGACGGCCTGCGGCTCGTCCTCCAGCAGGATCCAGGCGCGCGCGCCCGGTCCGGCGTGCCGGCGGACGTTGTCCACCGCGGCACCGACGGCCGCGGCCAGCTCGCCGGCCGCGGGGCCGGGCAGCAGCACCGGGGTGCCGGGGGCGGAGAGGGTGATCCGCTCGTCCGTGTGGGGGCCGAGCAGGGTGCGCAGGTCCTGCGGCTCCAGCGGTGCGCGCTGGGCGGGCAGCGGGCCGCCGCTCATCAGGGCCCGCAGCGCGCGCTCCTGCTCGCCGGCCAGCCGGCCGAGCTCGGCGAAGTCCGCCCCACGGCCGGCGCCCTGCTCGCCGCCGCGGCGCTGGACGAGGGCGAGCACCTGGAGCACCCCGTCGTGGATGTCCCGGGAGAGCCGCTCGCGCTCCCGGTTCGCCGCCTCGACCTGGAGCGCCCTGGTCAGCGTCGCCTCGCTGGCGCGGGCGAGTTCGATGACGTAGCCGATCGCGCAGCCGGCCACCATCAGCAGCACGATGTTGTGGATGTTGTCGCCGGTCGGACCGCCGTGGCCGAGGATGTTGGCCACCCCGATCACCGACCCGGCCGCCGCCGCCCAGCGCCAGCCGCCCCGGCCCGCGAAGCCCAGCACGGTGCCGGCCGCCCAGATGGTGGGCAGGGTGGGCGCGCCGTGGCCGATCCGGGCCGGGTCGTCGGTCATCCCGCTCATCACGATGCCGGTGACGGCGAGGGTGAGGTCGGTGCCGAGCACGTACCAGGTGCAGCGCTGCGGTCCGGCGAAGGCGCGGGTGCTGGCCAGCGTCCAGAGCGTCAGGGCGCCGAGGTAGATCCAGCCGGCGACGGGGTGCAGGAACTCCAGGTACGAATTGAAGTAGCGCAGCACCGCGTAGCAGAGCGCCAGCACCCGGAAGAACGAGATGGCCCGCCAGAGCGGCAGTTCGACGGACATGCCGCCGGCCGCGACCGCGGCGCCGACCGCCCCCGTTCTGCTGCCGTCCGTCATGTGCGCGCCCCTCCCCCGGCGGGCGGGCCTACGCCGACCCGCTCTCCTTCTGCTCCTGCTCGGCGGCCTTCTGGGCCTTCTCCGCCTCGGCCTTCTCGGCCTTGGCGGCGGCCTGCTCGGCCTTCTGGACGGCCTTGCGCTCGGCGTCGGCACGCTTCTTGTCGTCGGCGATCTGCCGCTTGGCGGCGGTCGCGTAGATGTCCACGTACTCCTGGCCGGAGAGCCGCATGATCTCGTACATCACCTCGTCCGTCACCGAACGGAGGATGAAGCGGTCGTTCTCCATGCCGTGGTAGCGGGAGAAGTCCAGCGGCCGGCCGATCCGGATGCCCGGACGGATGCCGAAGTTGGGGACGACCTGGCCGGGCGGCTGCACCTTCTCGGTGTCGATCATCGCGACCGGGATCACCGGCGCACCGGTGGCCAGCGCGACGCGGGCCAGGCCGCCGACCTTGCCGCGGTACAGCTTGCCGTCGGGCGAGCGGGTGCCCTCCGGGTAGACGCCGAACAGCTCACCGCGCTCCAGCACGGCGATCGCGCTGCGGATCGCCGCCTCGCCGGCGCCGCGCACGCCCGAACGGTCCACCGGCAGCTGGCCGACGCCCTTGAAGAAGGCGGCCGTCAGCTTGCCCTTCAGACCCGGCGTGTTGAAGTACTCCGCCTTCGCGATGAAGGTCACCCGGCGCTTGATCAGCGCGGGGAAGAAGAAGGAGTCCGAGAACGAGAGGTGGTTGCTCGCGATGATCGCGGCGCCCTCGGTGGGGATGTTCTCCTCACCCTCGATCCACGGCCGGAAGAAGATCCGAAGCAGTGGCGCGACGATCATCTTCATCAGTCGGTAGAACAACCCGGGCCTCCTGTTATGCGGACCGGTCGATCCTAATGCCCCGCGGCCACCGCCCGCGCCCCGCCCCGCCCCGGCGGGGTGTCCGGCAGGGGTGTACGACGTGTGCGGGCGCGTGGGACGATGCGCTTTCCGCAGCCTCCTGTTCAGCAGTCCCCGTTGTCCCAACGCGTCGCCGCCCGCGAAGGAGCCCGCCATGCCGCTGCTGCCCGGTGCCGAACCGTACCGCCACCGGGGCGGGCCGGTGGGCGTCCTGCTCTGCCACGGGTTCACCGGCTCACCGCAGTCGCTGCGCCCGTGGGCCGAGGAGCTGGCGGCGGCCGGGTTCACCGTCTCGCTGCCGCTGCTGCCCGGCCACGGCACCCGCTGGCAGGACATGCAGGTGACCCGCTGGGAGGACTGGTACGCGGAGGTCGAGCGGGAGTTGCTGGCGCTGGCCGCCGAGTGCGAGCAGGTCTTCGTCCTCGCCCTGTCGATGGGCGGCGCGCTGGCGCTGCGGCTGGCCGCGCTGCACGGCCCGGTGGTCTCCGGACTGGTGCTGGTCAACCCGTCGGTGCGTTCCGACAACCCCGCGAGTGTGCTGCTTCCGGTGCTGCGTCACCTGGTGCCCAGCCTGCCCGGGATCGCGAACGACATCGCCCGGCCGGGCGCGGTCGAGCTCGGCTACGACCGGACGCCGCTGCACGCCGCCTGGTCACTGGCCCGGCTCTGGAAGGACGTCCAGCAGCGGCTGCCGCAGGTGACCCAGCCGGTGCTGCTGTTCCACAGCCCGCAGGACCACGTGGTCTCCTCGGCCAACTCGGAACTGGTGCTGGCCCGGATATCCTCGACCGATGTGACGGAGCGGTTGTGCCAGCGCAGCTACCACGTCGCGACGCTGGACCACGACGCGGCGGAAATATTCGCGGCCGGCCAGGACTTCATCCGACGGCTGGCTCCCGCGCACGCGGCGGGCGTCACCCGGATCGAATCCGACGATCACCAAGGCTGAAGGGCCGGAAGTGCACGAGAGCAGCACGGCGGGCGGCGAGGACGAGGCGCCCCGCGAGGACGCGGAGAACACGAAGGCGGACGCCGCGAAGGCCGAGGCCGCCAAGGCCGACGGGGTGAAGGCCGAGGGTGCGAAGGGCGGGGCCGCCGCGGGAGAGGGCGCGGAGGCCGCTCCGGCTCCCGAACCGCCCCGGGTGCGGCGCGCACCCGAGCGCAGCCAGGCCGAGCAGGACGAGATCTTCGCCGCGCTGGTCGCCCAGTTCGACGATCCCGTCGACCTCAACAACCCGAACTGGCCGGAGGTCGAGGACCTCCGGGCGCGCGGCGAGTTCAAGGGCGGCTTCAAGGAGGACCCGGACCACCGCACCGGCCCGGACGACCTCGCCGACCTGGCGCCGCAGCCCCGGCCCCGCTCCGGCCGGCCGGTGATGCCGGCGGCCGGGTCGGGCCCGCGCGACTTCGAGCTGACCGAGGAGACGGACGAGGGCCACTTCGTCCCGCCGGAGCCGCCGCCGCTGCCCGCCGCCGACGTCACCGCCAAGTTCGCCTGGCTCGCCGTGCTCGGCGGGCCGGCCCTGCTGCTGTTCGACGCGGTGGTCTGGCGCGAGGTGTCCGGCTGGCCGGCCTGGGTCGGCGTGACCGCCTTCCTCGGCGGCTTCGTCACCCTGGTGGTCCGGATGAAGGAGCGCGACGAGGACGAGCCGGAGGACCCGCACGGCGGCGCCGTCGTCTAGGCCCGGCCGGGCCCGGCCGGCCCCGGTCCGGCCGGCGTCCCGGCCCGGCCGGCCCCGGTCCCGGTCCGGCCGGTCCCGGTCCGGCCGGTCCCGGTCCGGCCGGTTCGGCGGCCCCGGTGTTCAGCCGGCCGGAAGCTCCAGGACGGCGAGCACCGGCAGGTGGTCGGTGGCGGCCCGCAGATCGGCGTCGGTGACACCGGGCAGGCCGTGCGGCACTCCGCAGGCGAGGACCCGGATGCCGGGGGTGGCGAAGACGGCGTCGATCCGCTGGTAGGGGTTCTCCGGGACGGACGTGAAGGTGCCGCCCCAGGGCGCCACCAGGTGGCCGTCCTGCAGCCGGCCGGCCAGCAACCGCCAGCCGGCGCCGTCCGGGTGCTCGTTGAAGTCCCCCGCCACGACGCCCAGTTCGGCGATCTTCAGCTGGTCGAGCAGCAGCTCGAACTGGCCGTACCGCTCCTCGGCGTCCAGGCTCAGGTGGCAGCTGGTGACGGTGAACGGCGCCGAGCCGGCCACCCGGACCAGCGCGCCGGCGAAGCCGCGCGCGTGCAGCCCGCGGGTCTTGGGCAGCAACCGGTCGTGGACGGCGAGCACGTCCACGCCGAGCCGGCCGAGCAGCAGCGGGCCCGCGGCGGTCCGGCCGCCGCCGGCCAGCACCACGGTGCCGGTCTGCTGCGCGAGCCAGGCGGCCCGGCCCTCCGGGCGCCAGTAGCGCGGCGACTCCTGAACGCAGACCACGTCCGGTTCGCAGGCTCGAATCACCCGAACGAGGGCAGCCCGGTCGTCGCGCAGCGAGCGGATGTTGTAGCTGAGCAGCCGCAGCCGCCGCGGCCCGGGCGGCGGCAGCTCGGTCGGTCCGGTGGTCATGGCGGTCCTCCCCTTTCGTCCGGTGACGACCGTACGACAGGCGGCGCCGGGCCGGGGCGGAACACGACGACGGCGGCGGCGCGGCCGGGCTCGGGGCTCCGGTCGCGCCGCCGCCGTCGGCGGGTGCGGGCGCGGTCAGACGGTACGGGCGAGGTCCGCCGCGCCGGCGATCCCGGCGGCGGAGCCCATCGAGGCGAGCACCACCTCGGCGCGTGGGCGGTGCACCCCGCCGGTCAGGTAGTGCTCGAAGGCCTTGGCGACCGGGTCGAGCAGCAGCCGGCCGGAGTCGGAGACCCCGCCGCCCAACACGAAGACCGCCGGGTCGAAGAGCGCGGCGAGGTCGGCCATGCCCCGGCCCAGCCAGTCGGCCAGCTCCGCGTAGCACTCCAGGGCGAGCGGGTCGCCCTCCTCGGCCGCCTCGGTGATGTGGATGCCGCGGATGGTCTCGGCGACGCCGTCGTTGAGCTCCAGCATCCGCCGGCCGCGCACCGGGTCGGCGGCGGCCAGCTCACGGCCGTAGCGGCGCAGCGCCCGGCCCGAGCCGTACTGCTCCCAGCAGCCCTTGCCGCCGCAGCCGCAGGCCAGGCCGTCGGGGACCATGTTGAGGTGGCCGATCTCGCCGGCCACGCCGAACCGGCCGCGGTGCAGCCGGCCGTCCAGCACGATCCCGCCGCCGATGCCGGTGCCGACGGTGATCAGCACCATGTCCGAGTACTCGGCGGCGGCGCCGAAGCGGAACTCGGCCCAGGCGGCGCAGTTGGCGTCGTTCTCGACCACGGTGTCCAGGCCGGCGAGCTCCTCGATCCGGCCGCGCAGCGGCTCGTCCTCCCAGTCGATGTTGGGGGCGAAGATCACCGTGGAGCGGTCGCGGTCGACGAAGCCGGGGGCGCCGACACCGGCCGCCACCACGTCGGGGTACTGCTCCTTGAGCTCGCGCACGGCCTGCGCGATGGCGTCGACCGCCCACTGCGGGTCGGCCGGGGTGGGCACCCTGGTCCGGGCCAGGATCTCGCCCGCCTCGTTGACCACGCCTGCCGCGATCTTGGTCCCGCCGACGTCGACGCCGATGGTCAGAGCCATGTGTCCCTCAGCTATTCACTCGTTCCCGCTGGACGGAACGGTACCGCCCAACCCTGCCCCCGTACACACCGTCGCCTACATTAACCGAAGACAATTCGCGTCCAAGCTCGCCGATCAGCTTCAAAAGTCGTACATTCCGCCCCGCTCCGTCACAGCGAGGGTCCGCACGGTCACTACCCGGGGGTCAGGGCTTCACTGCTTGTCGGACGGTCCGTCAGGCGTGTCGAGGTCGATCCGCTCGCTGCGGGCACCGTCGCCGGCGGTCCAGCGGTACTCGTGGCCGGCCACGGCGGCCCGGTAGGCGGCCACCAGCTCACTGCCGGCGGCGGCCAGGCCGGTGGTCGCGGCCGACAGGTGCTCGTACACCTCGGGCTGCTTCTCGCGCAGCCGGTCGGCGAGGCCGGCCAGCGAGATCAGGGTCTCGGCGCTCGCCTCCTGGGCCTTCTGGCCGACGACGACGGCGAACCGGCGCACCTCGTCCACCAGCGGGCCCAGCTCGGGGCCGAACGGGTGCTCGGCGGCCTGCTCGGTGCGGTCGTCGGCAGTGGTCATCGCGGGCGTCTCCTCAGCTCCGGCCGCGCCTGCGGCCCCTGGCCACGACGCTACCGGACGGGCCCCGCCGCCCCGACGGGCTCGGTCCCGGGCCCGGGGCGGCACCGCCGGCGGTGCCGCAGGAGGATCAGCCGCGCGGCCAGAGCGCCGGATCGGGCGCGAAGCGGACGGCGAGCGCCCCGTCGTGCAGGCCCGCTCCCGCGACCGTGCAGCGGCGCAGCGCCGACGGCAGCGCGAGCACCCGCCGGTGGGCGCCGAGGCCGACCACGAGCTCGTCGCCGCGCCGCACCAGGTCCAGGTCGGCCCGCTCGGCGCCGGGCAGCGGGAGGTGCCAGACCAGCAGCCCGTCCCCGGCCAGCCGGTCCTCGACGGTCCACGGCTCGGGGTCGAGCGGGGCCGGACCGGGGCCGGCGCCGTAGAGCCGGTCGGCGACGGCCTCCAGGGTGACCTCGGCGAGCCCGGTGACCAGCACCGGGACGTCGCTCGCGGCGGTCAGCGCGGCCAGCTCCTCCTGCCGGCGGCGGGCCAGCCCGGCCAGCCAGGGGTCCGCGGAGCCGGCGGCGGCCTCCGGCAGCGCGCCGTGCACCACCACGGCGTCCGGCCGGTGGCCGTGCAGGGCCAGCCCGGCCCGGATCCGGCGCAGTTCCTCGTACGGGTGGGCGTCGGCGGCGGTGACCAGGCGGACGCTGGTGCCGGGGGCGGCGATCGCCGCGCGGGCCTCGGCGAGGGCGGCGGCCGCCTTGCTCCGGCCCTCGTAGAGCCAGTCGGCGGGCATCGGCACCCCGGCCAGGCCGGCCAGCAGCGGGCGCAGCGCCCGGGCGGCCTGGCGCTGCTCGGGCACGAGCCGAGCCAGGTAGCGCTCCAGCTGTTCGGGCAGGGCGAGTGCGGCGATCAGCTCGGCGGGCGGCGGGGCGAGCACCACCAGGACGTCGGCCTCGGCGGCGGGCAGGGCGCGGAGCAGGGCGAGCCGGGCGGTGCCGGGCAGGGCGGTGAGCTCCTCGGGGTCGAGCGGGTCCGCGCCGAGCAGGTCGAGGGCGGGCTTGATCCGGCCGCCGATCTCGCCGAGGGCGTGCCGGAACGCGGCCTGCTCGTCGATCCGGGCCACGGTCAGGCCGGGCGCGTACCCGGCCGGTTCGGGCTCCAGCCGCGCACCGAGGACGGTGTCCAGGGTGCGGTGCGGGTCGTCGGCGGCCAGCAGCAGGGTGCGCCGGCCCTGCCGGGCGGCGTGCAGGGCGGTCGCGGCGGCCACCGTGGGCGCCGCCGCGTCGCCGCTGACCAGGATGGTGCGTGTCGCCGTCATGCCGTCCAGCCCCGTTTTCTCGGCGTCAGCCTTCGACGCGCTTCTTCAGCCCGGCCAGGGCCCGGTCGATGATGACCTTCTCGGCCTTGCGCTTGATCATCCCGAGCATCGGGATCTTGACGTCGACGGCCAGCTGGTAGGTGACCTCGGTCCGGCCGCCGTCCAGCGGGGCGAGCGAGTAGGAGCCGTCCAGCGAGCGGAGCATCTGGCTGCGCACCAGCGTCCAGCCGACCTCGCGGTCGTCGTCCCAGGTGTAGGCGAGGACGTGCTCGTCACGGATGGCGCCGGCGTCGAGCAGCAGGCGCACCTGGGCGGCGCGGCCGTTCTCGGCGGTCTCCAGGACCTCGATCTCCTTCACCTCGCCGGTCCAGGCCGGGTAGGCGGCGAAGTCGGCGATCACGTCCATGACCTTCGCCGGGGTCGCGTCGATGGTGATGCTCGACCTGGTGTGCTCCGCCATGGAATGGCCCTCCGCGTCGTCCCTTGCTGCCGGCCCGGCCGAGCCTGCTCGGTCGGGTGCGCCCGGAGCAGGCTATCGCGACCGGCGATCCCTCAGGTCCAGGGCTCGGGCGCGAAGTCCCGGGCCCGGGGGCACCCGCAGGCTACCCGCCGGTCACCACCGGGCTGTCGTAGGGTGCCATTCGAACGACCCGGTCACGGCCTGGTCGGACCGGGTAAAGGTGTGACACTTCGAACACCGGAGCCGACCCCCCTGGTCGAAGCTGCCTACCGGGCAGTAACGTCCTGCCGTCCCGCAGCGTCGCGAACGAGGAGCAGTCTTGCTCGACTTCAGCCTTCCGGCCCTCTACCAGGTACCGAGCGGCGGTAACCTCTCCGACCTCGTGCACCAGAACGCCGAGCGACACCCGGACGTCGTGGTGCTCAGCCGCAAGGTGGACGGCCGATGGCAGGAGTTGACCGCCGCCCAGTTCCTGGTCGAGGTGCACGCCGCAGCCAAGGGGCTGATCGCCGCGGGCATCGAGCCCGGCGACCGGGTGGGCATCATGTCCCGCACCCGCTACGAGTGGACGCTGCTGGACTTCGCGATCTGGACGGCCGGCGCGATCACCGTGCCGGTGTACGAGACCTCCTCCGCCGAGCAGGTGGAGTGGATCCTCGGTGACTCCGGGGCGGTGGCCGTGCTCACCGAGACCGCCCAGCACGCCAAGGTGGTCGAGGAGGTCCGCCCGCGCCTGCCGCTGCTGCGCAAGACCTGGCAGATCGAGGGCGGCGCGCTGGCGGCGCTGGCCGAGGCGGGGCAGCACGTCCCCGACACCGCCGTCACCGAGCGCCGCTCGATCGCGACGGCCGACTCGATCGCCACCATCGTCTACACCTCGGGCACCACCGGCCGCCCCAAGGGCTGTCAGCTGACCCACGCCAACTTCATGGCCGAGTGCGGCAACATCGTGGAGCGGCTGGCCCCGCTGTTCCGCACCGGCGAGAGCTCGGTCCTGCTCTTCCTGCCGCTGGCCCACGTGCTCGGCCGGATCGCGGAGATCGCCCCCGCGATGGCCCCGATCAAGCTCGGCCACGTGTCGGACATCAAGGACGTCACCGCCGAGCTGGCGTCGTTCCGGCCCACCCTGATCCTGGGTGTGCCGAGAGTGTTCGAGAAGGTCTACAACACCGCCCGCGCGAAGGCCCAGGCCGACGGCAAGGGCAAGATCTTCGACAAGGCCTCCGACACCGCGATCGCGTACAGCCGGGCGCTGGACGCCGGCGGCGCGGGTCTGGGCCTGCGGATCAAGCACAAGATCTTCGACAAGCTGGTCTACAGCAAGCTGCGCGCCGCGCTCGGCGGCCGGGCCACCCACGCGATCTCCGGCGGCGCCCCGCTCGGCGAGCGGCTCGGCCACTTCTACCGGGGCATCGGCTTCACCGTGCTGGAGGGCTACGGCCTGACCGAGACCTGCGCGGCCACCGCCTTCAACCCGTGGGACAAGCCGAAGATCGGCACGGTCGGCCAGCCGCTGCCCGGCGCCGCCGTGCGGATCGCCGAGGACGGCGAGGTGCTGTTCAAGGGCCCGCAGGTGTTCACCGGCTACTGGAACAACCCGCAGGCCACCGCCGACGCGCTGAAGGACGGCTGGATCTCCACCGGCGACATCGGCTCGCTGGACTCCGAGGGCTACCTCACCATCACCGGCCGCAAGAAGGAGATCATCGTCACCGCGGGCGGCAAGAACGTCGCCCCGGCCGTGATCGAGGACCGGATCCGCGCGCACGCGCTGATCGGCGAGGTGATGGTGGTCGGCGACCGCAAGCCGTTCATCGGCTGCCTGGTCACCGTGGACGAGGACTTCTTCCCCAAGTGGAAGGAGCTGAACGGCAAGCCGGCCACCGCCACCGTCGCCGAGCTGAGCGGGGACCCGGACCTGCTCGCCGCCGTCCAGGCCGCCGTGGACGACGGCAACGCCGCCGTCTCGCACGCCGAGGCGGTCAAGAAGTTCCGGCTGCTGGACACCGTCCTCTCCGAGGAGAGCGGTCACCTCACGCCGTCGCTCAAGCTCAAGCGCAACCTGGTGCTGAAGGACTTCGCGGCCGACGTCGAGGCGATCTACCAGCGCTGAGACCGGCCGGTGGGGGGCCCGGCCGCGGCCGGGCCCCTCACCGCGGCGTCAGCCGGCCAGCAGCGAGGTGAGCCGCCCGGCCAGCAGGTCCCACCGCCAGGAGCGGTCCACCCAGCGCCGCCCGGCCTCGCCCATCCGCCGGCGCAGCTCCTCGTCGTTCAGCAGCCGGACGATCCGCTCGGCCGCGGCGGCCGGCGAGCCGCCCGGCACCACGTAACCGGTCTCGCCCTCCAGGACGGCGTCCGGCGCGCCGCCGGAGTCCCCCGCCACCACCGGCAGTCCGGTCGCCGAGGCCTCCAGGTAGACGATCCCCAGGCCCTCGACGTCCAGCCCGCCCCGCCGGGTGCGGCAGGGCATCGCGAAGACGTCACCGGCGCCGTAGTGCGCGGGCAGCTCCGACCACGGCACCGCCCCGGTGAACCGGACCGCGGCGCGGACGCCCCGGGCGTCGGCGAGCTTCTCCAGGTCCGCCCGGTAGGGGCCGCCGCCGACGATCAGCAGCACGGTGTCCGGCACCTCGGCGAGGATCTGCGGCATCGCCTCGATCAGGGTGTCCTGGCCCTTGCGCGGCACCAGCCGGGAGACGCAGACCACCACCGGCCGGTCGGCGAGCCCGAGCCGGCGGCGCAGCTCGGCGCCGCCCGAGTCGGGGTGGAAGGTCTGCTCGTCGACCCCCGGCGGCAGCTGCACCATCCGGGCCGCCGCCTGCGGGCCGACCGCGTCGGCGATCCGGGAGCGGGTGTACTCGCCGAGGTAGGTGAGGGTGTCGGTGCCGGCGCCGATCCGGCGCAGCAGCTGCCGGGCCACCGGGAGCTGGGCCCAGGCGGCCTCGTGCCCGTGCGTCATGCCGAGCAGCCGCCGGGCCCCGGCGCGGCGCAGCGCGGGCGCCATCAGCCCGAGCGGGGCGGCCGCACCGAACCAGACCGAGTCGCACTTCTCCGCCCGGAGGATCTCGGCGGCCCGCCGGGTGACCCGCGGTGTGGGAACCATCACCTTCGTCCGGTCGCGGATCACCGGGAACGGCTGTTCGGCGTCGAAGCGGGCGACCTCGCTGCCGTCACGCCAGGTCGAGGCGTAGACCACGACGCTCCCGGCGGGCTGACGGACAGCCATGTTGTGGACGAAGGCCTGGATGCCGCCGGGTCGCGGCGGGAAGTCGTTGGTGACGATCAAGGTCTTGTGCATCAGGCCACGGCTCGCTCGGTCGGGGGGTGCTCGGTGTACCGCTGGGTGATCCGTACGATAGGTCAACACCATGACCCGCCGGGAACGGATCCGCGCACGGCAACCGTTTCACCCCCGGGTCTGTCCTAGTACCTAGGCAGCCGTTGTGGTCCCGCCGAACGTGGCGCCGCGCCCGGCACCGGCCGCCCGGGCGTCCGTCGCGCGACGCCTCCGGTGGGACGTCCGAGACGAACGAGGGAGCGCAGTGGAGTTGGCCCCGGCCACCAAGTCCGGTTCACCCAGCGGCGCCGACGGCCCCGGCACGGCGCTGGCCGTCCGCCAGGAGCCCGTACCGGCCCCCGCAGGCCCCTCCCGGCGCACCGGGGCGCTGTGCGCGCTCGGCGGGACGTGGCTGGCCTCCCGGGCGCTGCTGCTGCTCCTGGTGACCGGTGTGCTGCGGATGGCGGGCGGGGACATCACCACCGACGTCTGGCTGATCTACCACGGCTGGTACGGCGTGCTGCAGACCGGCACCTTCCCGCTGGACGACGTGACCTGGCAGTACCCGCCCGGCGCCGCCCTGGTGATCATGCTGCCCGGCCTGCTGCCCTGGTCGTACGTGGTCTCCTTCTGGGTGATCTGCGGGATCGCCGACGCCGTCGCGATGGCCCTCCTGGTGCGGACCGGACTGCGCAAGGGCCGGGCGCTGACCGGCGCCTGGGTCTGGGTGGCCGGCGTGCCGCTGCTCGGCCCGATGATCTACAACCGGTACGACGTCATCGTCACCGCCGTCGCAGTGGCCGGCCTGCTGGCGCTGATCCGCCGCCCGGCGATCGGCGGGATCCTGCTGGGCCTGGGCGGGATCATCAAGATCTGGCCGCTGATCGGCCTGATCGGCACCCCGTCCGGCCGCCGCACCCGCCGCGCGTGGACCGCCGCCGCGGCCGCCGCCGTCTCGGTGGGCTTCCTGCTCGCGGCCGGGATGAACGGCGCGTTCGAGTTCCTGACCTTCCAGAAGGACCGCGGCGTCGAGGTGGAGTCGGTGGGCGCGCTGCCGCTGCACTTCGCCCGGATGGCCGGAGCCTGGGACGGCCGGGTGACGATGAACTACGGCTCGGTCGAGATGCTCGGGCCGTGGGTGTACGTGGTCGGCAAGGTGATGATGGCCGGCAGCCTGCTGGGCTTCGCCTGGCTGCTGCTCTGGCGCTTCACCGCCAAGCGCCGCAACGCGGCCACCATGTACGACGCGGCGCTGGCCGCGCTGCTGATCTTCACCGTGACCAGCCGGGTGATCAGCCCGCAGTACCTGGTCTGGCTGGTCGGCGTGGCGGCGGTCTGCCTGACCGTGCGCGGCACCAGCCAGCGGCCGGTGGCGCTGCTGATCCTGGCCGCGACGCCGCTGACCCTGCTGGAGTTCCCGCTGCTCTTCAGCGACCTGGTCAACAGCGAGCCCTGGGCCGTCACCACGCTGACCCTGCGCAACCTGCTGCTGCTGGCCGCCACCGCGCTCTCCTGCGTCCGGCTCTGGCGCTCGACCCGCGGGTCGGACCAGCTCCCGCCCACCGTCGTGCTGGACCGCACGGAGCCGGGGTCGGCCACCGGCTACCCGGTGCGCCCGGGGATCGCGTACGAGCAGGACCTGCTGGACGGCATCGACCGGCCGGGTCCGCCGGCCCAGCGGCGCCGCTAGGGCGCCGCTCGGCGGCCGGGCCTACCCCGCCAGCCGGCGGACCTCGGCGATCCAGAGCCCGGTGAACTCGGCCAGCCCGAGCCCCAGCTCGTCCCGCAGGACGCGGTCCGGCCCGGCGCCCGCACCCGCCGCGCCGACCGCCCGGTAGTAGGCGACCAGCCGCTCGGGCCCGTAGCGGCGGGCGATCAGGTCGCAGGCCAGCCAGGACTGCTCGTAGGCCTGGGCGATGCCGGCGGCGCCTGCGGTGAAGTCCCGGTCGGCGGGCAGCGCCGAGGGCACCTTCCCGGCGGCGACGTCACGGGCGAGCTCGGGGGCGATCTGCCGCGGTGAGCGGCCGGAGTCCCGGTAGCCGGTCCAGTCGGCGACGCCCTCGGAGAGCCAGAGCGGCGTCCAGGCACGGGTGTCGGCCCGGGTCGCCACGTGCACCGCCTCGTGGGTGGTCACCACCTGGCGGCCGAAGTCGCTGAGCCCCCGGTAGGCCTCGGGGTTGACCAGCACCCGGTCCGCCGGGGTGTGCCAGGGGGCGCCGGGCGCCGCGGTGGTGACGGCGGCCATGCCGGTCCAGCCGGCCGGGTCGGCGTCCAGCAGCCGGCCGAACTGCTCCTCGGTGGCGGGCAGCTCCAGCAGCAGCCGGCCCGCCCAGGCGGTGCCCCAGAGCGCGGTGACGGCCGGGACGGCCCGGTCGGCCGCGGCCGCGAGCTGCGCCGGGTCCGGCCCGCCATCCAGACCGAGCACCAGGCTGTGTGCGCCGCTCGCCGCCCGGACGGTCCCGAGGTCCCAGAGCGGCGGCGGCCCGCCCGCGCTCTCCTCCCGTTCGACCCGCCAGCCGTCGCCGCCGCGCAGCAGGACCAGCCGGCGCGGGTGGACCACCGGGTACTCGTCGTAGCCGGCCACCCGGACGGTCAGTTCGGCGGTGACGGTGAGCCGGTCCGGCTCGGCGGCCGGCCCGAGCACGAGGTTGCGGTAGGCCGCCTCGACCGGGGGTGCGGACGCTCCGGCGGTCAGTGCCCGGGCCCGCTCGGCCAGCAGCCCGGTCACCTCGCCCCGGTGGTCCGCCACGGAGGCCGCCGGGGCCGCCCGGGGCAGCGAGAGCTGGGCCAGTCCGCCCGCCGCGAGCAGCAGCGCACCGCGCCGGGACAGCACGCGGCGGCGTGCCCCGGGGTCGGCGGGAGGTGTCGGTGCGGGCCGGCTCAGAGCCGGATCACCCCCGCGACGGGCATCGCGTTGACGCTCTCGTAGCGGACCTTGGCACCCGGGTAGGGGGCGTGCACGATCACCCCGCCGCCGGCGTACATGCCGACGTGGTGCATGTCCCGGTAGAAGATCACCAGGTCTCCCGGTCGCGCGTCGGAGATGCTGACCCGCTGGCCGGCGTACGCCTGGGCCTGCGAGGTGCGCGGCAGGGTCACTCCGGCCTGCCGCCAGCTCCAGTACATCAGACCGGAACAGTCGAACGCGCGGGGCCCGGTGGATCCGTACACATAGGGCGAACCGATCATCTTCACGGCGGCGGCCAGCGCGGCGGCGCCGCGTTCGGAGGCGGGCGGGGCGGTGCCCAGGTCGAGCCGGTCGGTGCCGCGGGTGGCGCGCTGCTCGGCCTCGCGGGCGTCCTGGGCCACCATCCGGGCCCGCTCGCCGACCCCCAGGCTGTTGAGCAGCCGCTGTGCCTTGGCCAGCCGCTGCTGGATCTGCTGCTTGCTGTCGGCGAGGGCGCGGCGGGTCTGCTCCAGCTCGGAGAGCTTCACGGAGGTCTCGGCGCGGCGCTGGTCGAGCCGGCGCTGACGGGCCACCACCTCGTGCAGCGTCTCGTTCTGCCGCTCGGCGGCCTGGTCCAGGGCGCGGGCCTTGGAGAGGTAGCCCTCCGGGTCGGAGGAGAGCATCAGCTGGACGGTCTGCGCCATCCCGCCGCCCCGGTACTCGGCGCCGGCCACCGAGGCGAGGTCGCCGCGCAGCTGGTTGAGCTCCTCCTGGCCGACGGCGACCTGCTGCTGGAGCGTGCCGGTCTCGTGCTGGAGGCGCTGCTGGGCGTCCAGGGCCGCGTTGTACTTCTCCGAGGCCTGCTCGGCCTCGTCGTACAGCTGCTCCACCTGCGCCTTGACGTCCTTGCGGTTCGACGGCCCGTCCGGCGCGCCCGGGGCGGCCTGGGCGGCACCACCCGTCGCCACCCCCAGCGCGGTGGTGGCCGCGGCGGTCAGCACCAGCGCGCGGGCGAGCGCGCCCGGCAGGGGGGAACGGCGGTGCACGGCCATACGCCAGTGGCTCCGATCCTGCGACCCGGCCCCGCCGCCGCACCGGAGCGGGCGGCTCTCAAGCGGGAGTCCGGTGGCAGACGTTAGCGAGTCCGGGCGAGCGAGTCCAAACCCCTCCCAACCCGAATATTTGACCCGCAATCGGACACCCGCGCGATCCTGCCCGAAAGCCGCAGGCCCGGCCTCCCACGAGGGGAGACCGGGCCTGCGGAGGCGGACGTCGGATCAGACGCGCACGATGGCCGAGATCGGCAGCATGCTGGCGGTCTCGTAGCGGACGTTCGCGCCGGGCTTCGGCGCGTGGATGACCTGGCCGCCGCCCACGTAGAGGGCGACGTGGCTGCGGTCCGAGCGGTAGATGATCAGGTCACCGGGCTGGGCGTTGGCGATGTTGGTACCGACGTTGGTGCCGATGGTGGCCTGGGCCTGCGAGGTGCGCGGCAGCGACACGTCCGCCTGGGCGTAGGCCCAGCTGGTGAGGCCGGAGCAGTCGAACGAGCCCGGGCCGGAGGCGCCGTAGACGTACGGCGCGCCCAGCTTGCTCTCGGCGGCGGCGATCGCGGCGGCGGCGCGCGAGCCGTTGGCGGCGGGCGCGGACGGCGCGGGGGCCGGGGTGGACGCGGCGGGCTTGGCGGCCGACGACGAGGTCGAGGCGGCCAGGTTGTCGCGGCTGTTGTCGCGCGAGGCCCGGTCGGCGTCCGCCTTCGCCTTGGCCTCGGCCTTGGCGGCGTCCGCCTTGGCCTTCGCCTCGGCGGCGGCCTTCTCCTCGGCCGCGCGCAGCGCCTCGCGCTCCTGCTCGGTCAGCGTGTTGAGCAGGTCCTGGGCCTTCGCCAGCTTGCCCTGGACCTCCTCCTTGGAGGCCTTCAGCTGCTGGGTGGTGGCCTCGAGCTCGCCGAGCTTGCTCTGCGCCTCGTTGCGGTCCTGGTCGAGCCTGCGCTGCTGCTCCTGGAGGTCCTTCAGCGCGTTCGACTGGGTGCTGCCGGCCTGGTTGATGGCACCGGCCTGGGTGAGGAAGCTGTCCGGGCTGGACGAGAGCATCAGCTGGACGGTCGGCGATATGCCGCCGTTGCGGTACTGCTCGCCGGCGATCTCGGCGAGGCCGCCCTGGGCCTCGGTCACCGACGCCTGCTGGCGGGCCACCTTGTCCTGCAGCTCACCGACCTGCTTCTGCAGCTCCTGCTGCTTGGCCTGGGCGCCGTTGAGCTTCTCGGTCGCCTGCTCGGCCTGCTCGTTGAGCTGGTCGACCTGCTCCTTGACCTGGTCCTTGGTCGGCGTCGGGTCGGCGTGGGCGCCGGACTGCGCGGAGAGGGCGACCGCGGCAGCGGCGACACCGGTCAGGATCGAGACCCGGGCGCGGCCGGCGGGCTTGGGACGACGATGGGACGCCACGAAGGCGGACTCCTTCTTCCTACGTCCGCCTACCGGGTGAGCTGACGGGTTCGGGCCGGAAGCGTGCCCTACGACGCCTCACCGACCGTCGTACCGGTCGACCTGGCGCCGATTCACCCCGGAGGAACATGGTTCCCCGGCTCCGTTCCACAGCGCCCCCGACTACTGGGCTCCCCGTCGGGCAGATGTCCTGCCCCGCTGCTTCGCGAACTCGGCGGTAAACCCCCGCCGTCACCCCGGCTGGGTGATCGACTGTGCGGTGGTTCGAGGCACGACCCTAGTAACAGAACCGTGATCCGTTCAAATCCTTGTCAGAAAAATGCCGGAAGAATATCCAAGTTCATTTGTGATTATGACCGGGTGTGATCACCGGCGTACGCGGAGCTGATCGTTTGTCATCGCGCCGCCGCGAACACCGACGCCACCCCCGGTCAGGGGGTGGCGCGGATCACAGGGGCCGAGTCCCGGCCCGTGGGCGTGTCGGTCCGTCAGACCCGGCGGATGGCGTTGATCGGCATCGCGTCGGCCTTCATCACCTTCACCACGTCGCCGGTGTGCGGCGCGTGCACCACCATGCCGTTGCCGATGTACATCCCGACGTGGCTGCGGTCGGCGCGGTAGATGATGAGGTCGCCCGGCTGGGCCTCGGCGAGCGAGGGCACCCGCGAGCCGTAGTTGGCCTGCGCCTGCGAGGTGCGCGGCAGCGTGACGCCGGCCTTCGCGTACGACCAGACCATCAGACCGGAGCAGTCGAAGCCGCTCGGCCCGGTGGCGCCCCACTGGTACGGCGAGCCCTGCTTGCTCATCGCGTTGGCGACGGCCGCCCCGGCCATGCCGCTGGCCTGCGGCAGGCTGCCCAGGTCGGCCCGCTCGCTGCCGCGCGAGGCCCGGTCGGCCTGCTGCTGCGCGGCCTTCAGCGCGGCCCGGTCCGCCGCACTGAGCGAGTTCAGCAGGTCCTGGGCCTCCTTGAGCTTCTTGTTGACCTCGGCCTTGGACTGGTTCAGGTCCTTGGTGGTGCTGTCCAGGGAGGCCAGGATCGCGGCCGCCTCGGTCTTCTGCTGGTCCAGCCGGCGCTGCTGGTCCTGCAGGCCCTTGAGCGCGTCGGCCTGGCTGGAGCTGGCCTGCTGGACGCTGGAGGCCTTGTCCAGGTAGCCGGACGGGTCGGAGGAGAGCATCAGCTGGACGGACGGGTCGATGCCGCCGGTGCGGTACTGCGCACCGGCCACCTCGGCCAGCCCGGCCTGAAGCTGGGTCATCTGGTCCTGGCCGCGAGCCACCTGGTCCTGGAGCTGGTCCGACTGCTTGCGCAGCTGGTCGGCACGCTCCTTGGCACCGTTGTACTTCTCGGTGGCCTGCTCGGCCTCCTCCTGCAGCTGGTCGATCTGCGCCTTCACGTCGTCCTTCTTGGGCGACGGGCTCGGCGCGGCGTGGGCGGCGACCTGGGCGGAGAGGGCGACCGCGGTCGCCGCGGCAGCGGTGAGCACGGAGACCCGCGCGCGGCTCGGCTGCTTGGGACGGCGGTGGGTGGCCAAGAGACCGGCTCCTTCTTCCAACGGGCCTCACCCGATTGAGTGAGAATCCGGAAAATAGGTTTGACGCCAGACCCTAGTGAAGATCCACGCTTTGCGCCACTCCCCCAATGGCGTGAACTTGCGCCCCCCGCCATGACTTCACCGGATCCACACATCCCCGCAAACCGGGCGCTGACCAGGCGTCACTCCGGACTGGACAGCACCCGATCGAGGTCAGGGCCGGGCCAGCCGGTTCAGCAGCAGGACGGAAGCCACGGGGCGCGCGCCCGCCTTCCGCACGCCCTCCGCGACCTCGCGGTCGGCGGAGACCACCACCACCGGACGACCCTGCGGCTCGGCCCGGACCAGGCGGCGGATCAGCTCGTCCGCCGTCTCCCCGGTCCGGCTGAACCGCACCCGGACCCCGCGCGGCGGCGCCATGATCACCGGCACGTCGAGGTCCTGCCCGTCGAACACACAGGTGACCTCCGCCTGCGTGCGCTGGGCCAGCATCGCCAGCCCGCCCAGCAGCCGGATCCGCTGCTGCTCCAGCGGCAGCGTCGGATAGCCGGTCTTGGTCACGTTGTAGCCGTCCACCACCAGGTGGACCTGCGGGATCGCCAGCAACTGGTCGAGCAGCGCCGGGTCGTCCTCGGCCAGCCCGCGCCGCGCCACGTCGTGCGGCGAGGCCGAGCCCGGCACCACCGCCTCCACCAGGTCGGCCGGGCGGATCTGGGAGACCGGCAGCGCCAGCTCCCGCTGGAGCCCCTGCGCCGACTGCAGCACGGTGTCCAGCAGCAGCCGCAGCCGCATGTCCTCGACGCTGCGCCCCTCGCGGGCCGAACGGCGGCCCTGCTCGGCGGCGTTCTCCAGCTCGGAGATCCGGTGCCGCAACCGCCGCGCCTCGCTCTCGCCGGCACCGCGCTCGGCGGCCGACTGCGCCTTCAACGCCTCCAGCTCCCCGGCGAGCCGACGGGCCTCGGCCTGCGCCCGGCGGGTGTCGCTCTCCAGCGAACGCACCTTCTTGCGCAGCGACTCCGCCTCCTTGCGGACGTCCTCCGACTCGGCCCGCTGCCGGTCCAGGTCCGCCCGGGCGGCGGCGCGCACCTCGGCCAGCTCCGCCTGCAGCTTCTCCGCCAGCCGGGCGGCCTCGGCCGCCGCGCCCTCGGCGCCGGCCCGCTCGGCCTCCTCGCCGGCCTCCGCGACCAGCCGGCTCCAGCCCGCCGAGCGCACCAGGTAGGCGGCGGCCGCCACGTCCATCGGATCGGCGGCACCCGGCACGCTGCCCGACTCCAGCGCCCTGACCAGGTCCGGCTGCCCGAGCCGCAGCCGCTCCGCTATCCGCACCCGGAACGCCGGCTCGGACTCCAGCGCCGCGGCGAGCGCGGTGGCGGCGTACTTGGCCCGGCGCGCCGGGGTGAACTTGGCGTACGGGCGCAGCGCCTGCGGCAGCTCCGCCAGCGGCAGCCCGCCGAGCGCGTCGGCGGCAAGGCCCACCACGCGCCGGCGCACCCCCTCGGGCAGCGGCCGGTCGAGCTTCTCGGCCGCGCGGCCTGCCGCCGGCTCCTCACCGCCCGAGCCGCCGGACTCCTCACCGACGGCCTCCTCGGCGGGGGCGCCGGTGCCGGGTGCGGCAGCCTCGACCGCGTCCGGCGCCTGCGCGTCCACAGCGGGCTGCCGCCCCTGCGGCCCGGCGGGCTCCTTCGCTGCGTCCACCACGTCCTCGGCTCCGATCCTCGTCCAGCGGGGTACGGCCGTCGGCCGTACCCCTGGTCGTCACGCTCCGTGCGCTCTGTCTGTATTGTCCCGCGCGGCGGACGGCGGTGCCGCGCACCGTCCACCGCGCGGGGCGGGCATCAAGCCTGCTCGGCGGCCTCGGCGCCCGGACGGGCCACCAGCTCCACCTGGTCCACCGCGTTGCACCAGCGGCAGCGCACCGACTCGATGGTCTCGCTGAGGACCTCGGTCTCCTCCACCTTGGACTCGCCGGCCAGGTCGAAGTGGAGGAACTCGGTCACCCGGGCGGAACGGGTGACGTCGAAGCGGGTCAGGTTGCCGCACAGGGTGCAGCGCCAACGCGTCTCTGCGGTCAGGGCGGGGACGGTCATCGGGGGTCCTCTCGGGTGGTCCCTGGGTGGGCGGAGGCGCTCCCCCCGGAGCCCCGGCATCGGCGGCGGGAGGCGGGAATGCCCGGCCCAAGCCTATTGCCTGAGGCAACCACCCCGGCCACCGGTCACGGCGATCCCGGGGGTGGTCCACCTGCCGTACTACGCGGTGTCGCCCGCGCCGGACGGAGGGATGCTTGGTCGCATGGCGATCCCGGTCCTCGACGACACCGGTGCGCGGGACGGCCGCCCGGCCGCACCCGTCCCCGCCGTCAGCTACGCGCTGATCGCGCTCAACGTCCTGGTCTTCCTGCTCGGCCCGGCGGCCGGGTTCAACCCGCTCTACGGCGGCGGGCAGGACCGGGTCTGCGCGGAGCAGCGGTACGAGCAGCGGTGGGGCGCCGTCCCGGCCGAGCTGCTCGCCGGGCGCCCGCTGAGCGCCGAGCAGCTGGCCGAGGCACCCGATCCGGTACCGGGGTGCCCGGCCGCCCCGACCCCGGGCAAGCACCCGGCCCTGTCGGTCCTCAGCTCGCTCTTCGTGCACGCCGGCTGGCTGCACCTGGTGGGCAACCTGCTCTTCCTCCAGGTGTTCGGCCCCACCATCGAGGAGCGCCTCGGCCGGGCCCGGTTCGCCCTCTTCTACCTGGCGGCCGGCTCGCTGGCCACCTACGGCTTCGCGCTGGCCGAGGCGCACTCGGCGAACTCGACCCGGGTGCTGATCGGCGCCTCGGGGGCGATCGCCGCCGTGCTCGGCGCCTACCTGCGGCTGCACCCGCGCGCCCGGGTGACCACGCTCGTCCCGCTGCTGCTCTTCCTGCCGCTGCGGTTCCCGGCCTGGCTGGTGCTCGGCCTCTGGTTCGCACTGCAGTGGTGGTCGGTGCACTCGGCCGGACCCGGCGTCGCCTACCTGTGCCATGTGATCGGCTTCTCGGCGGGCTTCCTGTACGCCTGCACGCTGGCCACCCGCCCCTCGCGACGGCCCGGCTGACGCCCGATACCCTGGCGACACCTCACAAAGGAGCCCAAAAAGTGATCACCGCCATCGTCCTGATCAAGACCAGCGTCGACCGCATCCCGGAGATCGCCGAGGCGATCGCGGCCATCGAGGGCGTCAGCGAGGTCTACTCGGTCACCGGCGGCTACGACCTGGTGGCGATGGTGCGGGTACGCCGGCACGACGACCTGGCCGACGTGATCCCCGGCCGGCTGAACAAGGTCCCGGGCGTGGCCCACACCGAGACCCAGATCGCCTTCCGCACCTACTCCCAGCACGACCTGGAGACCGCCTTCGCACTCGGCCTGGGCGAGTAGCCGGTCCCGCTCAGACCGCGCGACGGCCCCTGTCGACCTGCACGGTGGCGACGCAGCGGCCGCCCTCGTTGCGGTAGTTCCAGGCCGCGCCGTCCGTGACCAGCTCGCGGACGGCGGTCAGGAACCGGTCGATGTGCTCGTCCGGGGTGCCCGCGCCGAAGCTGACCCGGATCGCGTTCAGGCTGCGCTCCCCCGGCAGCGACGACTCCGGGGCGCCGCACTCGGACGGCGCCACGTCCTCGTCACCGAGCAGGGTGCGCACCAGCGGGTGCGCACAGAACAGCCCGTCGCGCACCCCGATGCCGTACTCGGCGGAGAGCGCCGCCGAGAAGTGCGAGCTGTTCCAGCCCTGGACGACGAAGGAGAGCACGCCCACCCGGGCCGAGTCGGCGCCGAACAGGTTCAGCACCCGCACCTGCGGGACCTCCGCCAGGCCGGCCGTCAGCCGGGCGATCAGCTGCTGCTCCCGGGCCTCCAGCGCGTCGAAGCCGGCCTCGGTCAGCGCCCGGCAGGCCGAGGCGATGGAGTAGGCGCCGATCACGTTCGGCGAACCGGCCTCGTGCCGGGCCGGGCCGGTGTGCCACTGCACGGCCACCGAGCCGTCGGCCTCGCGGGCCACCGTCCGGGTCGCACCGCCGCCGGCCAGGTACGGCTCGGCCTCGTCCAGCCAGTCCGCCCGGCCGGCCAGCACCCCGGCGCCGAACGGCGCGTAGATCTTGTGCCCCGAGAAGGCGATCCAGTCCACGCCCAGCTCGCGCACCGAGACCCGGTGGTGCGGGGCGAGCTGCGCGGCGTCCAGCACCACCCGGGCGCCGTGCCGGTGGGCGGTCTCGGTCAGCTCGGCGACCGGCCAGAGCTCACCGGTGACGTTGGAGGCGCCGGTGACGCAGAGCAGCTTGGGGCCCTCGGGGGCCTCGGCCAGCGCGGCGTCCAGGGCGGCGACCGCCTCGGCGCGCGAGCGCGGGGCGCGCAGGTAGGTGACGCTCAGCCCGGCGTGGCGCCAGGGCAGCAGCGAGGCGTGGTGCTCGGTCTCGAAGGCGAACACCCGGGTACCGGCCGGGACGGCGCCGGCCAGCAGGTTCAGCGAGTCGGTGGTGGCCCGGGTGAAGACCACCTGGTCGCCCTCACGCAGGTCGAGGAAGTCCGCGACGGTGCGGCGGCTCTGCTCGAAGAGGTCGGTGGAGAGCTGCGAGAGGTAGCCGGCGCCCCGGTGCACGCTGCCGTAGTAGGGGGCGTAGGCGGCGACGTCGTCCCAGACCCGCTGGAGCGCCGGGGAGCTGGCGGCGTAGTCGAGCGCGGCGTAGGTGACCTTGTCACCGTTGACCAGCGGGACCTCGACATCGTGGCCGAGGACGGGGAGCGGGGCGCAGATTTCGGTGGCGACGGACATGAGGATGCACTCCTTCGACGGGTAAGGACCCCGGGAGTGCGTATCAGCCGGCGTCCGCGCTTGTCGCGCGGACGGATTGCCGCGAGACCCGGTCCTCACCCAGGGCACCCCGCCACGGACGGAGGGTTGCCGGACAGCCAGCTGGGGCTTTGCGCTGTCACTCATGACCTGGCGAAGACTCTAGGTCGCGTCCGCCGAGTGGTCAAACAACGGTCCACCATCCGGACGGCGCCGTCGCCCGCTCGCCTCCGGGCCGCTCTCGTCCGGTACCCACGGTCCGACGCCGCCCTCCCCCCAGGGCCTGCGGGGCGCGCGAAGGGCCCGCGGAGGGCGTCCCCCCGCGGGCCCCAACAGTCGCTTCACGCCCTGGCGGTGGCCTCCGACCAGCGACGCAGCAGGTCCTGGGCGGCACCCGAGTCGATGGCCGCCGCGGCCCGCTCCATCCCGGCCGCCAGCTGCTCGGTGAGCGGTGCGTCGGTGAGGTCCAGCGCCACCAGCGCCGTCGCCGTGTTCATCAGGACGGCGTCCCGCACCGGCCCGCGCTCCCCGGCCAGCAGCCGGCGCGCGACGTCCGCGTTGAACGCCGGGTCCCCGCCGCGCAGCGACTCGATGCCGACCAGCTCGATGCCGACCTCACGCGGGTCGAAGGAGGTCTCGGTGACCTCGCCGTCGCGCACGATCCAGACCCGCGAGGTGGTGGTGATGGTCAGCTCGTCCAGGCCGTCGTCGCCGCGGAAGACCAGCGCGGTGGATCCGCGCCGGGCCAGCACCCCGGCGATCAGGGAGGCCAGCCGGGTGTCGAAGCAGCCGATCGCGTGCGCGGTCACCTTGGCCGGGTTGGTCAGCGGGCCGAGGGTGTTGAACGCGGTGGGCACCCCGAGGCCGCTGCGGGCCGGGGCGGTGTGCCGCATCGCGGGGTGGAACTTGGCCGCGAAGCAGAAGGTCAGCCCGACCTCCTCGGCGACCTCGGCGACCCGCCGGGCCGAGAGGTCCAGATTGACGCCGAGCTTCTCCAGCACGTCCGAGGAGCCGCTCGCCGAGGAGGCGGCCCGGTTGCCGTGCTTGACCACCTTGGCGCCGGCCGCCGCCGCGACGATCGCCGACATGGTCGAGATGTTGACGGTCTTCGCCCGGTCGCCGCCGGTGCCCACGATGTCCACCGCCGGACCGGGGATGGAGAGCGGTTCGGCGTGCGCGTACATCGAGTCCACCAGGCCGACGATCTCGTCGACCGTCTCGCCCTTGGCCCGCAGGGCGACCATGAAGCCCGCCATCTGGACCGCGGAGGCCTCGCCGCTCATGATCCGGTCCATCGCCCAGGCGGTGTCCGCCCGGTCCAGGTCCTCGCCCCGCAGCAGCGACGAGAGGATGTCCGGCCAGGTGCGGACCACCTGCACGGGGTCCTTGCCGCCGTTCGCAGGGTTCACGTTCACCATGGCTGACTCCAGCTCTTGTCGGTTCCCCGAGGGGATGTCCGTACGGATGGAGTCAGCCTATCGAGCGGCGGGGCGCCACCGCCCCGCCGCCGCCTTCACTTCTCTCGTACTGAGACGCGCCCCTAGCGGGTGGCCGGCGCCCGCTTCGCCAGCCGGGCCCGGAGCAGGGTGGCGGCCGCCTCGGCCAACGCCACCGGGTCCACCGGGTGGGAGATGGCCGCGTCGGCCCGGCTCCAGGCGGCCAGCCAGGAGTCCTGCGGCCGGCCGATCAGCACCAGCAGCGGCGGGCAGCCGTAGATCTCGTCCTTCAACTGCCGGGCGAGCCCCAGGCCACCGGCCGGCACCGCCTCGCCGTCCAGCACGCAGAGGTCCACGCCACCCTTCTCCAGTGCCTTCAGCACCGCGGGGGTCGTCGCGCACTCCAGGTAGGTCAGCTCCGGCAGGTCCTCGGCGGGCCGGCGGCCGAGGGCCGTCAGCACCTGCTCGCGGGTGTTGCGGTCGTGGCTGTAGACGAGAACGGTCAGCGTCTCGTCGGTGGTGTACGCCATGGGCCCTGCTCCCTCAAGTGTGATCCGGACCACGTTCGCCTCAACCCGGATGCTACTCCCGATCACCGCCCGCCGAGTCACTCCCGCGCGATCCTTCTCAAGCCGCCGCGCCCACGACTCACCCGCTCGGAGGACAGCCCGTCACCCCCGACGGCGCGGTCCACCCGTACGGCCGACGCGACGGCCGTTTCCTTACTCCCGGCCGTCCCCGAAGGGGTGGAGCGACACGCAGGGCATCAGGGTCGAAGGTGCCTTCGAAGAACCGTCAGAAAAGGGACACGCCGCTGCTCAGCCCCCGTCCGGACGCCCCGTCGGCCGTCACCGGGGCATACCGCACGCACCGGACACTCCGAGGGACACCCCCCGGCGTGAAGACGGAATAAGGGACCGACATAATGTCCGTCGTGGCGACAGCAACAGCAGTAGAAACCGGGCACGCGCACGGATCGGTCAACCGGCCGAACATGGTCAGCGTCGGAACGATCGTCTGGCTCAGTTCCGAGTTGATGTTCTTCGCGGCCCTCTTCGCGATGTACTTCACGCTCCGCTCCGTCAAGGGAGCCGAGTTCTGGAGCGAGAAGGCGCACGCCCTCAACGTGCCCTTCTCCTCGGTCAACACCACGATCCTGGTGCTCTCCTCCCTCACCTGCCAGCTCGGCGTGTTCGCTGCCGAGCGCGGGGACGTGAAGAAGCTCCGCTCGTGGTTCGTCATCACCTTCGTGATGGGCGCGATCTTCATCGGCGGCCAGATCTTCGAGTACACCGAGCTGGTCAAGAAGGACGGCCTCTCGCTGTCCTCCGACCCGTACGGCACGGTGTTCTACCTGACCACCGGCTTCCACGGTATGCACGTGACGGGTGGTCTGATCGCCTTCCTGCTGGTCCTCGGACGGACGTACGCAGCCAAGCGCTTCACGCACGAGCAGGCCACCGCCGCCATCGTGGTGTCGTACTACTGGCACTTCGTCGACGTCGTGTGGATCGGCCTGTTCGCGACCATCTACCTGATCAAGTAACCAGCTGATCAGGTCGCTGGCCACCGGCCCCGGGTCCCGCCCTCACCGGCGACGGCCCGATTTGCCGGTGCCTACGCTCCCAACCGACCGACCGCGCGCGCAGCCCTAGACAGGCCGCCTCGTGCCGGCCAGACCGGCCGCCGGGTGCACCCACCAGTCGACCAGATCCTGACACCGGGGTTATTCCGTGAAAAAGCTCTCCGCACGACGGCGCCACCCATTGGCGGCGCTGGTCGTCCTACTTCTCGCCCTGGCGGCAACCGGGGGGCTGTACGCCGCGTTCGCGCCCGCCGACAAGGCGCAGGCCGACGTCGCCGCGCAGTCGCTCGCGATCGATGAGGGCAAGAAGCTCTTCGCCGTGGGCTGCTCCTCCTGCCACGGCCTGAACGGCCAGGGCAGCAGCGACGGCCCCAGCCTGGTCGGCGTCGGCTCCGCCGCGGTCGACTTCCAGGTCGGCACCGGCCGCATGCCGGCCCAGCAGCCCGGCGCCCAGGTCCCGAGCAAGAAGAACATCTACTCGCAGGCGGAGATCGACCAGCTCGCCGCCTTCGTGGCTTCGCTCGGCCCCGGCCCGGTGATCCCGACCGAGGAGCAGTACACCTCGACCAACCCCGAGGACCTGTCCAAGGGTGGCGAGCTGTTCCGCACCAACTGCGCCCAGTGCCACAACTTCGCCGGTCAGGGCGGTGCCCTGACCAAGGGCAAGTACGCCCCGTCGCTGGAGGGTGTGGACGCCAAGCACATCTACGAGGCCATGCAGACCGGCCCGCAGAACATGCCGTCCTTCCCGGACACCACCATGCCCGAGGAGCAGAAGAAGCAGATCGTGGCCTTCGTCCGCCACACCACCAACGATGAGCCCAACCCCGGCGGTCTCACGCTCGGCAGCCTCGGTCCGGTGACCGAGGGCCTGTTCGGCTGGATCTTCGGTCTCGGCGCGCTCATCGCGGTCGCGATCTGGGTCGCCGCCCACACCACCAAGGCCAAGAAGTCATGAGCCAGGACATGTCAGAAGAGAAGCTCCCGGAGTCGCACGGCTCCGCCGGGCACCACGAGGTGGCCGCCCACGGCGATCCGTTCGCCGACCCGGGCCTGCCGGCCCACGAACCGCGTCGCACCGACATCGACGAGCGGGCCGCCAAGCGGGCCGAGCGTCAGGTCTCGCTGATGTTCGTGGTCTCGATGCTCGCCACCGTGGGCTTCATCGCCTCCTACGTGGCCATCGACCCGGACAAGATCGTCTTCATCTGGCCGCTGGGCCACATCAGCGCGCTGAACTTCGCGCTGGGGATGACGCTCGGCGTCGCGCTGTTCTGCATCGGCGCGGGCGCGGTCCACTGGGCCCGCACCCTGATGTCGGACCACGAGATCCCGGCCGAGCGTCACCCGATCGAGGCCGACGACGAGGTCCGCGCGGACGTCATCGAGCAGTTCAGGACCGGCGCCGCCGAGTCCGGCTTCGGCCGCCGCAAGATGATCCGCAACACCCTCATCGGTTCGATGGCGCTGGTGCCGCTCTCCGGCGTGGTGCTGCTGCGCGACCTCGGGCCGCTGCCCGAGGACAAGCTGGCGCACACCGGCTGGCGCGAGGCCACCGACGCCAAGCCGCTGCAGCTCATCAACATGAACACCAACCAGCCGATGAAGGCCGAAGACCTCATCGTCGGCTCGCTGACCTTCGCCATGCCGGAGGGTCTGAGCACGCACGACGAGGACTTCCAGCAGCAGATCGCCAAGGACGCCCTGATGCTGGTGCGCATCGCGCCGGAGGACATCAAGGACACCGAGTCCCGGGAGAAGGGCTTCGAGGGCATCCTCGCCTACTCCAAGATCTGCACCCACGTCGGCTGCCCGATCAGCCTGTACGAGCAGCAGACCCACCACGCGCTCTGCCCCTGCCACCAGTCGACCTTCGACCTGGCGGACGGCGCGCGCGTCATCTTCGGCCCGGCCGGCCACCCGCTGCCGCAGCTGAAGATCACCACTGACGAGAAGGGCTTCCTGGTCGCCACCGGCGACTTCGACGAGCCCGTCGGCCCGAGCTACTGGGAGCGTGCTCGATGAGTAGCGCGAGCAGCACCACCTCCGGTGCCGCCAAGCCCGCCGGCAGCACGCGTGCCAAGCCCGCCAACAAGTGGGAGCAGGCTGCTGACTGGACGGACGGCCGGCTGGGGATCTACTCCCTCGCCAAGGCCAACCTGCGGAAGATCTTCCCGGACCACTGGTCCTTCATGCTGGGCGAGATCTGCCTCTACACCTTCGTCATCATCATCCTGACGGGCGTCTACCTGACGCTCTTCTTCAAGCCCAGCATGGGCGAGGTCATCTACGACGGCTCGTACGTCCCGCTCAAGGGCATCCCGATGTCCGAGGCGTACGCGTCGACGGTGGACATCAGCTTCGAGGTCCGCGGCGGTCTGCTGGTCCGCCAGATCCACCACTGGGCCGCGCTGGTCTTCGTGGCCGCGATGCTCGTGCACATGATGCGCGTGTTCTTCACCGGCGCGTTCCGCAAGCCGCGTGAGATCAACTGGGTCTTCGGCTTCCTGCTGCTGGTCCTGGGCATGTTCGACGGCTTCTTCGGCTACTCGCTGCCCGACGACCTGCTCTCCGGTACCGGTATCCGCTTCATGGAAGGCGCGATCCTCGCCGTCCCGCTGGTGGGCACCTACATCCAGATGTTCCTGTTCGGCGGCGAGTTCCCCGGCCACGACATCGTGCCGCGGTTCTTCACCATCCACGTGCTGCTGATCCCCGGCATCATGCTCGGCCTGCTGGTCGCGCACCTGATCCTGGTCTTCTACCACAAGCACACCCAGTGGGCGGGCCCGGGCAAGACCGAGAAGAACGTCGTCGGCATGCCGCTGATGCCGGTCTACATGGCCAAGGCCGGTGGCTTCTTCTTCCTGGTCTTCGGTCTCATCGCCGCCATCTCGGCGATCGCCACGATCAACCCGATCTGGGCGTACGGCCCCTACCGCCCCGACCAGGTGTCCACGGACGCCCAGCCGGACTGGTACATGGGCTTCTCCGAGGGCCTGATCCGCGTCATGCCGGGCTGGGAGATCGGTCTGTGGGGCCACACCCTGAACCTGGGTGTGTTCGTCCCGCTGATGATCTTCCCGCTGGTCCTGGTCGCGATCGCGGTCTACCCGTTCATCGAGTCCTGGGTCACCGGCGACAAGCGCGAGCACCACATCCTGGACCGCCCGCGCAACGCCCCGGTCCGCACCGCGCTGGGTGCCGCCTGGATCAGCCTGTACCTGGTGCTGCTGGTCGGCGGTGGCAACGACCTGTTCGCCACCCACCTGCACCTGTCGATCAACGACATCACGTACTTCGTCCGCGTGGGCTTCTTCGTGGTGCCGGTGCTGACCTTCATCGCGACCAAGCGCTGGTGCCTCGGCCTCCAGCGCCGCGACAAGGAGAAGGTGCTGCACGGCCGCGAGACGGGCGTCATCAAGCGCCTGCCGCACGGCGAGTTCGTCGAGGTGCACGCCCAGCTGCCGCAGGCCGACCTGCACAAGCTCACCTCGCACGAGCAGCCGCCCGTGTTCGAGCTGCCGGCCGAGACGGACGAGAACGGCGTGGCCTCCAAGGCCGGGCTGCTCACCCGCACCCGGGCGAAGCTCTCCCGCGGCTTCTACGGCGAAGGCAGCCGGATCCCCAAGCCGACCGCCGAGGAGCACCACGAGATCACCAGCGGCCACGGCCACCACTGATCCCGTACGCACCCCCGCGTCACACCCGAGGGCCGCTGACCAGAGTTCTTCCTGGTCGGCGGCCCTCGGGCTTTCCCCGTCCGCACGTCCCACCGTCAGGAGCCCTCGTGGAGCTGTCCGTCGACCCCGCCGCCGCCACTCCCCCGTACGAGCAGATCCGGGAGCAGATCGCCGAGCAGGCCCGCACCGGCGCACTTCCGACCGGGCTGCGGCTGCCCACCGTCCGGGCCCTGGCCGAGCGGCTCGGGCTGGCCGCCGGGACGGTGGCGCGGGCCTACCGCGAGCTGGAGGCGGACGGTGTGGTGGAGACGCACGGCCGGCGCGGCACCCTGATCGCCGCCACCGGCGACACCGCACACCGGCTGGCCGCCGCCGCGGCCACCGAGTACGCCGAGCGGGTCCGGCGGCTCGGGGTGCCGGCGGCGGACGCCCTGGCGGCCGTGGCGACCGCGCTGCGGCTGGCCCACCGGGGGCCCGGCCAGGAGGACTGAGCGGGCCCCGGCGGGGGCCGGGAGGGCCGTCAGATCTCCGGGCGGATCATCCCGGTGGCGGGGGCCCGGGAGGCCGGCGCCGTGGTGCTGAGGGGCTGTCCGAGGGCGCTGTGCTTGACCCAGTCGGTCCAGGCGATGTTCCAGTCCCCGAAGCCGTTGCCGAACGGCTCCATGCTCGAACCGTGGCTGTTGACCACCGTGACCAGGTCCCCGACCCGGGTGTTCTGGTAGAACCACTTCGCGTTCTCGGTGCTCATGCCGGTACAGCCGTGGCTGACGTTCGCCACGCCCTGCGAGCCCACCGACCAGGGGGCGGCGTGCACGTACTCGCCGCTCCAGGTCACCCGGGTGGCCCACTCGACGTTGAGGTCGTAGGCCTCCGAGCTGCCGGCGGCTATGCCGATCGTCTCGCCGCTCATCCGCACCTGGCGCTCCTGGCCGAGCACCACCTTGACGCCGTTGCGGGTGTCGAAGCCGGGCTTGCCGGTGGTCACCGGTATGGTCCGGACCACCTCGCCGTCGCGGGTCAGGGTCAGCTCGTGGCTGGCGGCGTCCACCACCGACTCCACCCGCTCCCCGATCCGCAGGGACAGCGCGGCGCGGTCGCCGCCGTAGAGGCCGTCCGCGATCCGGCTGCCGGTGCCGTCGAAGACGAGGCTGACGGTGGTACCCGTCGGCCAGTAGTTCTCCGGCCGGAAGTGCAGGTTCTTGTCGTCCACCCAGTACCAGCCACCGGTGACGGCGGGCTGCGAGGTGACGGCCAGGGCGCGCTCGACCTCCTGGCGGGCCTGCGGGTCCTTCACCGCCTCGGAGAGCTGGACGGTGAGCGGCTGGCCGACCCCGTAGAGGCCGGTGCCGGAGGAGTCCGGGCCGAGCTTGGCGGTGAGCAGCCGCTGTCCGGCCAGGGTGCTGAAGGCGGCGGTGGTGTCGCCGCGACCGCCCTTGCCGTCGTCGGCGGCGATCCTGACGCTGTAGGCGGTGGCCGCCTTCAGCCGCCCGGTGGTCCGCCAGCTGAGCTGGTCCGCCGCGAGCTCTCCGGCCACCACCCGGCCGTCCGGGCCGACCACCGTGACATCGGTGAGCCGGCTGCCCGGGACGGCGGTCACCGTGACGGGCTGGGACGGATCCACCGTTCCCTCGGCCGAGATGTGGACCAGTGGGGCCGCGTCGACCCGATGGACGGCGCCCGAGGCGTCGTCCTCACTTCCGGACGAGCAGGCGGCCAGCGGAGCCAGCACTGCGAGAGCCAGCGAGATGCTGCCGATACCTGCGATACCGCGCCTGTCGGCCATGACCGCCTCCGAGGGGTCGCACGATTGATCAGATCGTAGGAACGGAGAGCGGAAGAGCGACATCCGAGCGACCCCCCGTTGGACCAGGGGGGTGAGGCCGTCACTCCGGGGACGCAAAAGGGCCGGGCATCCCGTGCGGGATGCCCGGCCCTGTGCGAGGGGGAGGCCTACTGGTTCTGGTTCTCGCCCCGGTAGAACTCGAAGACCCAGCCGAACAGGCCGATCAGGATGATCGGGATCGACCAGTAGAGCAGCCACCAACCGAAGATCACGCCCATGAAGGCGAGCGCGCCACCGATCGCCAGCGAGAGCGGCTGCCAGCTGTGCGGGGCGAAGAAGCCCAGCTCGCCGGAGTCGTCCGCGACCTCGGCCTCGGGGTTGTCACCCGCGCCACTGTCCACCCGGCGGGCGGTGAAGGCGAGGTAGTACCCGATGAAGGCGCAGAGGGCGAACGCCAGGAACAGCGCGGTGGTACCGGCGGCCTCCACCCCGAGGTCGGAGTGGTTGGTCCAGACGCCGTAGGTGATCGCCATCGCGAGCGTGAAGACCGCGAGGCCCAGGAAGATCTTGCCCTGTTCCTTCATCAGGCGTCGCCTTCCTTCTTGCCCTTGCCCAGCTGCGGGACGTCGTACTTGGCCGGGGTCACACCGGCGAGGTGCTTGGCCGGCTCACCGTGGTTCTCCAGGTAGTCCAGCGCCGCGATCTCCGGGTGGTGGAGGTCGAAGGCCGGGGATTCGGAGCGGATCCGGGGCAGCGTGAGGAAGTTGTGCCGCGGCGGCGGGCAGGAGGTCGCCCACTCCAGCGAGCGGCCGTAGCCCCACGGGTCGTCCACCTCGACCTTCTCGCCGTACTTGGCCGTCTTCCAGACGTTGTAGAGGAACGGCAGGATCGACAGGCCGAGCAGGAACGAGCCGATGGTCGAGACGGTGTTCAGCGTGGTGAAGCCGTCCGAGGCCAGGTAGTCGGCGTAGCGGCGGGGCATGCCCTCCGCGCCGAGCCAGTGCTGCACCAGGAAGGTGGTGTGGAAGCCGATGAAGAGCGTCCAGAAGGTCATCTTGCCGAGGCGCTCGTCCAGCATCTTGCCGGTCATCTTCGGCCACCAGAAGTGGAAGCCGGCGAACATCGCGAAGACGACGGTGCCGAAGACCACGTAGTGGAAGTGGGCGACGACGAAGTACGAGTCCGAGACGTGGAAGTCGATCGGCGGGGAGGCGAGCAGCACGCCCGTCAGACCGCCGAAGAGGAAGGTGACCAGGAAGCCGACCGTCCAGAGCATCGGGGTCTCGAAGCTCAGCGAGCCCTTCCACATGGTGCCGACCCAGTTGAAGAACTTCACACCGGTCGGGACCGCGATCAGGAAGGTCATGAAGGAGAAGAACGGCAGCAGCACCTGCCCGGTGACGTACATGTGGTGGGCCCACACCGTCACGGACAGACCGGCGATCGCGATGGTGGCCGCGATCAGGCCGGAGTAGCCGAACATCGGCTTGCGGCTGAAGACCGGGATGATCTCCGACACGATGCCGAAGAACGGCAGCGCGATGATGTACACCTCGGGGTGGCCGAAGAACCAGAAGAGGTGCTGCCAGAGCAGCGCTCCACCGTTGGCCGGATCGAAGACGTGTGCCCCGAATTTGCGGTCCGCCTCCAGGGCGAACAGCGCGGCGGCCAGGACCGGGAAGGCCAGCAGGACCAGCACGGCGGTCAGCAGGACGTTCCAGACGAAGATCGACATCCGGAACATCGTCATGCCGGGCGCGCGCATGCAGATGATCGTGGTGATGAAGTTGACCGCACCGAGGATGGTGCCGAAGCCGGAGAAGGCCAGGCCCATGATCCACATGTCGGCGCCGATGCCCGGCGAGCGGACGGCGTCCGACAGCGGGGAGTAGGCGAACCAGCCGAAGTCGGCCGCACCCTGCGGGGTGACGAAGCCGGCCACCGCGATGGTCGAGCCGAACAGGTACAGCCAGTACGCGAACATGTTCAGACGCGGGAACGCCACGTCCGGGGCGCCGATCTGGAGCGGCATGATCCAGTTCGCGAAGCCGGCGAAGAGCGGCGTCGCGAACATCAGGAGCATGATCGTGCCGTGCATCGTGAACGCCTGGTTGAACTGCTCGTTCGACAGGATCTGGGTCCCGGGACGAGCCAGCTCGGCGCGCATGACCAGGGCGAGGATGCCACCGATCAGGAAGAAGGCGAACGACGTGCCCAGGTAGAGCGTGCCGATCGTCTTGTGGTCAGTGGTGGTCAGCCACTTGATGATGGTCGAACCCGGCTTCCGGGTCCGCTGCGCCCCGACCGTGACGGCCCCGGCGCCCCCGCCGGCCGCGGCGGGCTCGTTGAGGATGGTCACTTCTCTTCACTTCCCATGGTCGTGATGCCGGAGGGCACCGCGCCGGTCTGGCCCTTGGCCCGGAGCTCCGCCAGGTGCTTGTCGTACTCGGCGCGGTCGACGACCTTCACGTTGAAGAGCATGCGCGAGTGGTCGACGCCGCAGAGCTCGGCGCACTTCCCCTTGTACTCGCCCTTGACGGTCGGGGTGACCTCGAACTTGTTCACCACGCCCGGCACGACGTCCATCTTCATCAGGAAGTTGATGGGCCAGAAGTCGTGGATGACGTCACGCGAGGTGAGCCGGAACTGGACCGACTCGTTGACCGGCAGGTACAGGGTCGGCGCCTCCTTGGGGGTGCCCACCTCGTACGCGGCGTCCTTGTTGGCCGGGTCGGGGTTCTCGGTGTTCTCGTAGTTGAACGCCCAGCTCCACTGGAAGCCGACCACGTTGACCGTGTGCTGCGGCTTCTCGGAGACGGAGATCAGCCTCGACTCGTCGCGGGCGACGAAGTAGAAGAGAACCGACACGATGATGATGGGGACCGCGGTGTAGAGCGCCTCGATGGGCACGTTGTACCGGGTCTGCGGAGGGATCTGCACACCGGTGCGGCTGCGCCGGTGGAAGATCACGCTCCAGATGATCAGACCCCACATCAGTACGCCGACCACCAGCGCCGCGATCCAGGACCCCTGCCACATGTGGAGGACCAGCGGCCCTTCCTCGGTGACGGGGCTCGGGAGGCCAAGCCTGGGGAGGTCGTTGGCCGAGCAGCCGGTGGCGGTCGCGATGACGAGGCCCAGTGCCAGCGCCTGAGGCAGCTTCCGCCGCATCGTGCGCCGCGGCGAGCGGTCGGAGCCGTTGGGACTCACGTAGCGCCTTCCCGAAGTCTCGCCCGCCTTCGCGTCGCCCCGCGGAGGTTTGTGAGCCTCCCCGGCGACCCGTCCACGGGCACGGTTTGAATGCTTATGCGGGCCAAACCCTACTCCAGCCTTATGCGCTGCTGACGGGCAGGTCCCGGTAACGCGCCGCCCGGTCGCCCGATCAGGCCCCGCAAGGGCTGCGCCGCAGGTCATCGTAGGCATTAGAGGTCCGTACGCCCGATCGGGGGATGAGCTCGGACAACGTGGGTGACGGTTCGTCGGACGCGGACGAATCGGACATTCGGGTTGATCGACTGACGGCCGGTGAGGGGCGGCGGGAGGCCGGAACACGCCCGGGAGTGTCGTTAAATGTGACCGTGTACTTCGATGTGGCGTCCACGGCCCCGCTCCACCCCGTCGCGCGGCAGGCACTGACCGCCGCCCTGGACGAGGGGTGGGCCGACCCCGCGCGGCTCTACCGCGCCGGGCGGCAGGCCCGGATGCTGCTGGACGCCGCCCGCGAGACGGTCGCCGAGGTGCTCGGCGCCCGGGCCGACGAGATCTCCTTCACCGCCGGCGGGACGCAGGCCGTCCAGTTGGGCATGCTCGGCGCGCTGGCGGGCCACCGCCGCCGGGGCGCGCACCTGGTGCACTCCGCGGTCGAGCACTCCAGCGTGCTGCACACCGCCGAGCGGCACGGCGTCGCGTCCGGCGGCGAGGTCACCGCGGTACCGGTCGACCGGTACGGGCGGGTCGACGCGCAGGAGTTCGCCGCGGCGCTGCGGCCGGACACCGCGCTGGCCGTGCTGCAGTCGGCCAACCACGAGGTGGGCACCGTGCAGCCGGTGGCCGAGGTGGCCGGGCTCCGCGGTGACGTCCCGCTGCTGGTGGACGCCGCGCAGAGCGCCGGGCGGATGGACGTCCCGGGCGGCTGGTCGCTGCTGACGGCCAGTGCGCACAAGTGGGGCGGACCGGCCGGGGTCGGCGTCCTGGCGGTGCGCAAGGGCGTCCGGTACTCCTCGCCGCTGCCGGCCGACGAGCGCGAGGGCGGCCGGGTGCCGGGCTTCGTCAACGTCCCGGCGATCGTGGCCGCGGCCGCCTCGCTCCGGGCGGTGCGGGCCGAGGCCGAGCGGGAGAACGCCCGGCTGCACGCCCTGGTCGAGCGGATCCGGGCCCGGGTGCCGCGGTCGGTGCCCGAGGTGGAGGTGGTCGGCGACCCGGTGCGCCGGCTGCCGCACCTCGTCACCTTCTCCTGCCTGTACGTCGACGGCGAGGTGCTGCTGACCGAGCTGGACCGGGCCGGCTTCGCCGTCTCCTCCGGTTCGTCCTGCACTTCCTCCACCCTGACGCCGAGCCATGTGCTGGCCGCGATGGGCGTGCTCACCGAGGGCAACGTCCGGGTCTCGCTGCCGTTCGGCGCGGCCGAGGCCGACGTCGAGCGGTTCCTCGCGGTGCTGCCGGAGGTGGTGGCCCGGGTCCGTGCCCCGCTCGGGCTGGACCTGTCGCTGCCGGAGCCGGCGCGGGAGCCGGCGGGCGGGCGCTCCCCGGCGGTCGACGCCCTGGTGATCGACGCCCTGGGCAAGCGGTGCCCGCTGCCGGTGATCGAGCTCGCCAAGCGGATCGGCGAGGTGCCGGCCGGCGGGACGGTCGCGGTGCTGGCCGACGACGAGGCGGCCCGGCTGGACATCCCGGCCTGGTGCGGCATGCGCGGCCAGGAGTACCTGGGCGAGGCCCCGGCCGCCGACTTCGGCGGCGACCGGGGCTCGGCCTACCTGGTGCGGCGCACCGCCTGAGCGGGTGCGCCGGGCGGACTACTTGACCAGGTGCGCCCGGACGTCGGCCGCGGCCTCGGCGCCGTAGGCGGCCTCGAAGCGCTGCAGGAAGGCGAGCGGGCGCAGCTCGTACTCCTGGGTGCCGACGGTCTCGATCACCAGGGTGGCGAGCATGCAGCCGAGCTGGGCCGAGCGCTCCAGGTCCAGCTCCCAGGAGAGACCGGCCAGGAAGCCGGCCCGGAAGGCGTCGCCGACGCCGGTCGGGTCGACCTTGGCCTCCTCGGGCGCGCAGCCGACCACCACCGGGGGCTCGCCCTTGCGGTCGATCCGCACGCCCTTGCTGCCGAGGGTGGTGACCCGGGTGCCCACCCGGGTCAGGATCTCCTCGGCGTCCCAGCCGGTCTTGGTCTCGATCAGCGCGGCCTCGTACTCGTTGGTGAACAGGTACGCGGCGCCGTCGACGATCTCGCGGATGTCCTCGCCGTCCAGGCGGGCCAGCTGCTGGGACGGGTCGGCGGCGAAGGCGTAGCCGCGGGTCCGGCACTCCTGGGTGTGGCGGACCATGCCCTGCGGGTCGTCGGCGCCGATCAGGACCAGGTCCAGGCCGCCGACGCGGTCGGCGATCGGCTTGAGCTCGATGTTGCGGGCCTCGGCCATGGCGCCGGTGTAGAACGACGCGATCTGGTTGTGGTCCTCGTCCGTGGTGCACATGAAGCGCGCGGTGTGGCGGGTCTCGGAGATGTGGACCGACCGGCAGTCCACGTTGTTGCGCTCCAGCCAGCTGCGGTACTCGCCGAAGTCCGCGCCGGCGGCGCCGACCAGGATCGGGTTCAGGCCGAGCACCCCCATGCCGAACGCGATGTTCGGCGCGACACCGCCGCGACGGATGTCGAGGGTGTCGACCAGGAAGGACAGCGACACGGTGTGCAGCTGCTCGGCGACGAGCTGGTCGGAGAACCGACCGGGGAACGTCATCAGGTGGTCGGTCGCGATCGAACCGGCGACGGCGATACGCACGGGAAGTCTCCTCAGGAGGGCGGCAGTGGCCACAGGAAAGCAAGGGGCGGAACCCACCTACGGTACCGGGCGGGGGCCGGGCGACAGCAAGACCGCCTGTATTGGCACCGGCCACCGTCGAACGTGTACTACCCCCGGGTAGCTCTGGTGGGGGCCGGACGGGCGGCCTAGGGTCGCTGGCAGGGGCCGGACCGGCCCCTGACCGAGCCGTGGCAGTGCGGCCGCGGCACCGTGGATCGGAGCGATGCCCGATGATGCCAAGTCACCACCCGCTGCGTGTTCCGCCCGCCCTGCTGGGCGACGCCGACGGCGAGACCCTGGACGCGCTGGTGGACTCCTCCCGGCAGCTGCGCCGGTTCTGGCCGCTGCTGGCGACCGGCCCCGAGCCCAGCGCCCCCGCCCGGGTCGGCTTCACCGTCCCCTCCGGGGCGCAGCGGCTGGTCGCGGGCATGGCCGAGTACGGCATGTGATCCCCGCCCGGGGCGGCCCGGGGGGCGAGCGGGAACCGGATTCGACCGAGGCACGTCACATCCGCGCGGTGCGGCCGTCGAGGCGGTGCCGCTGAGCCCTCGGGAGGATGTTCAGATGGATCTGGAGACGATGCCCCGGCCCACCGGTGGAGCACGGGCCGGTGGAGCACGGGCCGGCCGGCCGCGCGGACGGCGGGCGGCGGCCCTGGCGGGGCTGCTGCTGGCGGCCACCGCGGTGGCGGGCTGCGGGGACGGCGACGGCAAGACGGCCGCGGACTCGGCGTCCGGCTCGGCGCAGCCGACGGCGAGCGCGACGGCCTCCCCCGGCGCCCCGACCTCCGCGGCCGCGCCGACGGACTCCGCGACGGCCTCGCCACCGGTGTCGACCCCGCCGGTCGATCCGTCGGCGAGCACCCCCGATCCCCGCCCCGCCACCCCCACGGGCCCGGCGCGGACACCGACGCCGGCGCCCACTCCCCCGGGCATCGCGGTCGGCGAGCCGGCGCCGAACGGACCGGTCCACCCCGCGATCACCTACCGGGTGGACGCCACCAAGCTGACGGTCTGGTTCTACGGCGGGATCTGCGAGAAGTACGCGCTGAAGGTGGACGAGTCCAAGCCCGGGCGGGTGGACGTCCGGGTCACGGTGGCGGCGCCGATGCCGGCCGGGCAGTCCTGCGCCGAGCTGGCCAAGCGGCAGACCGTGACCGCCGAACTGAAGCAGCCGCTGACGGGCCGGGCGGTGACCGACCTCGCGACCGGCCAGCCGGTGCCGCTGGAGAGCGACCCGCACGTCGGCCCGGACCCGGCCGGCCCGGAGATCAGCGGGCAGTAGGTCAGCGGGCAGTAGGACTGCCACGGAGAACGGCGAAGGCGGCCCCGGAGGATCCGGAGCCGCCTTCGCCGTCTGCCGACTAGCTGAACGAGTCGCCGCAGGCGCAGGAGCCGGTGGCGTTCGGGTTGTCGATCGTGAAGCCCTGCTTCTCGATGGTGTCCACGAAGTCGACGGTGGCGCCGCCGAGGTACGGGGCGCTCATCCGGTCGGTGACGACCTTGACACCGTTGAAGTCCTTGAGCACGTCGCCGTCGAGCGAGCGCTCGTCGAAGAACAGCTGGTAACGCAGGCCGGAGCAACCACCGGGCTGGACGGCGACGCGCAGCGCAAGGTCGTCGCGGCCCTCCTGCTCCAGCAGGCCCTTGACCTTGGCCGCGGCGGCATCGGTAAGGAGGATGCCACTCTCGACGGTGGTCTCGTCCTGGACGGTCATCTGCTTTCTCCCGGTCTTGACGACGGTCTGCCGCCAGTGCCAACCAACGGCCGCCCGGATTCATTTCCCGGACGGCGGTGTAATTTCGGCGGCTTTCGGCGGCGGAATGTTTTCGTGGGCCGGGTGTGACACCCGCTCCCCTACGCTCCCCATGCTCGCACAACCCGCGCGGCTCGGACACCGCCCCGACCGCCGATCCGGCCGAACCGGCCCCGTGCGGGCACCGCGGCGGCCAGGATGGTGGCCATGATCCTGCGCCTGGTCCAGGACACCGCCGCCGACGCGGAGGCCGTCCAGCACATCGCCCGCGCCTCGTTCGCCCCGCTCGCCGAATCCCCCGGCACGGCCGCGCAGGACCCGCCGCCGGTGCACCGGCTGGCCCGGATCAGGCACCTCGTCCGCACCGACCGGCAGGGCTGCTGGCTGGCCGAGAGCGACGGCGAACCGGTCGGTGCGGTGCTGTCGCTGCGCCGCGAGGGCCTGTGGATCCTGGCGCTGCTCGTGGTGCGGCCCGAGGCACAGGGCCAGGGCCTCGGGCGGCTCCTGCTGGAGCGGGCCGCCGCGTACGGGCGCGGCTGCCTGCGCGGGATGCTCTGCGTCCCGCCGTCCCCGGCGGCCGCCCGGCGCTACCGGCTGGCCGGGTTCACCCTGCACCCGGCGATGACGCTGACCGGGCGGGTGGACCGGGCCGGGCTGCTCGACCCCGGGGACATCCCGGTGCACCCGGGCAACGCCACCCACCGGCACCTGCTGGACTCGGTGGACCGGCGGCTGCGCGGCGCCGCGCACGGGCCGGACCACGAGCTGATGCTGGCCCACTGCGAGGAACTGCTGATCGCCGACGCGCTGGCCGGCAGCGGCTACTGCTACCGGGACGGCGGCGAGGTGAAGCTGCTGGCCGCGACCTCGAAGCGGATCGCCGTCCGGCTGCTGCGGGAGGCGCTGGCGCGGGTGCCGGACGGGGTGGAGGCGCGGGTGGACCACCTGACGGCCGAGCAGGAGTGGGCGCTGGACGTCGGCCTGGAGGTGGGCCTGAGCCCGCGCACCCGGGGCTACCTCGGCCTGCGCGGGATGCGCCCGCCGACGCCGTACCTGCCCAGCGGCGCCCTGCTGTAGACGGCGAAACCCCCGCCGGGCACACCCGGCGGGGGGTTTCGACAAGCACAGCGGCGGCCGCCCGCAGCACCGGGCCGGAGCGCCCCGGCCCCCACCGGGGTTCGCCCCTGAGCCGAAGGGGCGCGCCGGTGCCGAGAGGGAGACAGCGAGGACGCCCGAGGTACGAGGGCGTTGGAGCGCCGACCGTCGGCACCGGGTCGAGCGCCCCGGCGGCGAAGGGGCCCTAGATCATCGTGTCCAGGATCTCCCGGACCATCTCCATGGTCGTGCCCGGGTGCAGGAAGGCGAAGCGGGCGACCGTCTCGCCGTCCCAGCCGGTCGGGGTGACGAAGCCGATCTGGTCCGCGAGCAGCTGCTGCGACCAGCGGTAGTAGTCGTCGTTGGTCCAGCCCTTGCGGCGGAAGCAGACCGCGGAGAGCTGCGGGTCGAACAGCAGCTCCAGCTGCTCGGTGTCGCGGATCAGCTGGGCCGTGTCGCGGGCCAGGGTGAGGCCGGTCTCGATGGCGTCGGTGTAGGCCTGGGTGCCGTGCACGGCCAGCGAGAACCAGAGCGGCAGGCCGCGGGCGCGCCGGGTCAGGTGGTAGGCGTAGTCGGTGGGGTTCCACTCGTCGCCCTCGGTGTGCAGGACGTCCAGGTAGGAGGCGTCCTGGGTGTGCACGGCGCGGGCGAGCTGCGGGTTGCGGTAGATCAGCGCGGCGCAGTCGAACGGGGCGAACAGCCACTTGTGCGGGTCCACCACGAAGGAGTCGGCGTGCTCGATGCCGTTGTAGCGGGCCCGGACGGAGGGGGCGAAGAGGCCCGCGCCGCCGTAGGCGCCGTCCACGTGGAACCAGAGGTCGCGCTCGCGGGCCACCTCGGAGAGGCCCTGGAGGTCGTCGATGATGCCCTCGTTGGTGGTGCCGGCCGTGCCGACGACGGCGATCACCGTCTCCGGGTTCGGGTCGGCGGCCAAGGCGGCCCGCAGTGCCTCGCCGGTGAAGCGGCGGTCGACGGTGGGGACCTTGAAGGCCTCCACGCCGATGATGTTGAAGGTGTTCTTGACCGAGGAGTGCACCTGGTCGGCGACGGCTATCCGCAGCCGGGCCTCCGGGCCGACGCCCAGTCTGCGGCGGGCGGTGTCCCGGGCGACCACCAGGGCGGAGAGGTTGCCGGCCGAACCGCCGGAGACGAAGGTGCCGCCGGCCGACTCGGGCATTCCGGCCCGGTCCGCGATCAGACGCAGCACCTGGTTCTCGGCGGCGATGGCGCCGGCCGCCTCCAGCCAGGAGATGCCCTGGAGGGAGGCGCAGGAGACGACCATGTCGAAGAGCAGCGCGGCCTTGGTCGGCGCGCAGGGGATGAACGACAGGTAGCGCGGGCTGTCGGCGGAGATCACCGCGCGGGAGAGCTCGTGGTCGTAGAGCTTCAGCACGTCGGCCGGGTTGTTGCCGTCCGGGTTGAGCAGGCCGGCCAGCTGGGTGCGCAGGTGCTCGCCGTCGCCGGGGTGGTCGAGCGGGACGGGGTCGTACTGCAGCCGCTCCCGCATGTAGTCGAATACCAGGTCGACCAGCTCGTTGTCGGGCCGGTGCATGCGGTCGGGGGCTGCGGACACGGGGGTCCCTCTCGGCTGTGGGGTGTCGGGGGGAGGGCCGGCGGCGCGGGACGTCTCACCGCTCCGCCGGTTGTGATCAGCCTAGGCAGCGCAGTGCCTTCGCCGCGCGTCCGAACGCGGCTGGTCAGGCAGGTTTCGAGCGTCTTCGCCGGGGCGTGCGCAGGATTCCTGCGCCCGCCCCGGGGCGGGCCCGCACGGGGGCCGGGGCGGCGCCCCGCGGGGCCGGACTGGACCGTTCGGGTCAGCCGATGAGCTGGGAGAGCACGACGGAGGAGCGGCTGCGCTGGACACCGGGCTCCCGCCGGATGCGCTCGATCACGGCCTCCAGGTGCCGCATGTCGGCGGCCCGCAGATGGACCAGGGCGTCGGGGTCGCCGGTGACCGTCCAGGCGGCGACCACCTCGGGGAACTGGCGCAGGCTCGCCAGGATCTCCTCGGGGGCGGTCCGCTCGCGGCAGTAGACCTCGACGAAGGCCTCGGTCTGCCAGCCGAGCACCGAGGGGTCGAGGACGACGGTGAAGCCGCGGACCACCCCGCGCGCCCGCAGCCGGTCGATCCGGCGGCGGACGGCGGTGGCGGAGAGGTTCACCTGGAGGCCGATCTCGGCGTACGAGGCCCGGCCGTCGCTGCCCAGCCGGGCGAGCAGGAGACGGTCGGTCTCGTCGAGGACTGCCCCGACCGTCTCGTGTGCTCGACTGCTGGTCATCGGTGCGGGGCTCCACGGGTCGTACGGGGGGATCGGCGGGGGCGGCGGACGCCGAAACGGTTCTGCACCATTCTGGCGGATGACAGGACCGAGTCCACCGCTGACAGATGACGGGCAGCGGTCCGTTCCCGGTCCACCGGTCTCAGTCGACCAGGAGGACGATCTTCCCCCGGGTGCGGCCCTCGGCGCTGAGCGCCTGGGCGGAGCCGGCCTGCGCGAGCGGGAAGGTGGAGGCGACGGTGACGGTGAGCCGGCCGTCGTCGGCGAGCGCGGCCAGCTCGGCCAGCCCGGCGGCGTCGGGGCGGACCCAGACGTAGTGGCCGCCGAGCGCCTTCACCCGGTAGTCCGTGACGGAGGCGATCCGGGACGGGTCCGCGACCAGGGCGGCCGAGACGTCGACGGCCCCGCCGCCGACGAGGTCGAGGGCGGCGTCCACCCCGTCGGGCGCCAGCGCCCGGACCCGCTCGGCCAGGCCCTCGCCGTGGGCGACCGGCTCGGCGCCGAGGCCGCGCAGGTAGGCGTGGTTGCGCTCGCCCGCGGTGCCGATCACCCGGGCGCCGCGGGCCCTGGCGATCTGCACCGCCAGGTGGCCGACGCCGCCCGCGGCGGCGTGCACCAGCACGGTGTCGCCCGCCCCCACCCGCAGCGCCTTCAGGCCCTGCAGGGCGGTGAGCCCGGCCAGCGGCAGGCCGCCGCTCTGCGCCCAGTCCAGGGCCGCGGGCCTGCGGGCCAGGGTGCGGACGGGTGCGGAGACCAGCTCGGCGTAGGTCCCGTGCTCGACGGAGTCCTTGCGCACGTAGCCGTAGACCTCGTCGCCGGGGGCGAACTCGGTCACCCCGCCGCCGACCGCCCGGACCACCCCGGCCGCGTCCCAGCCCATCACCAGCGGGAAGTGGGCGTCCAGCAGGCCGTCCAGGCTCCCCTCCCGGACCCTCCAGTCCACCGGGTTCACCCCGGCCGCCCTGACCTCCACCAGAACCGAGTCCGGCCCGACCTTGGGGTCCGGCAGGTCGAGGTACTCGACCACCTCGGGGCCGCCGTAGCGGCGGATCGCGATTGCCTTCATGGACCCAGCCAAACCCGGCCGGGCCCGGATAGCGGTTCGGCCACGCCGGACCAGGCCATATCGTGCTCCGGGCGCCGCCGAACGGGCCCGAAGCGGCAAGCGGTTCTCGTCACATCGACAGGATGGCCATCGTCAGTCTGACGCTAAGCGGTTATCATAGATAACGTCAGATAGACGAGAAGGCTGCACCGACTGATCGGCCGCACAGAAGGGCACCCGCCCGTGACCACCACCATCACCGAGACCTACGGCGTCGACCCCACTCCGACGCCGCTCGCTCTGCTGCTGCTCGGCCGTGAGGCCGACCCGAACAGCGAGCGCGGCGTCGAGTGCCCCGGCGACCTTCCCGCCGCCTCCGACCCGGACCTGGTCGCCCGCGCCCGGGCCGCCAAGGAGGCACTCGGGGACCGCGTCTTCATCCTCGGCCACCACTACCAGCGCGACGAGGTGATCGAGTTCGCCGACGTCACCGGCGACTCCTTCAAGCTCGCGCGCGACGCGGCCGCCCGCCCGGAGGCCGAGTACATCGTCTTCTGCGGCGTGCACTTCATGGCCGAGTCCGCGGACATCCTCACCGGCGACGCCCAGCAGGTCGTCCTGCCGGACCTCGCGGCCGGCTGTTCGATGGCCGACATGGCCACCGCCGAGCAGGTCGCCGAGTGCTGGGACGTCCTGACCGACGCCGGCATAGCCGACGTCACCGTCCCGGTCTCGTACATGAACTCCTCCGCCGACATCAAGGCCTTCACCGGCAAGCACGGCGGCACCATCTGCACCTCCTCCAACGCCCAGCGGGCCCTGGAGTGGGCCTTCGAGCAGGGGCAGAAGGTGCTCTTCCTGCCGGACCAGCACCTGGGCCGCAACACCGCGGTGCGCGAGATGGGCCTCTCGCTGGACGACTGCGTGCTCTACAACCCGCACAAGCCGAACGGCGGCCTGACCGTCGAGCAGCTGCGGAACGCCAAGATGATCCTCTGGCGCGGCCACTGCTCGGTGCACGGCCGGTTCTCGCTGGACTCGGTCAACGACGTCCGCGAGCGCATTCCGGGCGTCACCGTGCTGGTGCACCCCGAGTGCAAGCACGAGGTCGTCGCGGCCGCCGACATGGTGGGCTCGACCGAGTACATCATCAAGGCGCTGGACGCCGCCGAGCCCGGCTCCAAGTGGGCCATCGGCACCGAGCTGAACCTCGTCCGCCGCCTCGCCAAGGCGCACCCGGACAAGGAGGTCGTCTTCCTGGACCGGGCGGTCTGCTTCTGCTCCACGATGAACCGGATCGACCTGCCGCACCTGGTCTGGGCGCTGGAGTCGCTGGTCGAGGGCCGGGTGCCGAACGTGATCCGGGTCGACCCGGAGACCGAGAAGTACGCCAAGGCGGCGCTGGACCGGATGCTGGCCCTGCCGTAGCCCCGCCGCACGCCGAAGGGCGGGCTCCTCCGTGAGGGAGGAGCCCGCCCTTTCGTCTGGCGTGAGACGGCGGCTACTCGGGGTACCCGGGGATCAGGCCGTCACCCTCGGCCCGCAGCAGCTGCCGAACCTGGTCGATCGTCGCATCGGCATCCGGGAGGATCAGGTCGGAGGGCTCCAAGGAGGCGTCCGGCAGCGGGGTGCCGAACTCCTTGACGGCGCCCAGCAGCTCCCCGAGCGCTCGACGGAAATGCTCTTCGTCCCCCGACTCCAGTGCGGCGAGAAGCTCGTCGTCGAGCTTGTTCAGCCGGTTCAGATGGGTGTCGCCCACCTCGAACTGGCCCTCGCCCATGACCCTCATGATCATGCCGTGCGTCTCCCTGGTTCAGTGGGGTGAAGCTCAGGTCACTTGTTGTAGTTGATCCGCGGGTTGTCCGGCTGGGCGTCCTGCGGCTGCCCCTTGCCCGGCTCGATGGCCTGCGGACCGGAGGCGGGAGAGCCGCCCGTCAGCTCGGCCTTCATCCGGGCCAGCTCCAGCTCGACGTCCGAGCCACCGGCGACCCGCTCCAGCTCCGCCTCGATGTCGTCCTTGCGGCCGAGCCCGCTGGCGTCGTCGAGCGCGCCGGAGGCCAGCAGCTCGTCGATCGCACCCGCGCGGGCCTGCATCTGGGCGGTCTTGTCCTCGGCCCGCTGGATCGCCAGACCGACGTCGCCCATCTCCTCCGAGATGCCGGAGAAGGACTCGGCGATCCGGGTCTGCGCCTGGGCCGCGGTGTAGGTGGCCTTGATCGTCTCCTTCTTGGTGCGGAAGGCGTCGACCTTGGCCTGCAGCCGCTGGGAGGCGAGCGTGAGCTTCTCCTCCTCCGCCTGGAGCTGCTGGTACTGCACCTCCAGGTCGGTGATCTGGGACTGCATGTTCGCCTTGCGGGTCAGGGCCTCGCGCGCGAGGTCCTCCCGACCGAGCGAGAGCGCCTTGCGGCCCTGGTCCTCGTACTTGGCGGACTGCTGCTGCAGCTGGGTCAGCTGGAGCTCCAGGCGCTTGCGCGAGGTGGCCACGTCCGCGACGCCGCGACGTACCTTCTGCAGCAGCTCGAGCTGCTTCTGGTACGAGTAGTCGAGCGTCTCACGGGGATCCTCCGCCCGGTCCAAGGCCTTGTTCGCCTTGGAGCGGAAGATCAACCCCATACGCTTCATGATTCCGTCGCTCATGGGCCTCGGGTGCCCCCTTCTCCGGCCTGCGGTCTCTATCTCGTTACCAGACACGACGAGTGTATGTGCAGCGAGCCCGTCGCCGCAGTGCACCTGCCTGCAACAAGACTGCTACAGCGACACCCGTGGCGGCCTCATCCCCGGGGTGGATCCGCCCCTCATCCCCACCACCGTCCGCCGCAGTGATCCCCTACGGGAAGACCCCCGCAAACCCGGCTCCGGGCCCGGACCGGCACGATCGATACGCGTTTGGGTCCGAGGGGACCCGTGGAAGCGGTCGCGCACCCCGTACGCTGGTGGTGTGTTCCGACGCCGTTCAGATGATGCCGCTGCCTCCGCCGCCGTGCTGGAGAAGCAGGACGAGACGACCCAGGCCCGCAACCCGCAGGCGAAGAAGGGGCGGCCCACTCCCAAGCGCAGTGAGGCCGAGGCCCACCGGCGTACCCGGGTGACCGTGCCCAAGGACCGCAAGGAGGCCTCCCGCCAGGCGCGCGAGCGGATGCGCAGCGAGCGCGAGAAGCAGCGCACCGCGCTGCTGGAGGGTGACGAGCGGCACCTGCCGGCCCGTGACAAGGGCCCGGTGCGCAAGTTCACCCGCGACTACGTGGACGCCCGCTGGTCGCTCGCCGAGTTCTTCCTGCCCGCCGCCGTGGTGATCCTGGTCCTCAGCATCGTCAAGGTGCCGGCCCTCCAGCTGCTCTCCACCCTGCTCTTCCTGGCCTTCTTCGTGCTGGTGGTGCTGGACTTCGTCCGCCTCGGCTTCGGGCTGCGCAAGCAGCTCACCGAGCGGTTCGCGGGCCAGAACACCCGCGGCGCGGTCGCGTACGGCCTGATGCGCATCCTGCAGATGCGCCGGCTGCGCCTGCCCAAGCCGCAGGTGCGGCGCGGAGAGAAGCCCTGACCGCCGAACCGGTGGACTCCGGCTGGGCCCCTCCCGCCTGGGAGGGGCCCGGCCTGTACGCGCTTCCGGGCCAGGGCGAGGGCGGCCACGACCGGCTCGCCCAGGAGCGCCGGCTGCCCTCGCGCAGCGGCTCCTTCGCCGGCGGCACCGGCCCCTGGCTGGAACGCCTCGGCAGCCTGCGCAACCTCGTCCGGCAGGAGCTGGTCGCCCGGCAGCTGGCCGAGCAGCTGGCCGGCCGCGCCGAACAGCGCGTCCTCGACATCGGCTGCGGCCAGGGCACCCAGGCGCTGCGGCTGGCCCGGGCCGGCCACTACGTCACCGGGATCGACTCCGACCCGGTCGCGCTCGGCGTCGCCCAGGGGGCGCTGGCCGAGGAGCCGCCCGAGGTGCGCGGCCGGATGCAGCTGCTCAGCGGCGACGGCCACCAGTGCGGGCGCTGGTTCGGGCCGCGCAGCTTCGACGTGGTGCTCTGCCACGGCGTCCTGATGTACCTGCCGGACCCGGACCCGATGATCGCCTCGCTGGCGCGGCTGCTGGCCCCCGGCGGGCTGCTCTCGCTGCTGGTCCGCAACCGCGACGCGCTGGCCCTGCGGCCCGCCGCCGCCGGGGACTGGCGGGCCGCCCTGCACGCCTTCGAGAGCGACCGGTACTACAACCGGCTCGGGCTGGCCGCCCGGGCCGACCGGCTCGCCGACCTCGCCGTCACCCTCTCCGAGGTGTCCGTGCCGCTGCGGCACTGGTACGGCGTGCGGGTCTTCACCGACAACGCGCCCGACGACGCGGCGCCGCCGGTGGACGGCCGGCAGCTGGCCCAGCTGCTGGAGGCCGAGGAGCGGGCCGGCCGCACCGATCCGTACCGGCAGGTCGCCGCGCTGCTGCACGTGTTCGGGGCCAAGTAGCCGCATTCTCGCGCGCTCGCCCCCGGGCCGCTCGACCCGGTGCCGACGGTCGGCGCGCCAAGGCCCCTGGTTCCTCGGGGCCCGCTCGCTCCCCTGCGGCACCGGCGCGGCCCTTCGGCCCGGCGCGGCCCAACAGGTCGGCGGGCGAGCCGGCTCAGGCCTCGTGCAGGCTCATCGAGTAGATCTCCCGGCCGTCGTCGAGCAGGACGGCGGTGTCCACGCCGTCATCGGCCAGCTGCTTCCAGCTCTCCCCGATCCAGGTCTCGGCGTCCCCCTGGCCGGCGAACTCCTCCTCCTGGCCGCCGCTCGGGGCCACCACGGTGCCGTCCGCCTTCTCGTACCGCCACGTCCAGACCATGCCCGGTTCCTCCCACTGACGACCTGTGCGCTGCCTGCGTGCTGCGCACCTTAGCCTGCCCGGCCCGATCTTCCGTATGCCTGACGGGGCCCGCGATTGCCCGCCGGGAGCCGCGATTGCCCGCCGGGGGCCGCGTTGCCGCCCCGGCCGGGCCCGGCCGGGGCGGTGCGCCGCCGCCTTGGCAGGATGGACGCATGGCAGCCCACCCCGCACTCCCCCGCACCCTGGTCCTCGGCGGCGCCCGGTCCGGCAAGTCCACCAGGGCCGAGCAGCTGCTCGCCCGGTACCCGGACGTCCTCTACGTGGCCACCAGCGGCACCCGGGACGGCGACACCGAGTGGGCGCAGCGGGTCGCGCTGCACCGCGACCGGCGACCGGCGAGCTGGCGCACCGCCGAGACCTGCGACCTGGAGGCGGTGCTGGCGGACGCCGCCGACCCCGCGCCGGTGCTGATCGACTGCCTGGCGCTCTGGCTGACCGCCGTGATGGACGAGTGCGGCGCCTGGGACGACGCGGTCTGGGCGGACGGCGGCGAGGCGGCGGTCCAGCGGCGCTGCGAGGGGCTGGCCCGGGCCTGGGCGGCCACCCGGCGCCCGGTGATCGCGGTCAGCAACGAGGTGGGCATGGGCGTCGTCCCGGCGACCGCCTCGGGCCGCCGCTTCCGCGACACCCTGGGCCGGCTGAACATGGCGGTGGCCGACGCCTCGGAGCGTGTGCTGCTCGTCGTGGCGGGGCAGGTTCTGACGGTCAAGCCCGCCGCAGGCTGAGCACCTGCGGCGTGTAGCCTTCCGACCGATGGACACGACCGTGGATCTCGATACGTTCTCCTCGCTCGTCGAGCGCCCCGACGAGAGCGCCCGGCGGGCCGCCGAAGAGCGCTGGCAGGCGCTGGACCGGCCGCGCGGCGGGCTCGGCCGGCTGGAGGAGCTGGGCAGTTGGCTGTCGTCCGTGCAGGGGCGCTCCCCGGTGCGGCCGCTGTCGGCGCCCAAGGTGCTGCTGTTCGCCGCCGACCACGGGGTGGCGGCCCTCGGGGTGTCCCGGCTGCCCGCGCAGGGCGGCACGGCCGCCCGGGTGCGGGCGGTGCTGGACGGCACCGCGCCGGTCGCCCTGCTCGCCCGGCGCTTCGGCGCCGAGGTGCGGGTGGTGGACGTCGCGGTGGACGCGGACCCGTCCGACTTCCCGGACGACGTGGTCGCGCACCGGGTGCGGCGCGGCTCCGGCCGGATCGACATCGAGGACGCGCTGAGCGCCGAGGAGACGGTCAAGGCCTTCCGGGCTGGGATGGCCGTCGCCGACGAGGAGGCCGACGCCGGTACCGACCTGGTCGTCCTGGGCGACCTCGCGGTCGGCGCGACCACGGTGGCGGCGGTCCTGGTCGGCGCGCTCTGCGGGACGGACGCGGCCGCGGTGACCGGGCGCGGCTCGGGCATCGACGACCGGGTGTGGATGGTCAAGTGCGCGACCGTCCGCGACTCGCTGCGGCGGGCCCGGCCGGTGCTCGGCGACCAGCTGGCCCTGCTCGGCGCCACCGGCGGCGCCGACTTCGCGGCGATCACCGGCTTCCTGCTGCAGGCCGCCGTGCGCAAGCTCCCGGTGGTGCTGGACGGCGTGGTCTCCGCGGCCTGCGCGCTGGTGGCCCAGCGGATCGCGTTCCGGGCACCGGAGTGGTGGCGGGCCGGGCAGTCCACCGGCGAGCCGGCCCAGGCCAAGGCCTACGACCGGCTCACCCTGACGCCGCTCCAGGAGCAGGAGATCACCATGGGCGAGGGCGTCGGCGCGCTGATGGCGCTGCCGCTGCTGCAGGCCGCGGCGGACGCCCTGGCCGAGCACGCGCCCGTCCCGAGGGCCCCGGCGGCGCCCAAGGAGCAGCCGAAGCTGCCCTCGGCGGCGGAGCTGCTCGGCCGGGCCTGACGGCCGGGCGCCGGCCACCGGGTGCCGACGGCCCGGTGCCGATCGCCCCGGGAGCCGGGCGGGGCAGGGCCGTTGCGGAGCGCGGCGCAGCACGGGGCCGCGCCCCGACGTAACGGATGTGAGGAGCGGCGGGCCATGCGGGACGGGTCACCGGAGGCACCGGCCGGCTGGGGCGACGGGCTGCGGTTCGCGTTCGGGACGCTCTCCGTGCTGCGGGTGCGGGTCGAGCGCTGGGACCGCCCGACGGCGGGCCGGGCGATGACGGCGGCCCCGGTGGTCGGCCTGGCCCTCGGGGCGCTGGCCGCCGGTGCGGGGGCGGCGGTGGCCTGGCGCGCGGGCGGGCTGCTCGGCGCGGTGACCGCCGTCGGCGTGCTGGCCGCGCTGACCCGGGGCCTGCATCTGGACGGTCTGGCCGACGTCGCCGACGGCCTGGGCAGCGGCAAACCGGCGCAGGACGCGCTGCGCATCATGAAGCAGTCCGACATCGGGCCGTTCGGCGTACTCACGCTGGTGCTGGTCCTGCTGGCCCAGGTCGCCGCACTGGCCGGGCAGTTCGACGCCTCGCCGGCGCGCGGCGCGCTCGCGGTGCTCGCCTCCGCGACGGCCGCCCGGTGCGCGCTCGCCTGGGGCTGCGCGCGCCCGGTGCCGGCCGCCCGGCCGGGCGGGCTCGGCGCGATGGTGGCGGGTACCGTGCCGCTCGGCGCGGCGGCGGCGTCGACGGCCTGTTCGGCACTGCTCCTGGCCGCCCTCGGCCTGTCGGACGGCTGGTCAGTTCTGCGGCTGCCACTGGCCGTTGCGGTCGGCCTCGGCTGCTCCTGGCTGCTGTTGCGGCGCTGCGTACGCCGGTTCGACGGCATCACCGGGGACGTCCTCGGCGCGATGGCCGAGACCGCCGCGACCGGCACCCTGCTCGCCCTCGCACTGCTGGGCTGAGGCGCACCGCCGGGCCCCGGGACGGGCGGCGGGACACCGGGCGGCGCGTGATCCCAGCATGCGGACTACCATGCGGGGAGCACCGCAGCCCTGCACCGTCGCAGGTCCGGCCCGGCCGACGCGCGTCGAGGAGCCGGGGCTTCTGGTGTGTGCGGCCGCCGCGACCGGTGGACGCACGCGCCAGGGGCCCCGGACCAGACCCGCACCGGCGGGACGGCCCGCAGTGGCGGCCCCGGGCTGCGCCGGTGCGGCAGCCGTGCCGTCACCGGTGCCGTGGACCGCGATAGAACAGGACGCATTACGTGACTGCATTGTCTGTGAGCACCTCCTCCGCCGCCTCGCTGCGCGCGGACGCGCTGGTGATCGGTGTGGCGAAGGGCCCGAAGGGCATCGTGCTGGCGCCGGGCGCCGAGGCCGTGAGCGAGGCGTTCGAGGGCAAGCTGGCCGAGGTCCTCACCACCCTGGGCGCGACCGGCGCCGAGGGCGAGGCCGTCAAGGTCCCCTCCCCCGCCGGCCTGAAGGCCGCGCTCGTGCTCGCGGTCGGCCTGGGCGAGGCCGCCGAGGGCGGCTACGGCCTGGAGACGCTGCGCCGCGCCGCCGGTGTCGCCGCCCGCACCCTGGCCGGTGGCAAGAAGGCCGCGCTGGCCCTGCCGGTCGAGTCCGCCGACGAGGTCGAGGCGGTCGCGCTGGGCGGCCTGCTCGGCGCCTACTCCTTCGGCACCTACAAGGGCAACGGCAGCGCCAAGGAGCCGGTCGGCGAGCTGGTCCTGCTGACCGCCCGCAAGGGCAGCAAGGACGCCAAGGCCGCCGTCGAGCGCGCCCTGGTCGTCGGCGAGGAGATGAACCGCGCCCGCGACCTCGTCAACACCGCGCCGAACGACCTGAACCCGAAGATCTTCGCCGCGATCGCCCAGGCGGCCGGCAAGGAGCACGGCCTCAAGGTCGAGGTGCTGGACGAGAAGGCGCTGCTCAAGGGCGGCTTCGGCGGCCTGCTCGGCGTCGGCAACGGCTCCGCCAACCCGCCGCGGCTGGTGAAGGTGGCGTACACCCACCCGAAGGCCAAGGCGAGCCTGGCGTTCATCGGCAAGGGCATCACCTACGACTCGGGCGGCATCTCGCTGAAGCCGGCCGGCCACAACGAGACCATGAAGTGCGACATGGCCGGCGCCGCCGCGGTGTTCGCCGCCGTCGTCTCCGCCAAGCGCCTGGGCCTCGCCGTCAACGTCACCGCCTGGCTGGCGCTGGCCGAGAACATGCCGTCGGGCACCGCCACCCGCCCGGGTGACGTGCTGAAGATGTACGGCGGCAAGACCGTCGAGGTGCTCAACACCGACGCCGAGGGCCGCCTGGTGCTGGCCGACGCCATCGTGCGGGCCGGCGAGGAGAACCCGGACGTGATCGTCGACGTGGCGACGCTGACCGGCGCGATGATGCTGGCGCTGGGCAGCCGCACCTTCGGCGTGATGGCCAACAACGACGAGCTGCGCGAGACGCTGCACACCGTCGCGGGCGAGGCCGGCGAGCAGTCCTGGCCGATGCCGCTGCCGGCCGAGCTGCGCAAGGGCATGACCGAGTCGACCATCGCCGACCTGGCCAACATGGGCGAGCGGATGGGTGGCGGCCTGGTGGCCGGCCTGTTCCTCAAGGAGTTCGTGGCCGAGGGCATCGACTGGGCCCACCTGGACATCGCCGGCCCGGCCTTCCACGAGGGCGCGCCGTTCGGCTACACCCCCAAGGGCGGCACCGCGAGCGCGGTGCGCACCCTGGTCCGCTTCGCCGAGCGGACCGCGGCGGGCGACAAGGCCTGATCCGGGCTCGGACGGACGGGGTCCCGCGCACGCGCGCCGGACCCCGTCCGGCTTCCCGGGCGCTTTCCGTGCCCGGGACCCCGCTGCGGCCGCGACCCCGCCCGCAGCGCTGTTACCTGCGGGTAGACGGCAGGACCCCGCCCGCACCTCTGTTCGCTGCGGGCGAAACTTTGTTCCACAGTGCGGAACCGGGCACGGCCCGACCCGCCGAAAACGCCGCCCCGGCCGCTGTCAACCCCGCGTTGAGCTGCGATGATGCCCTTCCGTCGGGGGCATTCCCGCCCCTGTGACCACCCTTCGGGACACCCCTGGGGCGGACCCGGACATCAGCTGCCGTGAACAAGTGCGAAGATGTATTTCCGGCACGACTGGGCGCCCCACAAAGGCTTCCGACCCACCGGACCGCGACCGGCCCGGCGACCCACCCCATTGCATGGAGGACGTGACGTGGCGAACGACGCCAGCACCGTTTTCGACGTAGTCATTCTCGGAGGCGGAAGCGGCGGTTACGCCGCGGCGCTCCGCGCCGCTCAGCTGGGTCTGAGCGTCGCCCTGGTCGAGAAGGGTGAGCTGGGCGGCACCTGCCTGCACCGCGGCTGCATCCCGACCAAGGCGCTGCTGCACGCCGCCGAGATCGCGGACGAGACGAAGGAGGCCGCCGAGTTCGGCGTGCTGGCCACCTTCCAGGGCATCGACATCAACGGTGTCCACAAGTACAAGGACGACGTCATCGCCGGCCTGTACAAGGGCCTGCAGGGCCTGGTCGCCTCCCGCAAGGTGACCTTCATCCAGGGCGAGGGCAAGCTCTCCTCGCAGACCTCGGTGGACGTCAACGGCCAGCGCATCGAGGGCCGCCACATCGTCCTCGCCACCGGCTCCGTGCCGAAGTCGCTGCCGGGCCTGACCATCGACGGCGACCGCGTGATCTCCTCCGACCACGCGCTCAAGCTCGACCGCATCCCGAAGTCCGCCGTGATCCTCGGCGGCGGCGTGATCGGCGTCGAGTTCGCCTCGGTCTGGAAGTCCTTCGGCGTCGAGGTCACCATCGTCGAGGCCCTGCCGCACCTGGTCCCGCTGGAGGACGAGAACTCCTCCAAGCTGCTGGAGCGCGCGTTCCGCAAGCGCGGCATCAAGTTCGAGCTGAAGGCCCGCTTCTCCGGCGTCGAGTACACCGAGACCGGTGTGCGCGTCTCCACCGAGAACGGCAAGCAGATCGACGCCGACCTGCTGCTCGTCGCCATCGGCCGCGGCCCGGTCTCGGCCGGCCTCGGCTACGAGGAGAACGGCGTCGCGATGGACCGCGGCTACGTGCTCGTCGACGAGTACATGCGCACCAACGTGCCCACCATCTCCGCCGTCGGCGACCTCGCCCCGACCCTGCAGCTGGCCCACGTCGGCTTCGCCGAGGGCATCCTGGTCGCCGAGCGCCTGGCCGGCCTCAAGGCCGTGCCGATCGACTACGACGGCGTCCCGCGCGTGACCTACTCAAACCCCGAGGTGGCCTCCGTCGGCATCTCCGAGGCCAAGGCCGTCGAGCTGTACGGCAAGGAGAAGGTCGTCACCCTCAAGTACAACCTGGCCGGCAACGGCAAGAGCAAGATCCTGAAGACCGCCGGCGAGATCAAGCTCGTCCAGGTCAAGGACGGCGCCGTGGTCGGCGTCCACATGGTCGGCGCCCGGATGGGCGAGCAGGTCGGCGAGGCGCAGCTGATCTACAACTGGGAGGCTCTGCCGGCCGAGGTCGCGCAGCTCATCCACGCCCACCCGACCCAGTCCGAGGCCCTGGGCGAGGCGCACCTGGCGCTGGCCGGCAAGCCGCTGCACGCGCACGACTGATCACGCCCAACACCCCCCATTCCAGTACGCAAGACTTGATAGGAGTCGCTGAAACCATGGCGGTCTCAGTAACACTGCCCGCGCTGGGCGAGAGCGTTTCCGAGGGCACCGTCACCCGTTGGCTGAAGGCCGAGGGTGAGCGTGTGGAGGTCGACGAGCCGCTGCTCGAGGTCTCCACCGACAAGGTCGACACCGAGATCCCGGCCCCGGCCTCGGGCATCCTGGCCTCGATCAAGGTCGGCGAGGACGAGACCGTCGAGGTCGGCGCCGAGCTGGCGATCATCGACGACGGCTCCGGCGCCCCGGTCGCCGCTCCGGCTCCGGCCGCCGAGGCCGCTCCGGCCCCGGCTGCCGCCCCGGCCCCGGTCGCGGAGGCGCCCGCCGCTGCCGCCCCGGTCGCCGAGGCTCCGGCCGCTCCGGCGGCGGCCCCGGCCGCGCCGGCCGGCGACGCCACCCCCGTGCTGCTGCCCGCGCTGGGCGAGTCGGTCACCGAGGGCACCGTCACCCGCTGGCTGAAGGCCGAGGGTGAGACGGTCGAGGTCGACGAGCCGCTGCTCGAGGTCTCCACCGACAAGGTCGACACCGAGATCCCGTCGCCGGTCGCCGGCGTCGTGGTGAAGATCCTGGTCGGCGAGGACGAGACCGCCGAGGTCGGCGCCCAGCTCGCGCTGATCGGTGCCCCGGGTGCGGCCGCGGCCGCTCCGGCCCCGGCTGCCGCTCCCGCTCCGGCCGCTGCGCCGGCCCCGGTCGCCGCTCCGGCTCCGGCCGCCCCGGCTGCTCCGGTCGCCGCCCCGGCCCCGGTGGCCGCTCCGGCTCCCGTTGCCGCTCCGGCCCCGGTCGCCCCCGCTGCCCCGGTCACCGCCCCGGCCCCGGTGGCTCCGGCCGCTCCGGTCGCCGCCCCGGCCCCCGTCGCCGCCGCGCCGGCCACCGACAGCGGTGACGCCTACGTCACCCCGCTGGTGCGCAAGCTCGCCGCCGAGCAGGGCGTCACGCTGGCCTCCGTCACCGGTACCGGTGTCGGCGGTCGCATCCGCAAGCAGGACGTCATCGCCGCCGCCGAGGCCGCGAAGGCCGTGCCGGCCCCCGCCGCTGCCGCCGCGCCGAAGGCCGCCGCCGCGCCGTCCCCGCTGCGTGGCCAGACGGTCAAGATGACCCGCATCCGCAAGGCCATCGGCGACAACATGCTGAAGGCCCTGCACGAGCAGGCTCAGCTGACCAGCGTGGTCGAGGTGGACGTCACCAAGATCATCGCGCTGCGCGGCAAGGCCAAGGACGCCTTCCTCGCCCGCGAGGGCGTGAAGCTGTCCCCGATGCCGTTCTTCGTCAAGGCCGCCGCCCAGGCGCTGAAGAGCCACCCGGTGATCAACGCCCGCATCAACGAGGCCGAGGGCACCATCACCTACTTCGACTCCGAGAACATCGGGATCGCGGTGGACTCCGAGAAGGGTCTGATGACCCCGGTCATCAAGGGTGCGGGCGACCTCAACATCGCCGGCATCTCGAAGAAGACCGCGGAGCTGGCCGGCAAGGTGCGCGGCAACAAGATCACTCCGGACGAGCTGTCCGGCGCGACCTTCACCATCAGCAACACCGGCTCGCGCGGTGCGCTGTTCGACACCGTCATCGTGCCGCCGAACCAGGTCGCCATCCTGGGCATCGGCGCGACGGTCAAGCGCCCGGTCGTCATCGAGGCCGACGGCGGCACCGCCATCGGCATCCGCGACATGACCTACCTGTCGCTCTCCTACGACCACCGCCTGGTGGACGGCGCCGACGCCGCCCGTTTCCTGGTCGCCGTCAAGGAGATCCTCGAGGCCGGCGAGTTCGAGGTCGAGCTCGGCCTGTAAGGCGGCAGCCCGCAAGGCAGCCACGGTAGTTCGGAGCCCCGCGTCGTCCCAGGACGGCGCGGGGCTCCGCGTTTTCGCCCGTGCGGCTGCCGGCCGCACGGTGGCGGCCGCCCGCCCGCCGCGTCCGCCTCGGCGCCGCCCGCGGTCGCGTCCGCCCGCGTTTCGCCGGGCCCATCGCATGCGATCGCGCGGGCGAACAGGGATGCTGGAGCGGTGATGGACGAGACCGACTTCTGGCAGATCATCGACGACACCCGGGAGGACGCCGACGGCGACCCGGACGAGCAGGCGGAACGGCTGGTGGAACGGCTCGTCCAACTGACCCCGGACGACGTCATCGACTTCGCCCGGCTCTTCGAGGCCCGGTTCCAGCGCGCCTACCGCACCGACCTGTGGGGCGCGGCCTACCTGTTGCTGGACGGCGCCTCCGAGGACTCCTTCGACTACTTCCGCTGCTGGCTGATCGGCCAGGGGCGGGAGGTGTTCGAGGGCGGGCTGCACGAGCCGGACGATCTGGCCGACCTGCTCCCCGACTTCGACGAGGAGGAGGACGGCGAGGCCGAGGACCTGGGCTACGCGGCCGACGAGGCGTACGAGCAACTGACCGGGCTGCCGCTGCCCGAGGTGGGCGAGCGGCAGCCCGCGCGGCCGGCCGGCGCCGCCCTGGACTTCGACGACCCGGACGCCATGGCGAAACGGTTCCCCAAGCTCTGGGAGCGCTACGGGGACTGACCCGGGGACGGCCCGGGCGGCTCGGGCGCCGGAGCGGGTGGCCCGGGCGCCGGAGCGGCGGCTCGGGCGCCGGTGGCTCAGGTGCCGGAGCCGGAGGCGCTGCTGTCCTGCTTGATGCCCTTGAGGATCTGGTCGAGCACGGTGGGGTCGGGCGCGCCCGCGGCGTCGTCCACCCCGCCCTCGAAGGCCACGAAGCCGCCGCCCTTGGCCGGGACGGCCGCCAGCAGGATGTAGCCCTTGGTGCCGTCCGAGGTGGTGATGTGCCACCGCACCGCGTAGCCCGAGACGCCCGCCACGGTGGTGTTGGCGGAGCCGGCATCGGTGTGCGAGGTGATCCCGGTGAAGATCGCCGCCGCGTAGGTGGGCATCGCCGCCTCGGCCGCCGCCCGGGCCGAGGCCCCCGCGATGGTGTCCTTCTCCACCGAGAACTGGCCCCGGATGCAGGAGCCGCCGGTCGGGCAGGTGTAGCGGCCGCTGCCCAGGAAGACGGTCGAGTGCGTGGTGTCGGTCTGCGCGTCCCAGCCCTGGAAGATCGGCACCGTGATGGCGTGCTGGGCGTCGGCGGCGGTGTCCTTGACCACCGGCACCGGCGGCAGGCTGGGCACGGGGGTGGGAGTGGGCGCGGGCGTGCGCGTGGTCGGACCGGGGCTCGGCGTCCGGCTCGGGGTGTCGGTGACGGTGACCGTCGGCACGGGCGCCGGGTCCGCCTTCGGATCGCCGCCGCTGTTGAGGGCGATCGCGGCCACCACGCCGACCACGACCAGCACCCCGGCCGCGATCGCCACGGCCACGCCCGGCTTCATCCGGCCGGACGGCGGCGGCGGCGGCGGGTAACCGCCCTGCGGGTAGCCGTAGCCCTGCTGGTCCTGCGTCGGGTAGCCGTAGCCGGGCGCGCCCTGCTGCGGGGCGCCGTAGCCGTAGGCGGGCGGCGGGGAGACGGGGGTCGGCGGTTGCGGGGTCTGCCAGGAGACCTGGGTCGGGGCGTCGGCGAGCCCGCCGCCGCCCGCCTGGACGGGGCGGACGTCACTGGTCCAGGCGTTGCCGTCCCACCAGCGCTCATGACCGGCTGTGCCGTCCGCACCCGGTACCGGGTACCACCCGGGAGGCGTCGAGTTGCTCACGGCCGTACGGTACCCGGCGCGGCACTGCTCCAGACAGGTTGGGTTTGTCACGAGTCTGCACCACCCTCCCGCCCGATCTGACGACCTGTCAGTACTCTGCGCGCGGGGCGCGGGGCGCCGTAGGCGGGCGCGGGGCGCGGGGCGGGGCGCCGTAGGCGGGCGCGAGGCGCGGGACGCGGGACGCGGGACGCGAGGCGCCGTCGCGGCCCGCCGGCCCCGCGGGCTCAGAGCACCAGCGAACGGGCCATCCAGATGTCGTCCACGTACCGGCCGTCGATCAGGAACTCCTCGGTGAGCGAACCCTCGACCACGAAGCCGCAGGCCTCGTAGAGCCGGCGGGCCGGGGCGTTGTGCCCCAGCACGCGCAGGGTGATCCGGCGCGCCCCCTGCTCCCTGGCGGCCGTGCAGCCCGCCTCGACCAGTGCCCGGCCGACGCCCCGGCCGCGGGCCGCGGAGGAGACCGCCAGGCCCTGGATCTGCCGGACGTGCCGGTTGCTGGCCAGCGGGGTGGGCGGCACCACCCGGATGTAGCCGACGATCCGGTCGTCGAGCAGGGCGAGCAGGAACTGGTCCGGGGCGTGGCGCTCGTCGAACACGCCGTCCCCCTCGGCCGGCTGCGGGGCGACGTCGCTCTGCCAGGACCAGGCGGCCCGGTTGAGCTCGGAGAGCTCCTTCTCGTCCTCGGTCCGTGCGGGACGGATGATCAGATCTTCATGGCGCATGCGCGCCATGCTAATCAGCGGCGCCCGGGGCGTACACGGAATTCCGGCCGCCGGGAGCTGCAAGGATGGCCCCATGCGCATCGCGGTCACAGGATCCACGGGATTGATCGGCTCGACACTCGTCCGCTCGCTGCTCGCCGACGGCCACCAGGTGGTCCGGCTGGTCCGGCACCGCTCCAAAACCGGGCCGCGGCCGGACGGGACGACGGCGATCGGCTGGAACCCGCTGCTGGGGCAGGTCGACCGGGCCGGGCTGGCGGGCGTCGGGGCGGTGGTGCACCTGGCGGGCGCCGGGGTCGGCGACCGCCGGTGGACGGACGCGTACAAGCGGGAGATCCGGGAGAGCCGGGTGCTCGGCACCGAGACGCTGGCCGTCGCGCTGGCGGAGCTCGACGAGCCGCCGCAGGTCTTCGTCAGCGCCTCGGCCGTCGGGTTCTACGGGCAGACCGGCGACAAGGTGATCGACGAGGACTCCCCCGCCGGGGACGACTTCCTGGCCGAGGTCTGCGTGGAGTGGGAGGCCGCCGCGCGGCCCGCCGAGCGGGCCGGGATCCGGGTGGTCCACCCGCGCACCGGGCTGGTGCTCTCGGCCGCCGGCGGGGCCGGCGGCCGGCTCTTCCCGCTGTTCCGCCTCGGGCTCGGCGGGCGGCTCGGCGACGGCCGGCAGTACTGGAGCTTCATCTCGCTGGCGGACGAGATCGCGGCGCTGCGGTTCCTGATCGACCGGGACGACCTGAGCGGCGCGTTCAACCTGAGCGCGCCGGAGCCGGTCACCAACGCCGAGCTGACGGCGGCGCTCGGGCGGGTGCTGAAGCGGCCGACGCCGTTCCCGGTGCCGGAGGCGGTGCTCAAGGTGGCGCTGGGCGAGTTGGCGGTCGAGGTGACCGGCAGCCACCGGGTGGTGCCGCGGCGGCTGCTGGAGGCCGGCTTCCGCTTCGAGCACACGGATGTGGACGCGGCGGTGCGGGCGGCGCTGTAGCGGCCGGGCCGCAGCGGCGGGGCGGCGCCGGTCGCCGGGAGCCGGGAGTGCGCTCGGGGCGGGCGGTTGCGGTAGGCCGGGTGCTCCCGGTGCGGCACCCGGCCCGGGCGGGCCCGCGTACGCCCGCTACGGCATCCGCCCTGGCCGGGGGCATATGCCGAGCGGGGGTCGGTCGGGGCTCCGGGAGGGGGCGCACAGGAGCACGCAACGGGCGCGCCGCACGCCCCTGGTGACCGTGCGCGCCCGTCGACCCCGAACCCGGCCGGTTGCGCACACCGTGCGTGACCGCGCCCCCACCGCATGCTGTCGAACCCTCCCCGGCGCCCGGATCGGGCCCGGTGCGCTTGTCTGACGCTCTTACTGACTGGGCATCACACCGTCGGACCGTGTCCCGGCACCCCGCTGCCTGCGTCGGCCGAAGCTCCGGGACCAGGGAGGGAGCACGCCAGTGCCCACATATGACTTCACTCGCCGCACCCGCCGACAGTCCGATCCGGACGTCGTCGTGGTGGGCGCCGGACTCGCGGGCCTGGCCGCCGCCCGCGCGCTCACCGGCCACGGCCTGACCGTCCAGGTCCTGGAGGCCGCGGGCCGGATCGGCGGCCGGATGGCCACCCGGGAGCTGGACGGGTTCCGGCTCGACCACGGCAGCCAGCTGCTGAACACCGCCTATCCCGAGCTGAGCCGCGCGCTCGACCTGGACCGGCTCGGCCTGCAGCCGCTCGCGCCGGGCGTGCTCGTGCACAGCGGCGGCCGCCGGTACCGCGCCGGGGACCCTCAGCTGACCGCCGCCCGGCAGGCGGCCTCCCGGGCTCCGCTCGGCAGTCCGCTGGACAAGGCCCGGCTGGGCAGCTGGCTCAGCCGGCTGGCCGCCACCCCGGCCGGCCGGTTGCAGGCCCGGCCGGAGACCACCACCGCCCGCGCGCTCGGCGAACGCGGCCTCGCACCGCGCACCGTCGACGGCTTCCTGCGGCCGCTGCTCGGCGCCCTGCTCAGCGACCCGGCCCTGGGCACCAGCAGCCGGATCGCCGACCTGGTGCTGCGCAGCTACGCGCGCGGCCGGCTCTGTCTGCCCGCCGACGGGATCGCGGCCGTGCCCGCCCAGGTGGCCGCCGCCCTGCCGGCCGGCACCCTGCGGACCGGAGTGCGGGTCACCTCGATAGCGGCCGACGGCGTGGAGACCGCCGGCCACGGCCGGATCGGCGCCCAGGCCGTCGTGGTGGCGACCGACGCGCGCTCCGCCGCCGGGCTGCTGCCCGGGCTGCGGCTGCCGGACTTCCACCCCGTCACGACCTTCTACCACGCGACGGACCGGGCACCGATCGGCGAGGCCGTGCTGCTGCTGGACGGCGACCGGCCGAACGGCCACCCGCCGCTGGTCTCGCACTCCCTGGTGCTCAGCGAGCTGCACCCCTCGTACGCCCCGGCCGGACAGGCGCTGATCGCCACGACGGTGCTGGGGCGGCGCTCCTTCGACGCCGGCGGGCCGGCCGCGCTCGAACCCGCGGTCCGCGCGCGACTGGCGGAGCTGTACGGCGCCCCGACGAAGGGCTGGCAGTTCCTGAGCGTGCGCCACGTCCCGGACGCGGTGCCCGCCATGCCGCCGCCGCACAACACCCGGCGCCCGGTGCGGTTGCTGGCCGGGCTGTACGTCTGCGGCGACCACCGGGACACCAGCAGCGTCCAGGGCGCGCTGGTGTCGGGGCGGCGGGCGGCGCAGGCCGTGGTGCGCGACCTCGGGCTGCCGACCGCCGCCCGGGAGGCGGAGGCGGCGGCGTAACACGCGACCGGCGGGCTGCCGAGGCGGCCGACCACGGCGTGCCAGTATGCCGATATGACCGCTAATGGGATGCGTGCCGTCCAGAGCCCCGGACCCGTCGCCCGGTGAGCGCCGACTTCCAGGTCGAGCCGCTCACGCTGATCCTGATCCCGGCCGCCGCCGTGGCCGCGCCGCTGCTCGCCGACCGGCTGCTGCGGTGGGTCGCCGTCCCCACGGTGGTGTTCGAGATCGTGCTCGGCGTACTGATCGGACCCGACGTCCTGGACTGGGCACAGGTCGGCGGTCTGGTCGACGCGCTCTCCGAGTTCGGCCTGGCGATGCTGATCTTCCTGGCCGGATACGAGATCGACTTCGCCAAGCTGCGCGGCGGCCCGCTGAAACGGGCGGGCGCCGCGTGGCTGGTGTCCCTGGTGGTGGCGCTCGGCGTGGGCGCGATGGTCAACCGGGACGCGCTGAACGGCGCTTTCGCCGGACTGGCGCTCACCACCACCGCGCTCGGCACCATCCTGCCGATCCTGCGGGACTCCCGGGAGCTGCCGACCCCGTTCGGCTCGCTGGTGATGGCCACCGGCGCGGTCGGCGAGTTCGGGCCGATCATCGCGGTCGCGATCCTGCTCAGCGGCAACAGCCCGCTCCGGACCGCCGTCATCCTGGCCGTCTTCGCGGTGATCACGGCGACCTCCGTCGGCTACGCCCGCCGGCCCCGGCCGGCCTGGATGACCCGGCTGATCCGCCGGACCCTGCGCACCTCCGGCCAGTTCGCGATCCGCACGGTGATCCTGGTGCTCACCGCGATGGTGTCCGCCGCGATCTGGCTCGATCTGGACATGCTGCTCGGCGCCTTCACCGCCGGGATCGTCTCCCGCCTGCTGCTCACCGACGTGCCGGAGGCCGAGGAGGAGGTCATCGAGGCCAAGCTGGAGGGCATCGGCTTCGGGTTCCTCGTCCCGGTGTTCTTCGTGGTCAGCGGGATGAAGTTCGACCTGGAGGCGCTGCTCCGGGACCCGGGCACCCTGCTGCTCGTCCCGGTGTTCCTGCTGCTCCTGCTGACCGTGCGCGGACTGCCGGCCGCCCTCATCGCGCCGATCGGACTCGGCCGGCGCGACCGGGCGGCGCTCGGCCTGTACGGCGCGACCGCGCTGCCGCTGGTCGTGGTGATCACCACGATCGAGGTGGACGACGGGCACCTGCCGTCCTCCACCGCGGCCGCGCTGGTCGGCGCGGGCATGCTCTCCGTCCTGGTCTTCCCGCTGCTGGCCCAGCGGCTGCGCGGGACGGTCCGCCCGCCCGCTGCCGAGGGCGACCGGCAGCGGGTCAACGCCGAGAGCTGGTAGCCGCGGCGGGCCGGTCGGTGGGCGCGCCCGGCCGGCCCCGGCCCGGCCCGCCGCCGGACCGCCGCCGGCCGTCGTCGGACCGCCCCCGATCGTCGTCGGACCACCCCGGCCCGCCGTCAGATCACCCCCGCCTGGCGCGCCGTCTCCTCGAAGGCGCGGGCCACCGGACTGCCCCGGTAGGGGGTGAGCCGGCGGTGGAAGTCCCGGACGTACTCCAGCGAACGGGCCGAGCGCATCTCCCCGGCCGCCCGCAGCGCGTCGGTGGCCATGGTGCACGCCTCGTCCAAGTCCCCCATGCCGAGCCGGGCGGTGGCCAGCACCAGCCGGCAGAAGATCCGGCTGCGGGCGTAGGCGGGCGAGCGCAGCCGCAGCGACTTCTCGGCGTGCTGGGCCGACGTCCGCCACTGCTGGAGGTCCCGGTAGCAGTGGGCGAACTCGTCGGAGAGCTGCGCCTCGTCGAAGTAGCGCGCCCAGGAGGGAAGTTCGTCACCGGCCCGGGCCCCGGCCAGGGCCCGCTCGGAGCGCACCAGCGCGGTGGTGCAGGACCGGACGTCGCCGAGCAGGCCGTGCCCGCGCGCCTCGGCGGCGTGCAGCAGCGACTGCACGGTGGGCGGAACGGCGGTGCCCACGCCCTGCTGGGCGACCCGGGCCAGCTGGACCGCCTCCCGGCCGTGGCCGAGGTGGACGGCCTGCTGGCTCATCGTCACCAGGATGTAGCCGCCGAGCGCGCGGTCCCCCGCGGCCTGGGAGAGCCGCAGGGCCTGGACGAAGTAGCGCTGGGCCAGGCCGTGCGCGGCGATGTCGAAGGACGTCCAGCCGGCGAGCCTGGTCAGGTCGGCGACGGCCCCGAAGAGCGCCCGCCCGATCTGCTCGCCGTAGCGGCCGCGCAGCATCGGCTCGGCCTCGCTCTCCAGGTAGCGGACCAGTGCCTGGCGGGCGTGGCCGCCGCCGTAGGCGTGGTCCAGCGCGCGGAAGAGGTCCCCGACGGCGCGGATGGCGGCGATGTCGCCCCGGCCCACCCGCAGCGCCGGCCTGGGCTCGCGGGCCGGGTCGGTGTACGGCGGCTCGACGGCGGCGGGCGGGCGGCGGCTCTGGGTCGGCACCCGGCCGAGCGCGCCGGCGGCGGCCGGGGCAGTGGAGGCCGGGCCGGCCGCCGCCCCGGCGGCGTTCCGGGCCGACGACGAGGCGGACGGCGCGGCGGACGCACCGGGCGCCGTACCGCGCGCCGGTGGTGCGGCGGCCCCGCCGGGCGCGGCCGGACCGGCCGGCGCCGCCCCCGTGGCGGCATCGGGCCGGGGCAGGGTGGAGCCGTCCCGGGCGACCCGCTCGTCGGTGCGGCCGATCAGCCAGTCCCGGCTGGGGACGACCAGGCCGGCCGGGGTGAAGGCGATCCGGCGCAGCTCGGACTGCGGGCCGTTGTCCTTGCGCCACATGCTCGCCACGATGTCCACCGCCTCCTGCGGCGTCTCGGCGAACTCCAGGCCGGCGTAGACCGGGGCGCAGGCGTCCAGGCCGAGGTCCTGGGCGGTGAGGCGGCGGCCGAGCCGGCGGGTGAACACCTCGGCGATCAGCGCGGGGGTGGCGCCGCGCGGCTGCTGGCCGCGGAGCCAGCGGGTGACGGAGGTCTTGTCGTACCGCAGGTCCAGACCGTGCTCCAGACCGAGCTGGTCCACCCGGCGGGCCAGACCGGCGTGCGAGAAGCCGGCCTCCTCGATCAGGGCGGCCAGCTGGCCGTTCTGCGGGGCCGGTCCGGCGGCGGCCGCCGGGGGCTGGGCGGGCGCGACGGGCGCGTCCGCGGGCGCCGGGGCGCTCCGGTGCCGTGCGGTCGTGACCTGCGCGGGCAGCCGCATGTCGTCGGTGGCCAGGGCGTCGGGGGCGTCCGGAAGGGCCCGGCCGACCGGACCTCGGTGCTGGTCGAGCGGGTCGAGCGGTCCGTACGCCGGGCTGTCGGTTGCAGGCCGTTGGGGCATAGTCAGTCAACACCTCTCGGACGCCGTACCGGCTCCACCAGCACTTCGGCTGCCTGTGGCGGCGCCCCCTGTCGGGAATCGGCGTGAATGTAGCGAGCATTCGGGCGCTATGGGTGGTTCTGACCGAGCAATCCTCCGAACGGGTGAAGCATCGGCGCCCATTGTGGGGAAGCCCGGACAGGATGGGTTTGGCCCTGGGCGGCCGAACCGCCGATCGACCCTCGTAGCGATGACCGCCACAGCCCGCCCCACCACTGTGGTGTCCCATCACATGGGAGCCGAGCCGCCGGATTCCTACCGTTCTCGGCCATGGACACCACTTCAGCCCGCCCGCTCGACGGCCGTACGGCCCTGGTCACCGGGGCCGCCTCGGGCATCGGCCGGGCCTGCGCCGAGGCCTTCGCCGAGGCCGGCGCCCGGGTCTACGTCGTCGACCTCGCGGCCGCCCCGGCCCGGGAGCTCGCCGACCGGATCGGCGGCGTGGCGCTCGTCGCCGACCTCGCCGACCCGGAGGCGGTGGAGGCGCTGCCGGACGACGCCGACATCGTGGTCAACAACGCCGGCCTCCAGCACGTCGCACCCGTCCACGAGTTCCCGACCGACCGCTTCACCCTGATCCAGCGGGTGATGGTCGAGGCCCCGTTCCGCATCCTGCGCCGCACCCTGCCGCACATGTACGCGCAGGACTGGGGGCGGGTGGTCAACATCTCCTCCGTCCACGGCCTGCGGGCCAGCGCCTTCAAGTCGGCCTACGTGACGGCGAAGCACGCGCTGGAGGGGCTGAGCAAGACGGTCGCCCTGGAGGGCGCGCCGTACGGCGTCACCAGCAACTGCATCAACCCGGGGTACGTCCGCACCCCGCTCGTGGAGCAGCAGATCGCCGGCCAGGCGCTGGCGCACGGCATCCGCGAGGACGAGGTGGTGGAGCAGATCATGCTCGACCGGACCGCCGTCAAGCGGCTGATCGAACCCGACGAGGTGGCGCAGCTGGCCCTCTGGCTCTGCTCCGCGCACGCCTCCTACATCACCGGCGCCAGCCTCCCCGTCGACGGCGGCTGGACGGCGCGCTGATGCCCCCTCACCACACTCCCCCCTTCGAGGTGACCCCGCCCATGGCCAGTTCCCCCGCAGTCGCGAGACCGGGCTCCCCGCTCTGGAAGGTGGTCGGTGCCAGCCTGATCGGCACCACCATCGAGTGGTACGACTACTTCCTGTACGGCACGGCCGCCGCGCTCGTCTTCGGCAAGGTGTTCTTCCCGGCGAGCGATCCGCTGACCGGGACGCTGCTCGCCTTCCTCACCTATGCGATCGGCTTCGCCGCCCGGCCGCTCGGCGCGCTGGTGTTCGGGCACTTCGGCGACCGGGTCGGCCGCAAGAAGCTGCTGGTGGTGAGCCTGCTGCTGATGGGCGGCTCGACCACGCTGATCGGCCTGCTGCCGACGTACCACCAGATCGGTGCGGCCGCACCGGTGCTGCTGACCGTGCTGCGGCTGGTGCAGGGCTTCGCGCTCGGCGGCGAGTGGGGCGGCGCGGTCCTGCTGGTCTCCGAGCACGGGGACGCCCGGCGCCGCGGCTTCTGGGCGTCCTGGCCGCAGGGCGGCGCCCCCGCGGGCAACCTGCTGGCGGCGGGGGTGCTGTCGCTGCTCACCACCGTGCAGTCGGACGCCACCTTCCTGTCCTGGGGCTGGCGGGTGCCGTTCCTGCTGTCGGCGGTGCTGGTGGCGATCGGGATGTGGATCCGGCTGGCGGTGGACGAGTCCCCGCTGTTCCAGCAGGCGCTGGCGGCCGCCGAGGCCCGGAAGGCGGCCGGCCGGGCGGCGGAGCAGACCCCGCTGGTGGCGGTGCTGCGGCACCACTGGCGGGAGGTGCTGGTGGCGATGGGCGCCCGGATGGCGGAGAACATCTCGTACTACGTGATGACCACCTTTGTGCTGGCGTACGCGGTGACCCAGGTGCACCTGCCCAAGCAGACCGCGCTGAACGCGGTGCTGGTCGCCTCCGCGATCCAGTTCGCGCTGATCCCGGTGTTCGGCGCGCTCTCCGACCGGGTCGGGCGCAAGCCGGTGTACCTGGTGGGCGCGGTCGGCGTCGGGGTCTGGGCGTTCGTCTTCTTCGGGCTGGTGGACACCAGGTCGTTCGGCTCGCTGCTGCTGGCGGTGACGGTGGGGCTGGTCTTCCACAGCGCGATGTACGCGCCGCAGGCGGCCTTCTTCTCCGAGATGTTCGCGACCCGGATGCGCTACTCGGGCGCCTCCATCGGCGCCCAGTTCGCCTCGGTGGCGGCCGGTGCCCCGGCACCCCTGATCGCCACGGCGCTGCTGAAGGACTACGGCAGCTCGACGCCGATCTCCGTGTACGTGGCCATCGCCGCGGTGATCACCGTCCTCGCGGTGCTCTGCGGCCGGGAGACCCGCGGCGCCGACCTGACCGAGGCCGGCCCCGAGGCCGCCGATCCGGCGGTGGGCGCGCCGGAGGACACCGTGGTGGCCAAGGCCGCGAGCGCCTGACGAACCGGTGGCCGGCGCCCGTCGCCCCGGGAGCGCCGGCCACCCGCGTCCACCGGGGCCGAGCCGCTACGATCGCGCTTCCGTCCCTGGGCCAGCGACCCACTGCCGATTGGCGGCCGCACCGTGAACGACCTCCGTCCCGACGCCAGCGCGGCACCGGCGCTGCGGCGGTTGCTCGACCTCCTCGCCTCCGGCGCCGCCACCGAGGACTTCGCCGACGTCCTGGCCGACGCGCGCCGCCGGGGGGCGCCCGCCGCCGTGCTGAGCGAGATCGACGACGCCACCTGGCAGGCCCTGCGGGTGCACCGGACGCTGCGTCAGCACCGGCGCCGCGAGGCCGAGCTGACCGCGCTCTTCGACACCGCCGGGGACCTCGCCGCCTCCCGGGACCTGGACACCGTGCTCCAGGCGATCGTCCGCCGGGCCCGGCTGCTGCTCGGCACCGACACCGCCTATCTGACCCTCCCGGACGAGGCCGCCGGCGACACCTACATGCGGGTCACCGACGGCTCGGTCTCGGTGCTCTTCCAGACCCTGCGGCTGAGCCTGGGCGACGGCCTCGGCGGCCTGGTGGCCCAGACCGCCCGCCCGTACGCCACCCCCGACTACCGGGCCGACGAACGGTTCCACCACACCGGCACGATCGACGCCGGCGTGCTGGACGAGGGCCTGGTCGCGATCATCGGGGTGCCGCTGCTGCTCGGCGGGCGGGTGATCGGGGTGCTGTTCGCCGCCGACCGCTCCCCGCGCGCCTTCTCCCCCGACGAGGTCGCGCTGCTCTGCTCGCTGGCCGCGCACGCCGCGATCGCGCTGGACACCGCCAAGTCGCTGGCCGACACCCGCGCCGCGCTCGCCGAGCTGAACAGCGCCAACGAGCTGATCCGCGCCCACTCGGCCGCCGTCCAGCGGGCCGAGCAGGGCCACGACCGGCTCACCGACCTCGTCCTGCGCGGCGCCGAGGTGCCGGACGTCGCCGCCGCGGTGGCCGCCCTGCTGGGCGGCGAGATCGCCGTCCTGGACACCGAGGGCGAGCCGCTGGCCGGCCGGGCCGGGCCCGCCGAGGGGCTGGCCGAGGCGGTCGCCGCCTCCCGGACCGAGGGCCGGTCGGTACGGCACCGCGAGGACTGGGTCTGCGCCGTGCTGGCCGGGCAGGAGCCGCTGGGGGCGCTCGTGCTGCGCGGGCGGCCCGGCCTGGAGGACGCCGACCGGCGGCTGTTCGAACGGGCCAGTGTGGTGACCGCGCTGCTCCTGCTGCTGCGCCGCTCGGTGGCCGAGACCGAGAACCGGGTGCGCGGCGAACTGCTGGCCGACCTGCTGACCGCCCCCGACCGCGACCCGGCCGGCCTGACCGCGCGCGGCCGCCGGCTGGGCGTGGACCTCGGGCGCCCGCACCTGGTGCTGGTCGCCGAACCGGCCGGCGCCCCCGGTACCGCGGCGACCGACCGCGGCCGGCTGGCGGGCGCCGCCGGGCGGTACCTGTTCGGCTCGCGCGGCATCAGCGCGGAGCACGGCGAGGCCGTCGTCCTGCTGCTCCCGGACGACGGCCCGACGGCGGGCGGGGGCGCGGGCTCGGGCTCGGGCTCGGCGGGCGGGGGCGCGGGCGGGGCGGCAGGTGCGGCGGCGGCCCAGCAAGCGGCCGAGCTGGCCGCCGAGCGGCTCGCCCGGCTGGCCGGGTTCCCGGTCACGGTGGGCGCCGGCCGCCCGGCCGCCGGACCGGTCGCGCTGGCCGCCTCGTACGCCGAGGGCCTGCGCTGCGTCCGGGCCCTGCGGGTGCTCGGCCGGGCCGGGGACGGTGCCTCGGCCCGCGCCCTCGGCTTCCTCGGTGTGCTGCTCGGCGACGGCCACGACGTGGACGGCTTCGTCGGCGCGGCACTCGGCCCCCTGCTCGACTACGACGCCCGGCGCGGCACCGAACTGGTCCGCACCCTGCGCGCCTACTTCGACTGCGGCGGCAGCCTGACCCGCGCCAAGGACGAGCTGCACGTCCACGTGAACACCGTGGTGCAGCGGCTGGACCGGGTCGAGGTGCTGCTCGGCCGGGACTGGAACCACCCGGAGCGCTCGCTGGAGCTCCAGCTGGCGCTGCGCCTGCAACTGCTCGCGGGCGGCTGAACCGGGGCCGCCCCGGCGCCCGCCCCGTCGCTCCCGCTCGGCCGTCCCCCCGGGGATCCCCGGGCCCTCCCGGGCACCCTCGGGCACCTGAACGGCCGAAAGCGGCTCGGGCGTACAGTGGCGAGGTTGGTCTCGAACGCCTGGCAAGGAGCAGCAGTGGCCACAGAGCGCAACGAGGTGGGCGCATGAGCGAGAACGTACGGTTCGTGCGGATGGGCATGGGCGAGGGTGCCGTGCCCTACCAGGAGGCCTGGGAGGAGCAGCAGCGGCTGCACGCCCTGCGGGTCGCGGACGAGATCCCCGACACCGTGCTGCTGCTGGAGCACCCGCCGGTGTACACGATGGGCCGCCGCACCAATCCGGCCGACCTGCCGCTGGACGGCACGCCGGTGGTCGAGGTCAACCGGGGCGGCGAGATCACCTGGCACGGCCCCGGCCAGCTGGTCGGCTACCCGATCGTGAAGCTCCCCGAGCCGATGGACGTCGTCGCCTATGTGCGCCGGCTGGAGGAGGCCCTGATCCGGGCCTGCGGCGAGTTCGGCGTGGAGACCACCCGGATCGAGGGCCGCAGCGGGGTCTGGGTCCTGGGCGCGACCATCCCGGACGCGGTGGTGGACCCGGCGCAGGTGGTGGACATCGGCAAGCTGACCCTGCGGATGGGCCTGCCGCTGGGCATCGACCCGCGGCTGGCCGGCCCCGAGTACGCGCCGTCCAACGCCGGGCAGCGCGGCGACGACCGCAAGCTCGCCGCGATCGGCGTCCGGGTCGCGCGCGGGGTGACGATGCACGGCTTCGCGCTGAACTGCGATCCGGACATGACCTGGTTCGACCGGATCGTGCCGTGCGGGATCCGGGACGCGGGCGTGGCCTCGCTCTCCGGTGAGCTCGCCCGGCCCTTCGAGGTCGGCGAGGCGCTGACCGTGGTCGAGAAGCACCTGGCGGAGGTGTTCGCCGAACTGCCGGAACCGGCACTCGGCCGCTGAGCCCGCACCCGGGTGCCGCCCGACCGGGCCACCCGGGAATCTACCGGCCGGTAGCACTGTTGCCCTGCGTTTGCGGGCCACGGGCCCGGCGAAGGCCGTACAAGCACAGGCGTACCCTGGGGGTACCCCGTCTAGTTCTAGGAGTCGCACGTGTCCGCTGTCGCACCCGACGGCAGGAAGCTGCTCCGCCTGGAGGTCCGCAACAGCGAGACCCCCATCGAGCGGAAGCCCGAGTGGATCAAGACCCGCGCGAAGATGGGCCCGGAGTACAACGCCCTCCAGTCGCTGGTGAAGAAGGAGGGGCTGCACACGGTCTGCCAGGAGGCCGGCTGCCCCAACATCTTCGAGTGCTGGGAGGACCGCGAGGCGACCTTCCTCATCGGCGGTGACCAGTGCACCCGCCGCTGCGACTTCTGCCAGATCGACACCGGCAAGCCCGCCGACTTCGACCGCGACGAGCCGCGCCGCGTGGCCGAGTCCATCGTGACCATGGACCTCAACTACGCCACCATCACCGGCGTCGCCCGCGACGACCTGGAGGACGGCGGCTCCTGGCTGTACGCGGAGACGGTGCGCCAGGTGCACGCGCTGACCGCCGGCCGCGAGAGCGGCCGCACCGGCGTCGAGCTGCTGATCCCCGACTTCAACGCGGTGCCGGAGCAGCTGGCCGAGGTCTTCTCGTCCCGCCCCGAGGTGCTGGCGCACAACGTCGAGACGGTGCCGCGGATCTTCAAGCGGATCCGGCCCGCGTTCCGCTACGAGCGCTCGCTGGACGTCATCACCCAGGCCCGCGCGGCCGGGCTGGTCACCAAGTCCAACCTGATCCTGGGCATGGGCGAGACCCGCGAGGAGGTCAGCCAGGCGCTGGCCGACCTGGTCGGCGCCGGCTGCGAGCTGATCACCATCACCCAGTACCTGCGCCCGTCGCTGCGCCACCACCCGGTCGAGCGCTGGGTGAAGCCGCACGAGTTCGTCGAGCTGCAGCAGGAGGCCGAGGAGCTCGGCTTCGCCGGGGTCATGTCCGGCCCGCTGGTGCGGTCCTCGTACCGCGCCGGGCGGCTGTACCGGCAGGCGCTGGAGCACCGCGAGCGGACGGCGGCCGTCTGACGGCAGTCCGGTCCCGGTCCGGCCGGTCCGGTTTCGGGCCGGTCCGGGTCTCGGGCCCGGTCCCGGTCCACCCGGTCCGGCCGTGGGTTCCGGTCCGGCCACCGATCGGTTTGAGCCATCTGAGGGGCGGGGCTTCGGCTCCGCCCCTTCGGGTTCACCGGGCTTTGACTGGCAGGTCACGGGCTGGTAACACGGAGTGGTGAGGATGGAACCGTTCGAATCATTTCCGCCACCAGAGGAGCTGTTCGACATGCAGGTCGGCATCCGGTCGGTCGGCACCGCGCTGCGGCTGGCCGAGAGTGTGCTGCTGGCGGGCGGGCAGCGGCAGGCCCGGCGCAACGCCTGGGCCGCGGTCTGCGAGAACCGCCGCTACGCGGCGGACCGCGAGCGCGACGCCCTGCCGGGCGGCCCCGCGATGGAGTCCGCGCGCCGCTAGACCCCGTCCGGACCACCCCCCGGCACGACCACTGTGCGCGTTCGCCCGGGGGCACCCGGGTCACGGTTCGGGCGAACGGGTACCCGGGCTTGGTTATCCCGCACCCACGGCACGTACCATGAGCGTTATGGCGAGGGAAACATCCGAGAACCCCGGGCGACTGAAGCAGATCCGCCTGGCTTACACCATGACCAAGAAGGTCGACACCAAGATCGGCCTGATCATCGCCGGCGTCGGCCTGCTGACCTTCGGCGTGTTCCTCGCCATCGGCTTCGCAATCGACCACCCGGTCTATCTGGGCATCCTGGGCTTCATCGTGGCCTTCCTGGCCATGGCGATCGTCTTCGGGCGCCGGGCCGAACGCGCCGCGTTCGGGCAGATGGAAGGGCAGCCGGGGGCCGTGGCGGCGGTGCTGAACAACATCAAGCGGGGGTGGAGCGCGAGTTCCACCCCGGTGGCGGTCACCCGCAACCAGGACGCGGTCTACCGCGCCGTGGGCCGGGCCGGCATCGCGCTGATCGGCGAGGGCAACCCGAACCGGGTCCGCCAGCTGCTGGCGTCCGAGAAGAAGAAGATGGCCCGGGTCGTCGGCGACGTACCGGTGCACGACATCGTGGTGGGCACCGGCGAGGGCGAGATCCCGCTCAAGAAGCTGCAGATCCACCTGATGCGACTGCCCCGTGCGATCACGCCCGCCCAGGTCACCGAGACCAACGACCGCCTCCGCGCGCTGGGCGACCTGCTCTCCAAGGCGCCGATCCCCAAGGGCCCGATGCCCAAGGGCGCCCGGATGCCCAAGGGCGGCCAGGTCCGCTGACCCCCTCCCCCATCGACGCGATCGGCCCCGCCGCGGAATCTCCGCAGCGGGGCCGTTCGTCGTTCGGGGGCCGTTCGTCGTTCGGGGGCCGTTCGTCGTTCGAGGGCCGGTCGTCGTTCGAGGGCCGGTCGTCGTTCGGGGGCGACCGAGAGAGACAGGCCCTAGATGCGGACCTCGACCGCGCCGACCGCCTTGTCGTGCAGGCCCCGGGTGTCGCGGTCCCAGACCAGGGCCGGCACCACCAGGCAGAGCAGCAGGGTGCGCAGCAGCACCTGCGGGATGGTGGCGCGGCGGCCGTCCAGGCGGACCACCCGCAGACCGAACAGCCGCTTGCCGACGGTCGTCCCCGTGGTGGCGAGCAGCAGCACGGTGACGGCGAAGAAGAGCGGGGTGGTCCACAGGTTGGCCGAGGCCGGGGAGCCCTTGCCGAGCAGCCCGTAGGCGACCAGGGCGACCAGCCAGCCGTCGACGAACAGCGCGCCCACGCGGCGGCCCGGGCCGGCGATCGAGCCGGTGCCCTCCCGGGGCAGTCCGAGGCGCTCACCGCGGTAGCCGAAGTCGGCACCCATCTTCTCGGCGGCCGCCCTCGGGCCGTCGATCCACGATCCCAACGCTTCTCTGGTGTCCACGAATCCACACTAACCGGGCGGACACCGCGGCCCGGCACCGGCTCCCCCGGAGGGTGAATCGCGTCGCCCGGGACTCCTCAAGTGGTCCAGACCACTCAACGGCCGCGATCCGGGCGGGCGAAGCATTTTGCCCCGGAGCGTACGACTTTGCCGCCCGTCCGAAGGCGGCGGTTAACATTCAGGAAACGACCGGGTCACCGGTTGGAAACGGGCCATTCCTAGGGTGAGGCCCAATCGCACGCCGAGGAGGATGGATGTTCAACAGCGCCGCCGAAGTGAAGCAGTTCATTCAGGACAACGATGTCAAGTTCATCGACGTCCGGTTCTGCGATCTCCCGGGCGTCATGCAGCACTTCTCCGTGCCCGCGGCGACCTTCGACCCGTCCGAGACCCTGATGTTCGACGGTTCGTCGATCCGCGGCTTCCAGGCCATCCACGAGTCCGACATGGCACTCGTCCCGGACCTGGCCACGGCCCGGCTCGACCCGTTCCGCAGGGACAAGCACCTCAACATCAACTTCTTCATCCAGGACCCGGTCACCGGCGAGGCCTACAGCCGCGACCCGCGCAACGTCGCGAAGAAGGCCGAGGCGTACCTCGCCTCCTCCGGCATCGCCGACACCGCGTACTTCGGCCCCGAGGCCGAGTTCTACGTCTTCGACTCGGTGCGCTTCGACACCAGCGCCAACGCGTCGTACTACCACATCGACTCCGAGGCCGGCGCCTGGAACAGCGGCTCCGCCGAGGGCGACGTGCGCGGCTACAAGGTCAAGTACAAGGGCGGCTACTTCCCGATCCCGCCCGTCGACCACTTCGCCGACCTGCGCGCGGAGATGTCGCTGGAGCTGGCCGCGGCCGGGCTGGAGGTCGAGCGCCAGCACCACGAGGTGGGCACGGCCGGCCAGGCCGAGATCAACTACAAGTTCAACACGCTGCTGCACGCGGCCGACGACCTGATGCTGTTCAAGTACATCATCAAGAACGTCGCGTGGCGCAACGGCAAGACCGCCACCTTCATGCCCAAGCCGATCTTCGGCGACAACGGCTCCGGCATGCACGTCCACCAGTCGCTGTGGACCGAGGGCTCGCCGCTCTTCTACGACGAGCAGGGCTACGCCGGGCTCTCCGACACCGCCCGCTACTACATCGGCGGCCTGCTCAAGCACGCCCCCTCGCTGCTCGCCTTCACCAACCCGTCGGTGAACTCGTACCACCGGCTGGTGCCCGGCTTCGAGGCGCCGGTGAACCTGGTGTACTCGCAGCGCAACCGCTCGGCCGCGATCCGGATCCCGATCACCGGCTCCAACGCCAAGGCCAAGCGCATCGAGTTCCGCGCGCCGGACCCGTCGTCCAACCCCTACCTCGCGTTCGCCGCGATGCTGATGGCCGGCCTCGACGGCATCAAGAACAAGATCGAGCCGCTGCAGCCCGTCGACAAGGACCTGTACGAGCTGGCCCCCGAGGAGCACGCCAACGTGCCGCAGGTGCCGTCCTCGCTGCCGGCCGTGCTGGAGGCCCTGGAGGCGGACCACGAGTACCTGCTCGCGGGCAACGTCTTCACGCCCGACCTGATCGAGACGTGGATCGACTTCAAGCGCACCAACGAGATCGCCCCGATCGCCCTGCGCCCGCACCCGCACGAGTTCGAGCTGTACTACGACCTGTAGGCCGCTCGCTGCCGGGTGGCCGAGCCCTCCGTTCCCGACCTCGGTGGTCGGGGGCGGGGGGCTCGGTCGTGCTCCGGCGGGGCGGTCGTCGGGCCGGGGGGCGTCAGGCCGGGGTGAGGGCGAGGACGGCGAGGTCGTCGGCGAGGAGGCCCGCGTAGGCGCGGACGTCCTGGGCGAGGAAGGAGACCAGGCGGTCCGGGGCGGTCGTGCCGAGGGCGGCCAGCCGGTGGGCGAGCGGGTAGAAGGCGCCGGAGGCGTCGCGGGCCTCGCTGACGCCGTCGGTGTAGAGCAGCAGGGTCTGGCCGAGCGGCAGGGGGACGGTGGCCGGCCCGGCGTGCGCGGGAGCGTCCGGTCCGGGGGCGGCGGGCCGGTTGAGGTGGCCGAGGCCGAGGGGCAGGTCGAACGGGCAGTGCGCCGGGGCGATGCCGCGGTCGGAGAGCAGCAGCGGCGTGACATGGCCCCGGTTGACGATCTCCACGCGGTCCGCGCCGGCCCGGTACTGGACCAGGACGGCCGTCACGAACAGCTCCTCGTCGCCGCGGTCGGCCGCGTCGCGCAGCACCGCGCGGTCCAGCTGCTCGGCGAGCTCGACGAGGTCGGCGGTGTCGTGCGCGGTCGCCCGGAAGGCGCCCAGCACGTCCGCCACCGTCCGGACCGCGCCGAGGCCCTTGCCCCGGACGTCGCCGAGCAGGACCCGGACGCCGAAGCGGGTGTCGCACACCTCGTACAGGTCGCCGCCGATCAGCGCCTCGGCCTGCGACGGGCGGTACAGGCCGGCCACCCGCAGCCCGCCGGCCCGCTCCGGGACGGGGCGCAGCACGGTGCGCTGCAGGGTCTCGGCGACCGTCCGGGTGCGCAGCAGGGTGCGGGTCTGCCGCGTCCGCTGCCAGGACAGGGCGGTGCCCATCACACCGGCCAGCAGCGTGGAGATGTAGACCCAGACGTGGTGCTGCTCGGCGAGGTGTCCGGCGCGCGCCGCCAGGGCGAGTTGGAGTGCGAGGGCTCCCGCGGTGGAGCCGGCGGTCAGCACCGGGCCGTAGGAGAACGCCACCACCACCGGCAGCGCGGTGAGCAGGAAACCGGCCGCGACCGCGTCCGGGACGACCGCCTCGGCCGCCAGGTCGAGCAGCACCAGGACCACCGGCAGCCAGGCCACCCAGCGCGGTGCGCTCGGTTCCGCGGCCGCCGGATACGGCGGACGGGGCGCTGCGGGCACGGCGGGGACCTCCTGGCTGACCGGCGGGGCACGGTCGGGGCGACCGGGCCGGAACGGCCGGTCCCATCCCTTCCATGCTCTCCCACCGGTGCCCGGAGGGCCCCTTGCTTTGGTCCCGGCCGCCCGGGCCCAACGGCCCGGTTCGCCGACGGCCGGCGTACGGGGGCGGCGCGGACCGGGCAGGGCGCGGCGCGGCGTGACCGCGGGGCGCCGGCCGGGCTCAGCGGACGGTGACCGGCAGGGTGTCGAAGCCGCGCAGGACGAGGCGGTCCCGCCGGGTGGGCACGCCCCCGGGCGCGAGCCGGAGGAAGCGGTCGAGCAGCGCCGGCACCGCGACCTCGGCCTCCAGCCGGGCCAGCTGGGAGCCGAGGCAGAAGTGCGAGCCGCCGCCGAAGCTGAGCGGCTGGCTGTCCGTGCGGCTCGGGTCGAAGAGCTCCGGGCGGTGGTAGCGGGCCGGGTCGTGGTTGGCGGCGGCCAGCAGGACCAGCACCACGGTGCCGGGCGGCGCCGGCACACCGGCCACGTCGAGCCCCTCGGTGGTGGCGATCCGGGTGGTGAGCTGGACCGGCGAGTCGTAGCGCAGCACCTCGTCGGTGAAGCGCGCCGGGGCGAGCGCGCCGGTGCGCAGCCCCTCCATCGCCTGCGGGTGCCGGAAGAGCAGGGCGAGCCCGTTGCCGAGTAGATTGGTGGTGGTCTCGAAGCCGGCCACCAGCAGCAGGACCAGGTTGGCCAGCAGCTCGCGGCCGGAGATCCGCTCCGGGGCGTCGGCGGCGATCCGGGCGAGGTCGCTGACCAGGTCGTCCTTCGGACGGGCCAGCCGCTCGGCGACGAGCGCGGTGAAGTAGCCGGACAGCTCGTCGGCGGCGGCGTCGGCGACGGCCAGCTCGGCGAGGTCCTGGACCAGCTCCAGGGCGATGGTCAAGTCCCCCGCTAGGCCCCGGAAGCGGTAGCGGTCCGGCTCCGGGACGCCGAGCAGCTCGCAGATGACCTCGACCGGCAGGCGGAACGCGAAGGCGTCCATGAAGTCGACCGGCGAGCCGTCACCGCCCTGCTCCGCCATCCCGTCCAGCAGCCGGCCGACCGCCGCCTCGACGGCCGGTCTCAGCGCGGCCACCCGGCGGGCGTTGAAGGCCGAGGCGATCAACGAGCGGACCCGGGCGTGGTCGGGCGCGTTCCGCTGCAGGATCGAGCGGCCGAGCAGGGTCACCGACGAGTGCCGGGCCAGCTCGGCGTTCACCTCGCCCAGCAGCTCGATGTCCTCCAGCCCGAAGCCGGGGTTGCGCAGCACCTGGTTGGCGGCGGTGTGGCCGACCGCCAGGACGGTGCCGGGCCCGGCGGGGACGGCGGCGCCGAGCTCGTGCGCCCGCGCGTACAGCGGGTACGGATCCGCCACGCCCCTGTCCGCTGTCAGCTGCTCGATGATCGACGCGCCGTCCACCCGGTGCTCCCCTCCCGCGACCCGCTCCCGAGACCGCGCTCCCGAGGTCCCGCTGCCGGTTCGTAAACCGCCGGTGGACGGACGGTAGTTCCCGGGAGGCCGGGTTCACCCGATCGGGGACGGGCGGTCGGTACCCTGGCGGCATGGAGATCTGGATCAACCCCCGCTGCGGGAAGTGCCGTACGGCACTGGGCGCGCTGGAAGCCGTCGGCGCGAAGTACACCGTGCGGCGCTACCTGGAGGACCCGCCGACCGCCGCGGAACTGGAGCAGGTCCTGGAGCGGCTGGCGCTGGAGCCGTGGGACATCACCCGGCTCGACGAGCAGGCCTCCAAGGACCTGGGCATGAAGCGCTGGACGAGGGAGCCGGCCGACCGGGCGCGCTGGATCGCGGCGATGGCCGAGCACCCGATCCTGATCCAGCGCCCGATCATCACCGCGGACGACGGCCACGCCGTGGTGGCCCGCACCCCCGACGTCCTCAAGTCCGTCCTGCCGTAGCCGGGCGGCCCGGTCAGTGCCGCTGGATCCGCCGCACCGGCTCCCCCGGGCGCCAGGACGTGATCCACAGGTGGTCGTCGCCCACGGTGGTGTGCACCGCCTGCTCCACCTCCAGCCGGAAGGCCTGGAACGGGCCGGGCGGCGGCTCCGGCAGCTCCGCCGCGTAGGCGGCCAGCTCGGTCTCGTCGGTGATCTCGACCGCCCGGCCGGAGAGCTTGGAGTCACCGCCGGCCAGGGTCTCGTCGCTCGGGTTGCTGTGCAGCGCGAAGCGGGCGTCCCGCTGGAGGTCGCGCGCCTTCGCCGCGCCGTGCATCGACCCGAGCGTCAGATCGGCGCCGAGGAAGTTCACCTCGATACCGCTCACCCGGGGTGAGCCGTCCCTGCGCAGCGTCGCCAGGACGTGGTGCTTGTTCGCCTCGAAGCGGGCCCGGACGGCGGAGGCCAGCTCCGGTGCCTCGTGCTCGAAATCCTGCCAGGTAGCCATGGCGCCAGTCTGGCACCGGGCACCGACGGTCGCCCTCCGCCGGACGGTGGCCCTCCGGCCGCCGCCGGGTGCTCCTCGCGGGCCGGTGGTCGTCGGTGTCCGGTGGTCGTCGGTCGCCGGTGGCCGTCGCTGTCCGGTGGTTGTCGGTGGCCGGTGCCAGACTGGGCGGGTGACCACCACGACCAGGTACATCGCCTTCCTGCGGGCCGTCAACGTCGGTGGCCGGACGGTGAGGATGGAGCGGCTGCGCGCCCTCTTCACCGAGCTGGGCCTCGCCGGCGTGCGCTCGTACATCCAGAGCGGCAACGTCTTCTTCGACACCGAGGAGCCGGACCGCGCGGCGCTCACCCTGCGCATCGAGGAGCACCTGGCCGAGGCGCTCGGCTACCCCGTCCCGGTGATGCTGCGCACCGTCGACGAGGTGGCGGAGCTGCTCGCGGCCGAGCCGTTCGCGGGCATCGAGGCCACACCGGAGACGCGCCTGGTGGTCGAGTTCCTCTCCGAGCCGCTGCCGGCCGACTTCCCGGTGCCGTACACCTCGCCCAAGGGCGACTACGAGGTGGTCGGCGCCGACGCCGGCGCCGCCTACGTGGTGATCCACCTGCAGGACGGCAAGTGGCGGACCGGCAGCAAGCTCTTCGGCCCCTCCTACCGGGGCTCGGCCACGGCCCGCTTCCTGCACACCACCGTCAAGATCCTGGCGGCTGCCCAGAAAGCCTGACCGGGGCCGGGGCCGGGGCCAGGTGTTCGACGGACCGGGGCGCCCGGCAATCTGGACAGGTACGGGCGGGTGAGCCGACAATCGGGCCATGACGTCTCCTGAGATCCGGACGCACGTGGTCCGGCCGTCCGAGGCCGAGCGGGAGCAGGCGCTCGGGGTGCTGCGGGAGGGTGCGGGCAGCGGCCGGCTGTCCCACGACACCTTCCTCGGGCGGATGGAGCTCGTGCTGCGCGCCGACAGCCGGGCCGAGCTCGACGAGGCGATGGCGGACCTGCCGGCCGGCCGACCGCTCGGGCGCTTCCTGCTGCGGACGGTGGGTCAGCTCTCGGCCTTCGGGGTGCGGCTGCGCGGGGCGTGGCGGGTCGAGCGACTGCCCGGGCTGAGCCTGCCGCACCCGGCGGCGCGGCAGTTGACGATCGGCCGGATCCCCGGCTCCGGGCTGCGGCTGCACGACGCCTCGGTGTCGCGCCACCACGCCGAGCTGCGGCGGGAGGGCGACGACTGGGTGCTGTACGACCTCGGCTCGACCAACGGGACGCACGTGAACGGCCGACGGGTCGCGGGCGGCGTCCGCGTCCGCCCCGGCGACCAGGTCCGCTTCGGCAACCTGGAGTTCCGGCTCGCCTCGGGCTGAGCGCCGCCCGGGACCCGGCCCCCGGCGCCGGCCGTCGTCAGTGCGGGAACTGCCGGGGCGGTCGCTGCGCCGGCAGGCCGTCGCGGAACTCCTCGATCACGCTGCTGATCTGCCGTATGAGCACGGTGTGCTCGATCAGGTCCAGGTAGCGGTGCTCGGCCGCCAGCGCCTCGACCGTGACGCCGAAGTACAGCGTCATCAGGGGATTGACGAAGAGCGGGCTGCCCTTGGTGCGGTCGGTGAACCGGACGTCGCCGAACTCGCCGCGCAGCGCGGCCGCCACCGACCCGTTGACGATGCTCGGGTGCTCGGGGAACGCGGACCTGGCATGGTCCACGGCGTCCAGGTAGAGCGCGCCCTCCCGGCTGTCGCGCGGGATCGAGAAGGCCCCGAGGTAGCCGCCGGACCGCTCCAGCGCGGCGAGGTTCTCCAGCACCAGGGCGTGGTTGACGCCGTGGAAGGCGTCGATGCCGAAGCCCAGGCAGGCGACCAGGCGTTCGGGGACCTCCGTCAGCCCGGCGACCGCACCGAGGCTGGCCATGTCCTCCTCCGGCGTGCCCAGGCCGGCCTCGTCGCCGCGCATCAGGATGTCGGTGCCGCCGTCGACCAGCAGCACGGCGTCGACGGCGAGGTGGGCGGTGAGCGCCCGGTAGGCGGCGCGCAGCGGCTGCACGCCGACCGAGGGGAACGCCCAGACGGTGTCGGGCATGCCGTGGCGGTGCAGCCAGCGGGCCAGCGTCCGCTCGGGGAAGTAGCCCTCGGGGGCGGCGGTGTCGGGGCGGATCCGGGCGACGTCGGGCTCCCACCAGACCTCGGCGGGCAGACCGTACAGGTGGCTGAAGGAGAGGTTGGCCAGGTGCACCTCCTTGCCGGCCGCGCGCAGGGCGAGCGCCAGTGGCAGGCCCGCGTACACGTCGAATCCGCCGCCGGCGCCGGCGATCAGGATGCGCTCGGCGGCCAGCAGACGGGTGATCAGGGGCGGTTCGAGAAGCGAGGGCACCGGGGGACGTTAGCACCGGGGGTGGGCGGCGGGTCTGTCGGTGGTCGGTGCGAGGATTCGGGCATGAACCAGGAGACCGAGCTCAGCTTCGAGGTACGGCGCGAGGCCGAGGAGCGTGCCCGCGAGTTGATCCGCTGCGGCTTCCAGGAGCCGGACGAGATAGCCGAGTCCCTGGTCGACGAGTTCGAGGACCAGGGACTGGAGCCGGAGGACGCCGAGGAGATCGTCGCCCCGCTCTGGCAGGAGCGGCTGGCCGAGCAGGCGTCGTGGCCGGAGACGACGGACGTGGACCGGCTGGAGGAGGCCTTCGACGCGTTGGAGGAGCAGGGCATCGTCGCGGCGATGGACTTCACCTGCTGCGCCAACTGCGGCTACGCGGAGATCGGCGGCGAGGCCGACGAGGACTCGCGCGGCTTCGTCTTCTTCCACCAGCAGGACACCGAGGGAGCGGCCGCCGGGCTCGGGCTGATGCTGCGTTACGGCGGGTTCCGGGCCGACGGCGAGACCGAGGAGGCGGCGGAGCAGCGGACGGTGGAGATCGGCCGTGCGGTGGTCGCGGCACTGGAGGCGGCCGGCCTGCCGGTGGAGTGGGACGGATCGCCGCAGAAGGCGATCTGCGTGACTCCGCTGACCTGGCTCAACCGCCTGCCCGAGTAGCGGACGCGGGCCGGGGCCGGCCGACGTCGCCGGCCTGCCCGGCCGGCGACGGGAACGGTCAGCGGCTGACGTGGAGTTCGGCGTAGTTGTCGTGGGCGTTGGCGTTGCGCAGAGTGATCTTCGTGGTGCCGACGGCGGTCTCGACCCCTTCGGCGACGGTCCTGGTCTCGTCGCCGAGCTTCACCTCGGCCGCGGTGTCGGTGATGTGACTGACGATCAGTTTGACGGTCCGGTCGCCGCCGAAGATCTCGACGGTGTGGGTGGAGTCGCCGCCGTCGGTGCGGACGACGACGTCACAGCTGTTGTCGGTGGTGCAGAGCGAGGCGCCGCCCTTGCAGGCGGTCAGCCCGGCCCCGAGCACCAGCACGGCGCCGGCCGCGAGCAGGGCCGAACGGACCGGTCCGGGGCGGCGCGCGGGTCGCGCGGAGATGGTCGCTGTGGTCATGCCTCCGACGGTAGGCAGCCGCCCGGGCCCCGCCATCGGCCCCCGGCGGTACCCTCCCCCTGGCCGCCCCCGGAGCACCCGGGCCACCCGGCCCCCGAGGGCGCCGGGGTGGATCCCCTAGGGGGCGTGGGGAGTTGAGGGACCGAGGACGCGCTCGACACCGGCCACGACGACGGCCAGGCCACGCTCGAAGCGCTGCTCGAAGCCCCCGAAGAAGTCCTGCCCCGCAGCGGCGGCCAGCCCGTACGCGGGGTCGATGGCGGCGGCCCGCTGCTCCGGATCGTAGCCGGGGGCCCGCTCCCCCGGCACCGGGTGGACGGCCTGCTCCTCGATCACGAAGCCGATGGTGTAGGCGTACGCGGTGGTGAACGCCTGTGCTGCGTCGGCGAGTTCGAACCCGGCGCGGGCGAAGACGGCCAGCACGGCGTGCTGGCCCTCGGCATGGCCGTAGTCGGTGAGCCGCGTGCCGCTGAAGACCTTGGCGCCGTCCCGGTAGCCGAGCAGGGCGGCCCGCAGGGTGCGGCAGGTGCCGATGAGCGCCTCCTGCCAGGAGCCGGGCACCACCACCTGCCCGGCGGACATCCGGCGGAGCATCTCGGTGGCCATCTCGTCCAGCAGGGCCTGCTTGTTGGCGAAGTGCCAGTAGAGCGCGGGCGCCTTGACGTCCAGCTCGGTGGCGATCCGGCGCAGGGTGAGGCCGTCGAGTCCGGTCTCGTCGAGCAGTCGCAGGGCGGCGTCGACCACCTGCGCACGGTCCAGCTTCGGCGGCACTCCGGCCACCCCTTCCTGTCGCTCCGATCCCCGCCGTTGACAATTTAACACCGTTAAGCCCATGCTCTCCCCATTGGCCAACTTAACGACGTTAAGGAGAGCGCTCATGACGCCTGCCCGGCACGAAGCCGCGCAGCACCGGTCCCCCCGCACGCAGACCGGGTCCACCCGGCTCCCCGATCGCACCGACGTGCTGATCGTCGGAGCCGGCCCGACCGGCCTCGCCCTGGCCTGCGACCTCGCCCGCCGCGGCGTGGACGCCCTGCTGGTGGAACGCGCCGGGGCCCTGTTCCCCGGCTCGCGCGGCAAGGGCCTGCAGCCCCGCACCCAGGAGGTCCTCGACGACCTCGGCGTCCTGCCCGCGGTGCGGGCGCACGGTGGGCCCTACCCCCGGATGGTGTCCTGGCAGGACGGCGAGCGGCAGGGCGAGTGGGACCTCGTGGAGCGGAGCCTGCCCGACCCGACCGTCCCGTACCCGGACGTCTGGATGATCCCGCAGTGGCGCACCCAGGAGATCCTGCACGGCAGGCTGCTGGAGCTCGGCGGCCGGGTCCGCTTCGGCACCGCGCTCACCGGCCTCGACCAGCACCCCGACCGGGTCGAGGCCGCCGTGACCGGCCCGGACGGCGTCGGGCGGACCGTCTCGGCCCGGTACCTGGTGGCCGCCGACGGCGGCCGCAGCACGGTGCGCCGGGCGGTGGGCATCACGATGGCCGGCGAGCAGGTCGACCCCCGGCCGGCGCTGGTCGCGGACGTCGGGGTCGACGGCCTCGACCGCGACAACTGGCACGTCTGGCCGCACGCACCCGGCGGGCCGCTGCTGCTCTGCCCGCTGCCCGGCACCACCGACTTCCAGCTGTTCGCCCAGTTCGAGCCGGACGGGACACCGGACACCTCGCCCGAGGGGGTGCGCCGGGTGATCGCGGCCCGCACCCACCTCGCGGAATCGGCGGTCGGCGAGGTGCGCTGGTCCTCCGACTTCCGCCCGCGCGCGGCGCTGGCCGAGCGGTTCCGGGCCGGGCGGGTCCTCCTCGCGGGCGACGCCGCGCACATCCACTCCCCGGCGGGCGGGCAGGGCCTGAACACCAGCATCCAGGACGCCTACAACCTGGGCTGGAAGCTCGGCCAGGTGCTGCGGCACGGCGCACCGGAGGAGCTGCTGGACAGCTACGAGGCGGAGCGGCTGCCGATCGCCGCCGACGTCCTGGAGATCTCCACCCGGCTGCACCGCGCGGGCGGGGTGCGGGACGGCGGACTGCGCCGGGGGCCGCGGACGGAGCAGCTGGGCCTCGGCTACGAGCACGGCCCGCTGACCGTGGAGGCGCGCACCGGCCTGGCCGAGGACGCGCTGCGCGCCGGCGAGCGCGCGCCGGACGCGCCGCTGGACGTACCGCTGGACGCACCCCCGGCGGCTGCGCCGGGAGCCCGGCTGTTCGACGTGTTCCGGGGCCCGCAGGTGACGGTGCTCGCGGTCGGTCACGAGCTGCCGGACGTCCCGGCCGGTGTACGGACGCACCGCGTGGACGGCGGGGTCGCGGCCGAGGTCTACGGCCGCGGGCTCTTCGTGGTCCGGCCGGACGGCTATCTCGGGCTGGCCACCCACGACCCGGCCGACCTGCCCGGATACCTCGCCCGACTCGGGCTGCGCCGGTCCTGAGGGTCGGGGGGCCGGACGGGCCCGACTCGTCGGAAAACTGCGCGGCACAGGCCGGAGGAATATGCCACGCGCGTAGATCAAGGGCCCGCGAAAGGCCGGGTGCTCACTCGGCGGGGCCGTCCGAGGCGTCGGCGGGGCCCCAGAGCAGGCCGGTGCAGCGCTGGTAGGTCGCGTGCCAGTGCGGCCAGTTGCGGGCCACGTCGTCGTCGCACTCGGCCAGCAGCCGCTCGACCAGCGCGGGCTCGACGCCGTCCAGCAGCCAGGCGAGCGCGTCGGCGGTGCCCGGGCCGTCGGCGGAGCGCAGCAGGTCCAGCAGCTCCGGCAGGCTGCCGACCCGCGAGGTGTCCGCGAACACCCGCTCCATCCGGGGCAGCAGCTGACGCTCCTCGATCCGCAGGTGGGTCTCCAGCCGGGCCGCCAGGTCGTCCATCGCGTAGGCGACCGGCCAGGCACTGCCCGCGTCCCGGCTGGCGATCCGGACCAGGGTGGTGACCCGGGTGAAGGAGTGGTCCAGGTTGTGGTGGTCGGCCTCCAGCCAGTTGAGCAGCAGGCGCAGCTCGGGCGCGAAGCGGCGCACGATCGGCCAGATCCGGGTGTCCTGCTGCTCGTGGTGGCAGGTCAGCATCGCGGTGACGAAGGTCCAGTGCCGAAGCAGCGCCTCGCCCTTCTCGTCCTCACCGGGCTGGATCAGCCGCAGCGCGTTGGGCAGCCGGGCGAGGTCGCGGCGGAGGGCTTCGTACACCAGTCGCAGCCCGGCGAACCGGACCTCTTCCGGCTCCTCGTCGACGGCCCGCCGATGCTGGGAGTCCGGCCGGGCGGACAGGGAGGGGGACGCTACGGACACCAGATGGCTCGGCATGGCACTCTCTTCACGACTTGGCACGGCGGGCTTGCACGGCATGGCGCGACCGGGTTCACGACCGGCTCGACGGCTGGCAGCACTGGCGGAATGCGCTCCCACCACAGTGGCCGTAGTCGATCAGAGGCGAATCAATGTCCGATTGACGTGCAGGTCAGCGGCCTGGCGCGGGGCTTCGAGGGCACCTGGAGCCGGGGCACGCGCGGCAGGGGGCGGCCGGGAAGAAGGAGCCACGTACGTACGGCAGTGCGCGCCTACGGCCGAGCGCGCGGAAGCGGCACCGGACGCGTCCACGGTGCCGCGGCAAGGAACCGGCAGGCGGCCGGCGCGCGCCGGCCGCCCCGGCCCGGTCAGTCGCTCTGCGGCCCCGCGAGGTTCTTGGTGAGCCACTGCAGCGTGTCCGGGATCATCTTCTTGAAGTCGCTGGTGAGGTGCTTCCCGCCGGCCTGCTCGTAGTACTCGACGGAGAGCGGCGGGGCGGCCTTGGCGACCCACGCCTTGACCAGCTTCATCTCGAAGGCGTTGGCGCCGCCCGCGGTGGCGAGCAGCTTCACGTCGGACTTGCCCTGAGCGACCATCAGCTCGGGGCTGTTGGCCTGCCGCTCCGCCTCGTGGCCCTTCCAGAGCGGCGAGTCCGGGTTGAAGTAGCCGTCGATCGGGACGGCGGCCTTGAACTTGTCCGGGTGCTGGAGCGCCAGCTTGGCGCTGCAGAACGCGCCGGTGGAGGCGCCCATCAGCCCCCAGCCGTCGCGGCCCTTCACCGTCCGGTAGTTGGCGCGGACGAAGTCCGGGATGTCCTCGGCCATCCAGGTGCCGATCCGGGGCTGGCCCGGGATGTCGGCGCACTCCAGGGCCTTGGCCTCGTTGGAGTCGAGGTTCTGCACCGGCATGATCATGATGAACGGGTGCGCCTTGCCGGCCTTCGCCAGGTCGGCGTCGATCTCCTGGATCGGCAGCTGGTTGTCGGTCCAGGTGTTGTACCCGGCGCTCTGGCCGCCCGCGTAGAGGGTGAGCACCGGGAAGCCGGTCCGGGCGAACTTCGGGTCGTTGTACTCGGGCGGCAGCCAGACCCAGACCTTGCCGGAGACGCCCGACTTGGGCCCGTTCAGCGTGGTCATCAGGATCTGCCCGGCCGCGGTGTCCCGGGCCTTGGTGAAGCTCGCGGCCGGGCCGGTGGGCATGAGCACCTTGCCGGACGGGTTCGAGGTCGCCGGCGGCGTCGTGGTGCCCCCGGTGGCCGTCGGGGTGCCGGGCGCGGCGGTACCGCTCGCCGTGCCGGCGCCCTTGGCGCCCTTGACGGTGTCCCCCTTGCCGCTGGCGTCCGTACTGCCGCAGGCCGCCAGCGAGGCGGCCAGGGTGAAGGCGGCGGCGCCGGTCAGGACGGCGCGGATGCGGGTGGACTGCGGCTGCACGGTGAGGACTCTCCGACCGATGTCGCGCCCGCTCCGTCGGGAGCCGGGCGGCGGCCCCCGGGTGGGGCCGGACAGACCCGGGGTGCGGCGTCGCGCGTACCCCCGGGGCGGCGGCGCGCCGTCCCTCGCGGGAGCGTGCCGTCCTGCGATCTTATGACGTGGTGCCGGGCGGCCCGGTTGCGCTACAGCCTGCGTCGATCCAATGTTTGCCCCCGATCGGGTAAAGGCCGGCGGGCGGGTCCGCCGATCGGCGGGGGCCCGACCCCGCCGCCCGGCGGGGGGATCCCCCCCACAGCCGACGGCGCGTCGCGCGGGTCGGACTTTGGGTGCTTCCACCAGTGACGCGGGGCGGCGGATCGGGAACGATCGGCACACCCGCCGTCGACCGACGAGCCGCCCGTAGAAGCTTCGAGGAGTACCGCCATGCCGCAGCAGATCGCCGTCGTCACCGGAGCCGGCAGCGGGGTGGGGCGCGCCGTGGCCGTGGAGCTGGCCGCCGCCGGGTGGCGGCCGGTGCTCGCCGGGCGGCGCGAGGAGCCGCTGCGCGAGACGGCGGCGCTCTGCGCGGCGGCCGGGCCGGGCGGCGGGGCGGCGGCCGTGGTGCCGACCGACGTCACCGACCCGGCGGCGGTGGACGCGCTCTTCGCGGCGGCCGTCGAGCGGTTCGGCCGGGTCGACCTGCTGTTCAACAACGCCGGGACGTTCGGCGCGCCCGCCGCGGTGGACGAGCTGGACATCGCCGAGTGGCGGGCCGTGGTCGACCTCAACCTGACCGGCGCCTTCCTCTGCGCGCGGGCCGCGTTCCGGCAGATGAAGGTCCAGGACCCGCAGGGCGGCCGGATCGTCAACAACGGCTCGATCTCCGCGCACGTGCCGCGGCCGCACTCGATCGCGTACACGGCGACCAAGCACGCCGTCACCGGGCTGACCAAGTCGCTGTCGCTGGACGGGCGTCCGTACCGGATCGCCTGCGGGCAGATCGACATCGGCAACGCGGCGACCGACATGACCGCGGCGATGAGCGTCGGGGTGCGGCAGGCGGACGGGCGGGTCGCGGTGGAGCCGACCATGGACGTCGCGGACGTGGCCCGCACCGTGCGGCACATGGCGGAGCTGCCGCTGGAGGCCAATGTGCAGTTCGCCACGGTGATGGCGACCACCATGCCGTACATCGGGCGGGGCTGACCCGGCGGGCACCGTGCGCCGGGCGCTACTCGTCGTGGGAGTAGCGGTAGCGCCGCCGGCCGCCGGTCCCGTCCAGCCGGTAGACGCTGGTGGTCGGCCAGTACTCGCCGGCCTCGGCGGCGGGCAGTTCGGCCCGCAGCACCATCCGCAGCGAGGGCGGCGGGGCCACGGCGTTGACCCGCTTGCGGTGGCCGTCCCAGCGGCCGCCGCAGAGCTCGACGTCGAGGACGGCGGGGGTGGTTCTCATCCCGTGATGCTGGCAGCGTCCGCCCGTCCCGGCGGGCCGAACCGCGCCGGGCCACTCGCGCGGGGGAATCCCCGGGCGGCGCGCTGACGGCCGCCGCCCACCCGACGCAGGGGGCGGGCGGCGGCCGTCACGGGGGATCAGCCGCGCCAGGTGTCGTTCAGGACCACGCCGCCCGACGCCGGCACCGTCGCCGTCCGGTTGGCGCCGGACTCCCAGGTCACGGCCCCGGAGGCGTCCTTGCGGACGTACTTGTACTCGAAGGCCGTCCCGGCCGGCAGCGCCACGTCCAGCTTCCAGACCGGGTAGGCGGCCGAGGAGAGCGGCAGCGCCCTGGCCGGGTCCCAGGCGCCGAGCGCCGCGGTGTTGCCGACCACGAAGATGTTCTGCCCGAGGACGGTGGTCGCGTTGACCGCGAAGGACGCGCCGCCGCTCACCGGCGTGCCGCCGCCGGCGCTGCCGGGAGCGCCCACGTACAGGGCGACCGCGTCGCCCGCGCCGACGGTGGCGGTGAAGCGGCCGTCCGGACCGACGGTGTAGGACGGGCCGCTGCAGCCGCCGGACGTCGGGTCACCGTGCTGGACGTCGCAGTAGGAGCCGGCCGGCAGCGAGGTCTGGAAGGTCTGGGTGACCGGGCCCGGCTCGCGGTTGATCGCCACGAAGCCCTTGCCGCCGCGCCCGAAGGCGATCGCGTTGTTGCCGTTGGACCACCAGTTGGTGATCCCGGTACCCGCCACCGCGTTGCGGAAGCCCACCATGTTGGCGACCTGGCGCCAGGCGTGGGTGCAGTTCCAGCCGTCGCTGTAGCAGGCGTTGACGGTGCCGCCGTTCGGCGGGCCGTCGTCGTGGCCGGAGAAGGCGTAGCCGGAGTAGACGTTGGGCGAGCCGTAGGGGTTGGCCAGCATGAAGACGTTGGCCAGGGTGTACGCGGAGCCGTCCTTGTAGGTCAGCGTGGAGCCGTTGCGCTCGGTGTCCCAGTTGTCGACGAAGGTGCGGGCCTTGTCGCCCGGCAGCAGCCCGGAGCCCCAGCCGGCGAGGTCGGCGATCCGGCCGCCCTGGAAGGCGCTCTTCAGCCAGGTGCCGGAGCGGAACTCGTCGACGTCGCCGGTGCCGGTGTACTCGGTGGGCTGGATCGGCTCGCCCGCGCCGTAGATGACCTCCTGCACCCAGTAGGCGTTGGGGTTGGCGGTCTTCGCCTTGATCGCGGCGAGGTCGGCGGCGGCGATGTGCTTGGCCGCGTCGATCCGGTAGCCGTCGACGCCGAGCGAGGCCAGGTCGTTCAGGTAGCCGGCGATGGTCTGCTGGACGTAGCCGCTGCCGGTGTTCAGGTCGGAGAGGTTGACCAGTTCGCAGTTCTGCACGTTCGAGCGGTCGGCGTAGTTGCTGATCGCGGTGCGGCAGGAGTGGAAGTCCTGGTCCTGGTAGTACCCGGGGTAGGTGTACTTGGTGTAGTTCGTGCCGCCGGTGCCCGTCCCGGAGCCGGCCGACATGTGGTTGATCACCGAGTCGGCGATCACCTTGACGCCCGCCGCGTGGCAGGTGTCGATCATGCTCTTGAAGGACGCCCGGTCGCCGAGGCGCCCGGCTATCTTGTAGCTCACCGGCTGGTAGGACGTCCACCACTGGCCGCCCTGGATGTGCTCCTGGGGCGGCGAGACCTCGACGAAGCCGTAGCCCTTCGGACCGAGGGTGTCGGTGCAGGCCTTGGCGACGGAGGCGAAGCGCCACTCGAAGAGCGTGGCCGTGACGTCCTTGCCGTTGCCCGGCGGGGCGGCCTGGGCGGTGGGGGCGGCGCCGAACGCCGCGGTGAGCGAGAGTGCGAGCGCCGCCGAGGCGGTGAGCGCGCCGACCGTCCGGGCAGGCCGGCGGGTGGGGGCGTAGGTGACCACGATGTCTCCTGGGGGCTGGGGTGGGGGCAGCCTGGGGTACCGCTCGTGAAAGATTGCTGAAACTTGCTGGAAACTTGCAGCGCTGAACCTAAGGTCGCGGTGAGGGCCCGTCAAGGCCTTGGGAACAACGTTTCTGCAGCTCCGGAAAGCTCGTGTGCGACTTTCCCGTGCGCCGCGGCGTGGACAGCGGCGACAGCGGTGGACGGCCGGCGGGCGGCCCGCGGGGGCCGCGGCGTGGACAGCGGTGGCCGACGGGCGGCACGCGGGGGCCGCGGCGTGGACAGCGGCGACGCCGGCGGGCGGCCGGCGGGCGGCACGCGGGGGCCGGCATGAGCAGGGCGGGGCGACTTCGAGGAGTTCGCGCCCGACCGGGCCGGACGGCTCTTCCGGGGCGCCCACCTGAGGTGCGGCGGCCGGCACGGGCCCAGGACCTCGTCCGGGCCACTCCCGCCGAGATGTTCCCGGTCCGGGGCCGGCCGCGCGGCGGCGGGGACGGCCCCTCGCATCCGGGCGTCCCGCCCGGACGGCGCCCGGGTGGCGCCGATCGTGCCAACGGCACGCCGCGCGGGCCGGACGACCCACCGCCCGGCCCGCGCCGCACCAGGGCCGAACCGCCGTTCGCACGCGGGCGGCGGGGGCAGACCGCCGCCGACGGGTGGCGGGGGCCCGTGACGGCCGCCGCCCCCGGACGGGCGCCCGAACTACACGGCGTCCGGCCCGCGTTCGCCGGTGCGGACCCGGACGACGGTCTCCACCGGCACCGCCCAGACCTTGCCGTCGCCGATCTTCCCGGTCCGGGCGGCGCGGACGATCTCCTCCATCACCTGCTCGGCGTCGGCGTCCTCGACCACCACCTCGATCCGGGCCTTGGGCACCAGGTCGATCCGGTACTCGGCACCCCGGTAGACCTCGGTGTGCCCGTGCTGGCGCCCGTACCCGCTGGCCTCGGTGACGGTCAGTCCGTGCACGCCGATGGCCTGCAGGGCGTTCTTGACCTCGTCCAGCTTGAACGGCTTGACGATCGCGGTGATCAGCTTCATGCGGCGGGGGTCCTGTCGGACGAGTGCGTGAGCACGGTGGTGGCGTGGGCGGTCGTACCGTGGCCCAGGACGCCGTGATCGTACGCGGTCTCGGCGTGCACGGCGAGGTCCAGGCCGGTGAGTTCGTGCTCCTCGGTGGCCCGGAAGCCCATCACCCGGTCGATCGCCCGCCCGATCCCGTACGTCATGGCGAAGGCGTACACCGCGACGGCGGCCACCGCGACCAGCTGCTTGCCGAGTTGGCCGAGGCCCCCGCCGTGCAGCAGGCCGATCGGGCCGCCGGTCATCGCCGCGCTGGCGAAGAGGCCGATCAGCGCGGTGCCGATGACGCCGGCCACGAAGTGCACGCCCACCACGTCCAGCGAGTCGTCGAAGCCGAAGCGGAACTTCCAGCTGACGGCGTACGAGCAGACCACGCCCGCCGCCAGCCCGATCACCAGCGCACCGACCAGGTCGACGCTCCCGCAGGAGGGGGTGATGGCGACCAGGCCGGCCACCGCGCCGGAGGCGGCGCCCAGCGTGGTGGCGTGGCCGTCCCGGCGCTTCTCGACCAGCAGCCAGCCGAGCAGCCCGGTGCAGCCGGCCGCCTGGGTGTTGAGCAGGGCGGACGCGGCCAGGCCGTTGGCGCCCAGCGCCGAGCCCGCGTTGAAGCCGAACCAGCCGAACCAGAGCAGGCCCGCGCCGAGCAGCACCAGGGGCAGGCTGTGCGGGCGCATCGCCTCCTTCCGGAAGCCGATCCGGGGGCCGAGCAGCAGGGCCAGGGCCAGGCCGCTGGCGCCGCAGTTGACCTCGACCACGGTGCCGCCGGCGAAGTCGAGCGCGCCGAGCCTCGACAGGATCCACCCGCCGGGCGCGAACACCCAGTGCGCCACCGGGACGTAGACCAGCAGCGTCCAGACGGCGGTGAAGGCGACCCAGGAACCGAACCGCGCGCGGTCGGCGATGGCGCCGCTGATCAGCGCGGCGGTGATGATCGCGAAGGTCAGCTGGAAGGTGGCGAACAGCACCGTGGGGACGTGCCCGGTGAGCGAGGAGGGGGTGATTCCGGCCATCCCGAGGTGGTCCGTGCCGCCGATCAGGCCCCAGCCGCCGACGTCCGGGCCGAACGCGAGCGAGTAGCCGGCCAGCAGCCAGACCACGGTGACCACGGCGATGGAGACGAAGCTCATCATGATCATGTTGAGCACGCTCTTGGTGCGGACCATGCCGCCGTAGAACAGCGCGAGGCCGGGGGTCATCAGCAGGACGAGGGCGGTACTGGCCAGCAGCCAGGCGGTGTCACCGGTGTCGAGGCCGGGCGACGGGTCAGCCAGGAACATAGGGGCGTGCCTTCCCACGGGCCCGCGCCAGGGGGGAGCGCGGGTCGATTGGGAGAGTGTCGCGAGGACGGATTTCTGGTTGCGGACGGACACGTTTCGCCCGTGTTTCGTGTTGCCCGGCGGTTGCCCCGCAGTTGCCGACCGGTTTCCGAAAGCTCACGCACCCGCGTTCGACGGCGGCACGCACACCCGACCCCCCGCACGGACGGACGCAGGGCCCGACAGCCGTGGCTGCCGGGCCCTGCTCCCTGTCCTGCTTGGTTCTACCGGGCCCTACCGGGCCCTGCCGACCGCCGGGGCGGGGGTCAGCTGGTGGCGATCGAGGTGTCGTCGATCACGAAGCTGGTCTGCAGCGAGGCGTCCTCGGTGCCGGCGAACTTCAGGGTGACCGTCTGGCCCGCGTAGGACGAGAGGTCGAAGGTGCGCAGCTGGTAGCCGGCGGCCGCGTCCACGTTGGAGTAGGTCTTCAGCGCGGTGCCGTTGACCGTGACGGCCAGCTTGTCGTACACCGTGGAGCCGGACTCCGCGGTGTCGATGTGCAGGTAGAAGCTGAGCGAGGCCTTGCAGCCGGCCGGGATGGTCACCGTCTGCGAGAGGTTGTCCGAGTGGGTGGAGCCGTAGCCGTTCAGCCAGGACTTCCACGAACCGCCGTGCGCGGCCTGCGAGGCGCTGTTGTCGACGACACCGCTGGAGGCGGTCCACGGCGCGGCGCTACCGGTCTCGAAGCCGGCGTTGCCGAGCAGCTGCGCCGGGGTGCAGGTGCTGCTGCTGTCGGTGACGGTCCAGGTGAAGCTCGCGGTGCCGGTCTTGTTCGCCGCGTCCTTGGCCGTGACGGTCACGTTGGACGTGCCGACGGCGGTCGGGGTGCCGCTGATCAGGCCGGTCGAGGCGTTGATCGACAAGCCGGCCGGCAGGCCGGTGGCCGAGTAGGTCAGCGGCGCGGTGCCGCCGTTGGCCTTGATGCTCAGGCTGACCGCGGTGCCGACCTTGGTGCTCTGGTTGCCCGGGCTGGTGACGGTGACGCCACCCGGGTTGGTGGGCACGGTACCGACGTTGACGCCCGCCCAGGCGGTGCCGACCGCGAGGAGCTCGGGGCTGCCCGCGCCGTAGAGGTCGGTGGCCGCCTTCTCCGTCGCGGTGCGCGCCGCGGCGTAGTTGGTGGTGGAGGTCATGTAGGTGGTGAGGGCCTTGTACCAGATCGCCGCGGCCTTGTCCCGGCCGATGCCGGTGACGGTGATGTTGCCCTGGGTCGGCGAGTTGTAGCTGACGCCGTTGATGACCTTCGCGCCGCTGCCCTCGGACAGCAGGTAGAAGAAGTGGTTGGCGACGCCCGAGGAGTAGTGGACGTCCTTGTTGCCGACGGTGGAGGACCAGTAGTCGGCGGAGCCGCCGTCCTTGGAGGGCTTGTCCATGTAGCGCAGCGGGGTGCCGTCCCCGTTGATGTTGATCAACTCACCGATGAGGTAGTCGGGGTTGTCGGTGGGGATGTTGGCGTAGAACTCGACCATGGTGCCGAAGATGTCCGAGGTGGCCTCGTTGAGGCCGCCGGACTCACCCGAGTAGTTGAGGTTGGCCGTGGCGGCGGTGACGCCGTGGCTCATCTCGTGGCCCGCGACGTCGAGCTCGGTCAGCGGGTGGGTGTTGCCGTCGCCGTCGCCGTACGTCATGCAGAAGCAGGTGTCGTCCCAGAACGCGTTGACGTAGTTCTGGCCGTAGTGGACGCGGCTGTAGGCGCCGGCACCGTCGTTGCGGATGCCGTTGCGGCCGAAGGTGTTCTTGTAGTAGTCCCAGGTCGCCGAGACGCCGAAGTGGGCGTCGACCGCGGCGGACTCGCTGTTGGCGACGGTGCCGTCGCCCCAGCTGTCGGTGGACTTGGTGTACAGGGTGCCGGTGCCCGTGGTCCCGTGGTTCAGGTTGGTGGTGTACATCCCACCGCGGGTGCCGTCCTTGAGCTGGTACGTCGAGCCCGACTGCGTCGTGCCGACGGTGACGTTGCCGACGAAGACGCCCTTGCCGGTGCCGGTCTTGACGCCCTCGAACTTCTGGATGACCTGGCCGGAGGTCGCGTCGGTGACCACGTGCAGCTTGCTCGGGGTGCCGTCCGACTCGGTGGAGGCGACGACCGTCTCCCAGGCCAGCCGCGGGCTGTTGTCGGCGGCCCAGACCACCAGGCGGGGCGCGTTCTCCAGCGAGGCGCCCGACTCGGCGGCGAGCGCGGCCGACTGCGCGGCCGGCGCGGCCAGCTTCGGCGTGGTGCTCACACCGGTCAGAGCGGCCTCGGCGGCCTTGGTCACACCCTGGGTGGCGCCGGTGGCGTCCTGGTGGACGATCAGGTCGCCGCCGAGCACCGGAAGTCCGGCGTAGGTGCGCTCGTAGCGCAGGTGGCGGGCGCCGTTGGCGTCCTGGACGACGTCCTTGGTGACCAGCTTCTCCTCGCTGCCGAGGCCGAGGGCCTGGGCGAGGGTGGCGGTCTGCTGGGTCGCGGAGGCGATCAGCTGGGCGCGGCTCGCCTGCTGGGCGGCGACGGCAGCCGGCGCGTCCGGGGTGGCGGCCTGCGCGATGACGGGGATACCGGTCACCAGCAGCGCGGTGGAGGCGGCCATGACAACCGCTGCCTTCCGAGCCTGGGTGTAACGCGACATGCGGACTCCTTTTCCGACCGCCGCGGGGTGCGCGTGCGGTGGAGAGAACCTGGCCGCAGGGTTGCGGCGCAGTGGGGGCCCCCGCCGCCGGGTGCGCGGCGCGGGTGCGGTTGCGGAGCAGTTTGCCGAGCAGTTGCTGACAGGAAGAGGCGCTGTACCTGACCTGGGACAGCCGCACCGGGGGGTGGGGCCCCCTCGTCTGCAGCCGGGGGAATCGTGGCAGCAAACGAGCCGTTAATGACAGATGCATGCCACGGATTGGCCGATTAGCTACCGGGTCCGTTCATCCGTCGGACCGCCGTCCGTGTTACGGGCGTGGGAACTACCGACGACGGTTTTCATTGCCGCCCGAAAGGTTCGATCACTTCCGGCGGGCACTGACCAGCACTCAGGGCCCACCCGGAGTCCACCTGGTGGACCGGGCCGCCGGGCGGATCCGTCACCTCACCTTTCCGGCCGTGCCGGAGGCGGTTTTCGGCCACCCGCTCGCCGGGCGCCTCGCTGGGGCCGGCGTCGGCCGCCCGTTCCAGGCAGACCAGTTCGAGGAAGGAAGCGACACCGTGGCGGAACCCCTGGCGGGCGGCGGCCGC